>JBPCPG010000122.1:0-4091 GCA_050999445.1 Nakamurella sp. | reverse complement strand
CGTCATCGTCAGCTCGGCCGGCTGATCGACGAGGCCGTTGATCCGCAGCCGGTAGTCGGCGAAGTGCCCGTCGAAAAGGGCCGTGTACTCCGGGGAGTCGGGGTACTGGCCGTTGTGCCAGAAGTACAGGGGAGATGTCTTTCTCGCCGAATTGACCGGGAGTGGCGTCGAGGTGTTCGAACAACCGCTGCGTCGGCCCGACCAATGCGAAACCGACCCGCTGCACCACCCGGGGATGACGCAGCGTGAACGGGGTCGGCGCCACCCAGCCGACGATGACCACAATCATCGTCGCCGCGAAGATCGGCCAATGCGGATCGCGGAGCGTCGCGGTGATGTGCAGCGAGAGTGTGTGGTGGCGTTGCCACCGCCGGTTGATCGCCGATGTGGCCGTGCCGGCACGTGGTTGCGTGGTCACGCATCTGATGCCCGGCGACCATCTGGTGGAGCATCGCGTCGCCGAGGGCGCCAGATTGCAGGCCGACGGGAAAGTGGTGTGGGACTGACCCTGAAGCGCCTCGTAGGAGAAGGTCAGCCGGATCCCGCCGGCCATACGGGGGTGTGTCAGCCGAATCAGGTTTCGCCGTGCAGCAGCGCGGTGATGACGTCGCGGTGGTAGCGGGAGATGACGTCCAGTTGAATGCCTTTGGGGCACACTGCGGTGCACTCGCCGATCTGGGTGCAGCCGCCGAAGCCTTCGGCGTCGTGCTGGTCGATCATGGCCAGCGAACGCGAGTCCCGCTCGGGCTGTCCCTGCGGTAGAAGTCCGAGGTGGGTGATCTTGGCGCCGAGGAACAGCGCGGCGGAACCGTTGGGGCACGCCGCGACGCAGGCGCCGCAGCCGATGCAGGTCGCCGCGTCGAACGCAGCGTCCGCGTCGGTCTTCGGCACGGGTATGACGTTCGCATCGGGAGCCGCGCCGGTCGGTGCGCTGATGAAACCGCCGGCCTGGATGATCCGGTCGAACGCGCCGCGGTCGACGACGAGGTCCTTGATGATCGGAAACGGTTCGGCCCGCCACGGTTCGACGTCGATCACGTCGCCGTCGTCAAAGCTGCGCATGTGCAGTTGGCAGGTGGTGATCAGGGTCTGCGGTCCGTGCGCGATCCCGTTGATCACCAGGCCGCAGGCGCCGCAGATCCCCTCCCGGCAGTCACTGTCGAACGCGACCGGATCGCCGCCGTCCACGGTGAGCTGCTCATTGAGCACGTCGAGCATCTCCAGGAATGACATGTGCGGTGAGATGCCGTCGAGCCGGTAGGTGACCATGCGTCCGGCGTCGCCGGGGTTGCTCTGCCGCCACACCCGCACCGTGATGTTCATCGGTAGTTCCGCTGCTTCATCTGGACGTTGTCATATGCCAGGTGCTCCTTGTGCAGCACCGGAGGGTTGCCGTCGCCGGCGAACGCCCAGGCGGCGACGTAGGCGAACCGGGCATCGTCGCGCAGCGCTTCGCCGTCCGCGGTCTGGCTTTCGGTTCGGAAGTGGCACCCACACGACTCCTCCCGGTGCAGGGCGTCGATACACATGAGCTCACCCAGTTCGAAGAAGTCTGCCACCCGTCCCGCCCGCTCCAACGTCTGGTTCAGCTCTTCGCCGCTGCCGGTGACCTTGACGTCCCGCCAGAATTCCGCTTTCAGCGCGCGCACCAGCTGGATCGCTGTGTTCAGGCCCTGCTTGGTTCGCTCCATACCGCAGTGCGTCCAGAGGATGTTGCCGAGCTCCCGGTGAAAGGAGTCGACGGTGCGCCGGCCGTTGACCGAGAGCAGCGTATGGATCCGGTCGCGTACGGCCTCGGTCGCGTGCCGCACCGCGGGATGTGCTTCACCGACTGATTCGAACGGCCCGGCGGCGAGGTAGTCGGTGATCGTGCTGGGCAGGATGAAATAGCCGTCGGCGAGTCCCTGCATCAGGGCGCTGGCGCCGAGCCGGTTCGCACCGTGGTCGGAGAAGTTGGCCTCACCGATCGCGAACAGGCCCGGGATCGTGCTCTGCAGGTCGTAGTCGACCCACAACCCGCCCATCGTGTAGTGCACAGCAGGGTAGATCCGCATCGGCACCTGGTAGGGATCCTCCCCGGTGATCTGCTGGTACATGTCGAACAAGTTTCCGTACTTCGCTTCGACCGCCGGGCGGCCGAGCCGCCCGATCGCGTCGGCGAAGTCCAGGTAGACGCCGAGGCCGCCCGGCCCGACCCCTCGACCTTCGTCGCAGACGTTCTTCGCCGCGCGCGACGCGACGTCCCGCGGGACCAGATTGCCGAAGGCGGGATACATCCGTTCCAGGTAGTAGTCGCGCTCGGACTCGGGAATCTCGCGGGGAGAGCGGTCAAGGTCACCGTCGTTGACCTTGGGCACCCAGATCCGGCCGTCATTGCGCAACGACTCACTCATCAGGGTCAATTTGGACTGGTGGTCGCCGCTCACCGGAATACAGGTCGGGTGGATCTGGGTAAAGCAGGGGTTGGCGAAAAGGGCCCCCCTTCGGTGGGCGCGCCACGTCGCGGTGACATTGCAGCCCATCGCGTTGGTGGACAGGAAGTAGGCGTTGCCGTATCCACCGGTCGCGAGGACGATTGCGTCGGCGAGATGGGTCTCGATCCGGCCGGTCGTCATGTCCCGGACGACCACGCCGCGAGCTCTGCCCTCGACCATGATCAGGTCGAGCATCTCGTGGCGCGAGTGCACCTTGACGGTGCCGGCCGCGACCTGCCGCTCCAGTGCCTGGTAGGCGCCGAGTAGCAGTTGCTGTCCCGTCTGGCCGCGGGCGTAGAAAGTACGCGAAACCTGCACGCCACCGAAGGAACGGTTGTCGAGCAGCCCGCCGTACTCCCGCGCGAACGGGACGCCCTGAGCGACGCACTGGTCAATGATCGCGCCGCTCACCTGAGCCAGGCGGTAGGTGTTCGATTCGCGCGAGCGGAAGTCGCCACCTTTGACTGTGTCGTAGAACAGCCGTTGGACGCTGTCACCATCGTTGCGGTAGTTCTTCGCTGCATTGATGCCGCCCTGGGCCGCGATGCTGTGCGCACGGCGGGGGCTGTCCTGGTAGCAGAAGTTCGTGACCTGGTATCCGGCCTCGCCGAGGGTCGCGGCTGCTGAGCTTCCGGCGAGGCCGGTGCCGACGATGATGACCGACAGGTTGCGCCGGTTCGCCGGGTTGACCAATTTCGCGTCGAACTTGCGCGTGTCCCACTGTTGCTCGACGGAACCCGCCGGCGCCTTCTCGTCGGCGATCGGCGTCCCGACGGTGTAGAAGTCGGAAGGCGACGGGGTCTGTTCGGCGGGCACGTCAGCCAACCCAGCCAACGAGGACGGCGAACGGCGGTACCAGGAACCCGACCGTGATCACGAGTGCCACCACGGTGGCCGCCACGTTGAGGTGCCGACGCCGCCGGACACCGGTATTGGCGCCGAGGCTCGCGAAGGCACTCCAGACACCGTGCCGAAGATGAAACCCGAGCGCCACCAACGCGATCGCGTAGCTGAGCACGACCCACCAGATCTGGAAATCGTTGACCAATCGAACGTACGGGCTGGTTGACGCCCCACCGGGGTGGATCACGTTGTCCGAACTCAGGTGCAGCAGGTGATAGACGATGAACAACGCCACCGTCAACCCTCCCCAGCGCATCGTGAACGACGCATAGGTGCGCTGCGCACCACGGCGGGATTGGGTGCTCTGGTAACGCCAGCCGCCGCGGCCTGCAGTCGCCCGGCGCGCACGCCGCCACAACGTCACCGCCGCGTAGATGTGGATCACAACGCTCACCAGCAGCACGACCCGGATGATCCACAATGCGCCACCGGCCGGCAGGAACGGTTCGCCGATCGTACGTAGGTGATCCGCATAACCGTCGAAAACGACTCGGCCGGAGAACACTTTGAGGTTGCCGTACATGTGAGCCAGCAGATACAGCACCATGATCAGGCCGGAGATCGCCATCGCGACCTTGAGCGCCGCGTTCCACCGCGCCGCGGCCGCCCTGCGTTGCGCAGGTGTGAGAGTGCGGGCCGTCGTCACCTGCGCATGATAGGACACCAGACGAACCGTGCCTGAGTCGGTCGGTTCGTTTCGACACCTCGGCGCTG
>JBPCPG010000082.1:0-10192 GCA_050999445.1 Nakamurella sp. | reverse complement strand
CAGGGCAAACGCTTGCATGCACCATATTTCGTCGACGAAGTTCTGGCCCATGGCACCGAGGGGTGCAACTACCTGCTGTCCGTCGACGTCGATATGAACACCGTGGCCGGCTATGAGATGTCCTCCTGGGAAAAGGGCTACGGCGACATGGTTTTCGCGTTGGATCTGGATACGATCCGGTTGCTGCCACACCTACCGGGGTCGGTGATGATCCAGACGGACCTCACCTGGTTGGACGGCGAGTTGGTCAATCAATCGCCGCGGTCGATCCTGAAAGCGCAGCAGACCAGGGCGGCCGGTGCGGGCTTCGCCGCCTTCGCGGGCACTGAACTCGAATTCATCGTCTTCAACGACACCTACGAGGAAGCCTGGGATGCCGGTTATCAGAACCTGACGCCGGCGAACCAGTACAACGTCGACTATTCGATCCTGGGAACCACCCGCGTCGAGCCGCTGCTCAGGGACATCCGGAACACGATGTACGCCGCCGGGCTGACCGTCGAATCGGCCAAGGGCGAGTGCAATCTCGGGCAACACGAGATCGCATTCCGATTCGAGGAGGTGCTGGCGGCTGCCGACAATCACTCGGTCTACAAGAACACCGCGAAGGAGATCGCCGAACAGCACGGACGCTCGCTGACCTTCATGGCGAAGTTCAACGAGCGGGAGGGCAACTCCTGCCACATCCACCTCTCGCTTCGGGCCAGTGACGGCACGTACGTCTTCTGGGACGACAAGCAGAACACCAGAACGCCGCTGTACGAACATTTCATCGCCGGCATTCTGGCGACCATGCAGGAGTTCACGCTGCTCTACGCGCCGAACATCAATTCCTACAAGCGGTTCGCGCAGGGGTCGTTCGCACCGACAGCGGTGGCGTGGGGGCAGGACAATCGGACCTGCTCCGTGCGGCTGGTCGGGCACGGCCCATCGGCTCGATTGGAGAACCGTTTGCCGGGCGGCGATGTCAACCCGTATCTGGCAATCGCAGCGATGCTGGCCGGTGGCCTGTACGGCGTGGAGAACGAGTTGCCCCTGGAAGAGGCGCTGGTGGGTAACGCCTACACCTCCGGCAAGCCGACGGTACCGACGAATCTGCGGGCCGCACGCGAGCTGTTCGCCGCCTCGGCGATTGCCAGGGCAGCCTTCGGGGACGATGTGGTCGACCACTATGTGCACGCCGCGGACACCGAGCTGACCGCGTTCGAATCGGCGATCACCGATTGGGAACTGCGTCGCGGATTCGAGAGGTTCTAAAAAGCCGATGCCGTCCCAGCACCAGATCACGCAGCTGCCGCCCTACGCCGGTCCCCTGAGCGGGGAGGGCGGCACCACCACGCTCGTGGACCCGGCCACCGGCCTCGAACTCATGTCGCTGCCGCGGGCGTCGTTGGCCGAGACCGACCGGGCCATCGTGGCCGCGCACGCCGCCTTTCCTGCCTGGAGGGCCATCTCGCCTGGCGATCGCGCCAGGCTGCTCCGCCGATTCGCGACGGTCGTCGAAGATCATATTCCGGAGCTGGCGGACCTCGAGGTCCGCAACTCCGGCCACACCATCGGTAACGCCACCTGGGAAGCAGAAAACGTCCGTGACGTCCTGAATTACTACTCGGCGGCGCCGGAGCGCTTGTTCGGCCGGCAGATCCCGGTACCGGGCGGCGTGGACATCACGTTCCACGAGCCATTGGGAGTCGTCGGCATCATCGTGCCGTGGAACTTCCCGATGCCCATCGCCGGCTGGGGTTTCGGTCCAGCGCTGGCGGCAGGCAACACCGTGGTGCTGAAGCCGGCCGAGGTGACCCCATTGACTGCGCTCCGGCTGGCCGAGCTGGCATTGGAAGCGGGTCTCCCGGAAGGCGTTTTCGCCGTTCTGCCAGGCCAGGGCTCGATGGTGGGCGAACGGTTCGTCACACATCCGTTGGTACGCAAGGTCTGCTTCACCGGTTCCACGTCGGTCGGCAAGAAAGTCATGTCCGGAGCGGCCGACCAGGTGAAGGCCGTGACGCTGGAATTGGGCGGTAAGAGCGCAAACGTCATCTTCGCCGACGCTGATCTGGAAGTCGCTGCCGCGGCGGCGCCCGGCGCCGTGTTCGACAACGCCGGCCAGGACTGCTGCGCCCGTTCGCGAATTTTGGTGCAGCGCAGCGTGTATGAGAAGTTCCTCGGACTGCTCGAGCCCGCAGTCAAGAACTTCCGCGTGCGTCGGCCGCCCGATCCTCAAGCCGAGATGGGCCCGCTGATCACCGCCGGGCAGCTGGCCTCGGTGGCTGCCTACGTCGAAGGCACTGACATTGCCTTCACCGGAACGCTTCCCGAAGGTGCCGAGATCGAGAACGGCTTCTGGTATCCCCCGACGGTCGTCCTTCCTGCCTCTTCCCGGGACCGCATCTGGCACGAGGAGGTGTTCGGTCCCGTCGTTGCCGTGCTGCCGTTCGAGGACGAAGCGGACGCTGTGACAATGGCGAACGACAGCGACTTCGGTTTGTCCGGTTCCATCTTCACCTCCGATGTCGGACGAGCACTCCGGGTGGCCCGCGGTATCGAGGCGGGAAATCTTTCCGTGAATTCGCATTCATCGGTACGGTTCTGGACGCCGTTCGGCGGATTCAAGCAATCCGGACTCGGTCGTGAACTCGGACCCGATGCTCCTGCCGCTTTTACCGAGGTGAAAAACGTCTTTCTGGCAACCTGAGTGAACTTGACGATGAGCGATTTGCCCCGGCCGTAACGTGATCATTGCGGCCCACACCCCATGGATATGCGCCGCACCAACGAAAGGAAGCCTCGAACATCATGTCTGGTCGTCTTGCCGGCAAGGTCGCGGTCATCACCGGAGGCTGCTCGGGCCTCGGCCTGGCTACCGCCAGAAGGTTCGTCGCGGAGGGCGCGAAGGTGGTGATCGGTGACATCGACGATGTCCGCGGGCCGGGCGTTGCACAGGAATTGGACGGCCGCTACCTGCATACGGACGTCACCGACCCAGACGGCGTGAACGCCCTGTTCGAGTTGGCCAGGAGAACGTACGGCAGGGTGGACATCGCTTTCAACAATGCCGGGATCTCGCCGCCCGAGGACGACTCGATCCTGACCACCGACCTGGCCGCCTGGCGAAAAGTGCAGGAAGTCAACCTGACGAGTGTCTATCTGTGCTGCAAGGCGGCGCTGCCGTACATGATCGAGCAGGGCAAAGGTTCGATCATCAACACGGCCTCTTTCGTCGCCGTACTCGGTGCGGCCACATCGCAGATCTCCTACACCGCCTCGAAAGGCGGCGTGCTGGCGATGAGCCGGGAACTGGGCGTCCAATTCGCACGCAAGGGCATCCGGGTCAATGCACTGTGCCCCGGTCCGGTGAACACACCGCTGCTGCAGGAGCTCTTCGCCAAAGACCCGGAACGGGCCGCCCGCCGGCTCGTGCACATTCCGATGGGCCGGTTCGGTGAGCCGGATGAAATCGCCAATGCCGTGCTGTTTCTCGCATCCGACGAGAGCAGCTTCATCACGGCCTCGCAATTCCTGGTGGACGGCGGGATCTCCGGCGCCTATGTGACCCCGCTGGACTGATCTGACGGCCTGGACCTGGCGACAAGCGATCTGCGGCGGGTCGCGGTCTATCTGAGCAACCGATCCCGCAACCAGGAGGAACCCCGTGTCCACAATGCCCGTCATCGGCATCAGCACGTATCGGGAACCGGCCAGTTGGCTTGCCTGGCGCGAGGTTCCGGCGGTTCTGCTGCCGGCGCGGTACGTCGACGCAGTGCGGGCGGGCGGTGGCATTCCGGTCCTGCTTCCGCCCGTCGGACCGGGCGACGACGTCAGCGAACTGGTGCGCCGACTCGACGGCCTGGTGATCGCCGGCGGGGCGGACGTCAATCCGGCTCGCTACGGCGAACATCCGCATGAACGGACGTCGGGGTGGCGGGACGACCGCGATGTGTCCGAGTATGCGCTGCTGGACGCGGCGGAGGATCTCGGGCTGCCGGTGCTCGGCATCTGCCGGGGAATGCAACTCATGGCCGTTCGAGGCGGGGGTCGCCTGCACCAACACGTTCCTGATCTGGTCGCCAACGACACGCACTCTCCTGGTCCGGCTCTGTACGGCCCGATCGAGGTTTCCGTCGTGCCGGGCACCAGACTCGCCGGCATCGTTGGGACGGAGCTCGTCGCGCGCTGCCATCACCATCAGGCGGTTGCCGAACATCCGGGATTCGTCATCAGCGGGCGGGCGCCCGACGGCACCGTGGAAGCGATTGAAGCCGAGACCGATCGCTTCCAAGTCGCCGTCCAGTGGCACCCGGAAACCGACACCGACATCCGACTGTTCGAAGCCCTTGCTCGGGCCGCGGACTGAGCACACGCTGTCGCCGTTACCGAGGACTTCCAACCGAGGACTTCCAACCGAGCACCTACAATCGAGCACTTACAGCCGAGCGCCACTGGGCGACCCCTCTACTGGCCAGCCGGCCCCGAAGTACCGCTCGTTCCCGCAGCGCCATCCCTCGTTCCCACGGTGCCATCCGTCGTTCCCACAGCGCCATTCCTCGTTCCGGGCTGCGATCCACAGGCCCCGGACGTTGGGCGGCCGACGGCACCGGACAGGATCGAGCCATGGATTTCACAGCGCTGACAACCGCCGCTCAAAAGCGGCTGGATCCACTCGCCTGGGACTATTACGCCGGCGTCGCCGGTGGCAACCCGGACGCCGATGCTGACGCTTGGAAACGACTGTGCCTGGTGCCGCGGGTGCTGCGAGGGCTCAGGTCGGTGGACACGTCACTCGTTCTGGGCGGCGCTGCCGTTCGGACGCCGATCATGATCGCTGCCACCGCTGCACACGGGCTTGCGCATCCTGACGGCGAACTGGCAACCGCGAAAGGCGCCGCGGCTGCTGGAGCGTTGATGGTCTATTCCAGTTCGGCGGCCGTCGAGGTCACCGACTTCGGCGCAGGGGCCGCCTGCCCCTGGTGGGCGCAGGTCTACCTGATGAAGGATCGCGCCAGAAGCGATGACTACATAGCCCGTTGCGCCGCTGCCGGCGCACAAGCACTCGTGCTGACCGTCGACAACGCCGGAACTCTCAGCGACGCGCCGTTTCGGCTGGCCGGCAGGAACGGCATGACGGCCATCCCTGGAAATTTCCCCGGATTGACCTGGGACCAGATGTCGGCGCTGATCGAGCCCGATCTGCGGCCGGAACACATCGCCGAGGTGGCCGCTGCTTCCGGCCTGCCGGTACACCTGAAAGGGGTACTGCATCCGGATGACGCGGTGGCTGCGGCGGAAGCCGGTGCGGCCGGAATAGTGGTGTCCAACCACGGCCGCAGACAGGTCGCCGGCGTCGTTCCGACAGCCGTCATGCTGCCCGAAGTAGTTGCGGCGCTTGCCGGGCGGGTACCGGTGATGGTGGACGGCGGCATCTCCTCGGGCGTCGATGTGCTGCGCGCAATGGCGCTCGGGGCCGCAGGAGTCGGCGTCGGAAGGCCGGTGCTGTGGGCCCTGGCGACAGCCGGCAGCGCCGGCGTGGCCGACATGTTGGACACGCTCACGGCCGAACTTCGCCAATCCATGGCTGCCGTCGGGGCGGCCTCCCTGGACGCCGTCGACCGGAGCATCGTGCGTTCGTCTGGTTGAGTGTTCCGGGTCGACGGTATGACCCTCTGGCTCGGCTACTTACCACCGGCATTCCCGAGACGTTGACCGGAACCTCGTGGGGTTGTGCATTCTGTCGTCCGGCCTGCGCGTCGCTGGACAGCTTGGTCAGGTGCGTCTGCCCCCGCAGCCCCTGCGCGTGTGCCACGCTTGAACTCGTGCGTATGCAATTCGCGACCGGCCCGGATCCGACCGATCTCCTGACCCTGCCGTGGTCGACTCCGTTGGAGGACTGGCCGAAGGAGAAGCTGGTCAGCCTGCCGCGGGGAATTTCGCGGCACGTCGTGCGTTTCGTGCGGATCGGCGGAATCGTCTACGCGATCAAGGAGATCAGCCAGGGTCTGGCCGAGCGTGAGTACGGGTTGTTGCGCGACCTGGCGAAGGCGGGCATTCCGGTGGTGCAGGCGATCGGGGTGGTCGCAAACCGCACCACTCCGAGTGGTGAACCGCTCGACGCGGCCCTGGTCACCAAGCACCTGCGGTTCTCCCTCCCCTACCGGGCATTGTTCTCCAGGCGTCTTGACGTCGACCTGGAGCCGAAATTGCTCGACGCGCTTGCCGAATTGTTGGTCCGCCTGCACCTCGTAGGTTTCGCATGGAAGGACTGCTCGCTTTCGAACACCCTGTTCCGCCGGGACGCCGGGGCGCTGGCGGCATACCTGGTCGATGCGGAGACGGGGGAGATGCGGCCGAGCCTGTCGAAGGGCCAGCGCCAGCAGGATCTTGACATTGCAGAGACGAATCTGGCTGGGGAGCTGTTGGACCTGCAAATGTCCGGGCTGCTGTCGGAGTCCGTTGATCCGCTGGCCACGGCTGTATCGGTGATCGACAAGTACGAGCATCTGTGGGCGGAGTTGACGCAGCCTCAGACCTTGGGAGAGGACGAGTGGTGGCGGGTCGAGCAGCGATTGCGTCGTCTCAACGACCTCGGCTACGACGTGGCGCAGATCCAGATCGACGAAAAGGACGGTGACCCGCATGTCCTGATGCAGACCCAGGTGGTCGAGGCGGGGCATCACCGGCGGCGGATGTTCAACTTGACCGGCTTGGACATGCAGGAGAATCAGGCGCGTCGGGTACTCAACGATCTCGACTACTACCGGTCCAAGGCAGTGATGCCCGAAACCGAGGTGGACGAGGACACCGTCGCCCGGCACTGGGTGAGCGACGTCTTCGAGCCGGTGTTGGAAGCGATCCCCGAGGAGCTTGCCGCGAAATTGGAGCCGGCAGAGATATTCCACGAAGTGCTCGAGCATCGGTGGTTCCTGTCCGAGGCCGCGGGTCGTGAGGTGTCCATTGAGGACGCAGTGAAATCTTATGTCGACAATGTGCTCCGTTTTCGACGCGACGAGCAGTCACTGCTCGATCCCGATCTCATGGGGAACGGCTTGATGAACGCAGATGAGGATTTCGAGAGCGCCGACGACGACCCCGATCAAGCCGACGAGGCCGACGACGACGCGGCTTGGGAGGCGGCCGCCCTGCGGTACGGCGGTTGAACGACACTGCGGTAGAACGACACTGCGGTAGAACGACGCCGCCGGAGCCTGCTGCCAGTCCGGCACCCGCTGCGGATCAGCGCAGTAGGAACTGGATGTGCATTGATCTCCGGCGCGTCCGGCTCTACACCGGGGCGATATCGTGCAACCAATGAGCTGTCGCCAGCAGCCAGAAATTTCTCGACGACCTTGCCGATAGCTCGTTCATTCACCGACAGGAGTAGTGACTTTTAGTACGAACAGATCGGCATCCTGCGTGGAGCCCCCTCTACGATGACTGTTTGAACGACGAATACACATGCGCTACCGACGAAAATTCCGCCGTTGAGTTCACACCTTGCGTTGCCGACTGATTGTCGTGCTGGAAGGTTCGTCCTGATCACAACTCGGTTCGCGCTCGCAGGCCCAGTCGGGGGCGGCAGTGGTGAGAGGGCGCTGCATTGATCTGCAGTTCGTCATTGTCATAGCGCGATTCCCACGTACTTGGTCTCGAGATATTCCTCAATGCCTTCGGCCCCTCCTTCGCGCCCCAGACCGGATGCCTTGACGCCACCGAACGGCGCGGCGGGGTTGGAGATGATGCCCTGATTGATGCCGACCATTCCAGTCTCCAGACGCTCGGCCACACTCAGTGCTCTGGTGAGATTCTCCGTAAAGGCGTACGCGACCAAGCCGAATTCCGTGTCGTTAGCCAGGGCGATGCCCTCGTCGTCGGTATCGAACGTCGTGATGGGCGCAACGGGGCCGAAGATCTCCTGGGAGAACATGTCGGCGGTGTGCGGGACATCGCTGAGTACGGTGGGCGCATAGAAATAGCCTTTGTCCCCCACCGTTCTTGCACCGGTCAGCACCTTCGCTCCTCGGTCGAGCGCGTCGGCCACCAGCTCTTGCACCTTGCTGATCGCAGCCGCGTCGACCAGAGGGCCGACCTGCACTCCTTGATCGATGCCCCGACCGATCACCAGGTCGCCCATACGCTCGGCCAGCCGTTGGGAGAATTCTGCGGCCACGGACTCGTGCACGATGAATCGGTTGGCTGCCGTGCACGCTTCCCCGATGTTGCGCATCTTGGCCAGCATCGCCCCATCGACAGCACGATCCAGATCGGCATCGGCGAAGACCACGAACGGCGCGTTGCCGCCGAGCTCCATACTCACTTTCAATACCTGTTGCGCCGACTGCTCGATCAGCCGCTGTCCTACGGGCGTCGATCCGGTGAAGGTCAGTTTGCGCAACCGGGGATCCCGGATGATCGGCTCCGACACCTCGCCCGAGTGCGAGGTTGTGATCACATTGACCACGCCGGCCGGCACACCGGCCTCTGTGAGCAGCTGAGCCAGTGCCAGGCTGGTCAACGGTGTTTGGGCGGCCGGCTTGAGAACGACTGCGCAGCCTGCTGCCAGCGCAGGTCCCAACTTGCGAGTACCCATCGCAAGCGGAAAGTTCCACGGCGTGATCGCATACACCGGTCCGACCGGCTGCTTCATGGTGAGCAAGCGGGTTCCACCCGTAGGTGCGATCGAGTAACGGCCTGAGATACGAACGGCCTCCTCGGAGAACCAACGGAAGAATTCGGCACCATAGGCGACTTCCCCCCGGGACTCCGCCAACGGCTTACCCATCTCCAAGGTCATCAACAGCGCGAACTCCTCGGTCCGTTGGACCAGAAGTTCGAATGCTTTGCGCAGAATCTCAGCCCGGGCACGTGGATCGGTTCTTGCCCAATCTTTCTGGGCCGCCACGGCGGCGTCTAGCGCGCGCATGCCCTGGGCGGGCGTCGCGTCGGCCACCTCCGCGAGTATCTCGCCGTTCGACGGATCTTCTACCGGCACGGACCCATCAGCTTCGAGCCATTCCCCTCCGATGAACAGACCGGTCGGCACGGCCGAAACGACCTCCTTCATGCGTGCCGCGGTGATGGCGGTGATCGTGTCGGCGCTGCGTCGGCTGGTGGAGTCTGTCGACCGAGTCATGGTTGCCTCTTCCTTCGTTCCTCACCGGAGCGGTGCCCGGTTCGATCCTATTGATCCGGCCGCATGCCCGGTCTGCAGTCCCGCCGGTGGAGAGTTGCGCTCGGCTCAATTGGCTACTATGGTCGAACATACGTTCGAGTCAAATGGGGGAGATAGCAATGGAGCAGGGGTCGCTGGGCTGGTACGCGGCTGCGGCTGCCCTGCCCGACGCAGACACTCTGAGTCAGCTGGTGAAGTCCGAACCAGCTGATCTCTCGCCGGCCGAGTTGATCGACTTCATCGTCTGCGCGGAAAGGCTGCAGTCGTTCGTACAGGCACTGCAGATCAGTGCAGTCGCGGAGTTCGCCAGGCCCGGACGGTGCGGTGATGTGTCGGACCTGGTGGACATGCTGACCGAGAAGGGCGGGCGGGCCAAGCTCTCCGATGGGTCGATTGACGTTGATGTTCTCGAAGCCTTGGTGCAGGAGCAGACTCGGCGCTTGGCGGCAGCTGAGATCGCAGCTGCACTGCGTCAGTCTTCGATCGGCGCGGCTCGCCGGGTAGACGCAGCACTTGAGTACGCCGACGAACTGCCGGCTACGTTGCGGGCGCTTCGAGAAGGCCGGATCGACAAGGCCCGCGCGTGGGTGATCGCTGATCGCACCGGGAATTTGGACCCAGACCTTCGAAACGAGCTGGAGTCGTCCATCGTCCCGCTCGCGTTCGACCGCACCCCAGGACAATTGAAACCGCTGGTCGATCGGCGTGTCGTCGCAGCCGACCCCGATGCCGCCAAGAAGCGCGCCGAAAGGGCACGGAAGGAACGCACCGTGGACCACTTCCCAGGCGACGACGGGATGGGTGTCATCCGTGCGAACCTGCCTGCGGACGGTGCGGTTGCGGTGGCAGAGTTGCTCGACTCGATGGCACGGGCCACGGCCGGTGCCGACGATCGACCCATTGCTGCCCGTCGCGCAGATGCGTTGACCGACATCTGCATCTCGTTGCTTCAGGACGGATTCGTCGATGTCGGCGTAGTACTGGGCAAGGTAAGCGACTGCGCAGCGTCCGAATCCAGAACTGACGCCGAAT
>JBPCPG010000387.1:0-3020 GCA_050999445.1 Nakamurella sp. | reverse complement strand
GAGGCGAAGTGGCACCCGACCGCGGCCTTCTACCGGGCCATCGGATTCACGGTGCTGTGTCTGGGAATCGGCATCGTGCTCGGACGGCCGGATGTCGCTGTGCTGGGAATCCCGATGGCGTTGGGATTGGTGATGGCGCTTTCGGTTCGACAGCCCGCACGTGCGCAAAGTCCGGTGTCGATCGCGGGAACGCTCGGCGATGTGCACGGCGACCGGTCGGTGACCGTCGTCACCGACGTTGCCGATCTGCTGGGCGCACAGTTCGTCTCACTGTGCACGCCGGATGCCGACGGCGATCCTGGCGGGGGAGCCGTCACCATTCCGGGCGGCGTCGACACCTCGGTGGAGGTTCGTACGAAGGCTGTTCCCTGGGGCACGATGGTGCTGGCCAGGCCTGATCTTCTCGCGGTCAGCTCGGACGCGCTGTTGACGGCGGGTCCGTTCACCGGGCCGGAACTACAGGTGAGGGTGCCCCCGATGGTCGAGAAGGTCGGCGCCTTCGAACTGCCGCCGATCATGGGCGGCTGGGCCGGGGAACATCGCAGCCGGCGCCCCGGGCAGGGTGGTGATCTGATCGACCTGCGAGAATTCGCCCCCGGCGACCGGTTGCGAAGCATCCATTGGCGCGCCTATGCGCGTCACCAGAAATTGTTCGTCCGGCGTACCCAGAGCGACGCGGACACCGATTTCGTGCTCTGCCTTGACACCCGGCACGAGATCGTGCCGAAGACCCGTGGGCCGCTGACGGATTGGCAGCGCTACCGGGCGAGGGTGGATCGAAGCCTCCGCGACCTGCGACGGTTCCTGATGGGACTGTTCCGGGTGGCGCAGCCGACGGACGGGCGCGACAGCTCGCTTCCCCGGTCCAGTGTGGATCTGACCGTCGCCGCGGCGACCGCAGTGGCCGCGGCTCAGCTCAAAAATGGTGATCGGGTCGGGGTGCTGGACCTTTCGAACGTTCGGCGGCACGTCCGGATGGGCAGTGGCTCAAGGCATTTGCACCGGATGCGATATCTGCTGGCCCAGACGAAGCCTTCCCGGTCACGGTGGATGCCGAAGCCCGAACTGTGGGGTTTGCCGTCCTCCGCGGTCGTTGTGCTCTTCTCGCCCTTCATCGACGACGTCGCGATGCAGGCTGCGATGGATGCGGGGGGACGTGGCCATCAGGTGCTCGTCATCGACGTGCTCCCGGTCGCTGATCTCCGCACAGCTGCTCGCCGAGATCCGCACCCCCAGGCAGGAACAGAAATCCGGCTGCTGCTGGCCGAACGTGAGATCCGCCTGGATCGGCTGCGGGCGCGGGGCATTCCGGTGCTCGCTTTCGACGGTGGGCAGATCGCCACCGACCTCACAGCTTTGATGAAAGCGCGCAGGCATCGCCGATGACGTCGGAGAGCGAGAATCAGCCGCCGTTGACGCGGGAGCTGACCGGGCAGTTGGTGCTCCCCGGCGGCGGAGGCTGGTTGCGCATCGCACTTGCCGCAGCCTGTTTCGCGACCATGGTCGCGTTGTGGACACCCGACCTTTCCGGCAGCCAATTCTTCTTCCAACTGTTGTTGATGGTCGGCGTCGGCACCTGGGTGGTGCTGCGCCCCGGCTCGGCGGCTCCGTTCCTGCTGTTGATAGGGGCGCTGTCCCTGCGAGTCTTCCTCGGCGAGCCGGTGTTGAACGGCTCCCTGATCGCGCTGGCCCTACTGCTCCCGCTGGTACACCAGCTTTCGGCCCTGTCGACAGTGGTTCCGTTGCGCTCCAACGTCTATCTCTCGGCACTGCTGCCGACGATCTTGCGGTACCTCGGTGCGGTCCTGGCGACGCTGCTGGGCCTGATCGGTTCCCATCTACTCGGCTTGTGGTGAGGTTCAACGACGTGAGAGAGGGCCGCTGCCTGCTGAAACCGAACCGCGCTTCGTCCTGGTCCAACGCAACGGGGCGACATCATCGGATCGATCATGGGCGAGTGAGGATTTCGATGGCCGTCCGGGTGACCTGTTCTCCGGAGGCCGCGTCCAAGGCCAGCGCCGGCACCGCGTGGGCGAGAGCGCGCTGGC
Source organism: Nakamurella sp. (assembly GCA_050999445.1). GTDB lineage: Bacteria > Actinomycetota > Actinomycetes > Mycobacteriales > Nakamurellaceae > Nakamurella. The sequence goes on along the minus strand of JBPCPG010000387.1, from coordinate 972 downwards.
CGATGACCATCGCCAAGGCGAGCCGGGCGCGGATACCCGCTTGGTCCGCCGGCATTCCGATCTGCTCCAACAGTGAGGCCACATATCCAATGCGCGCCTTGGTGACCCGAGTGAGCGCGGCAGCGATCAGCGGTTCGGTGGTGGCTGCGGCATAGAGCGCCGCCTCGCCCAGCAGACCGGGATCTACGACCGCGACCCGGCGGAAGAGCACCTGGATCCGTTGCGCAGCAGAGCCGGCAGCCGCTTCGGTCTCGTCGATCAGGGCTTGGGTCTGCTCCTGCGCCCAGCGGTCCAGCGCAGCCGTCAGCAACTCGGCCCTGGTGCGCAAGTGCCAGTAGAAGGAGCCTTTGGTGACCCCCAGATCGCGGGCCACGCCCTCCACGGTCACGGCTGCCGGGCCGACCGCGATCAACCGCTGGTGGGCGGCAATGACCCAATCGACTGACCCGACGGGATTCTTCGCCACTGCCGTACGGTAGCGTATGGGAAGATCCATACGCATCCGTACGGACCAGGAGGAACACCATGACCGAAGCGACTTTCGTTCCGACGTTCATTTCGCTGGCGCTGCGCGCCATCGAGGATCCGGACTATGCGGACGTCCAACTGATTCGACTACCCGCCCAGGTGGCGGACCGGCTGCGGAAGGACCCGGCCCGAGCCGCACGAGATGTGTTCTCGGTGCGCAAAGTGCCTGCGCCGATCAAGGCGCTGTTCGCGGTGCGGCAGGTCGCCGTCCGAGTGATCGGCCTGCCGGCATCTCCGCCGGATGTGTTCAAGATCGTTGCACTGGAGGGTTCGGAGGCGCTGATCGCCGCGGACGAGGCGCACCTGGACTTCCGGGTCGGCGTAGCAGTGCAGGACAATCTGCTCCGGGTGACCACGACGGTTCGGCTCAAGGGGATGCGGGGCCGGCTGTATTTCGCCCCGGTCCGGTTGGCTCACCCCATCGTCACCAGGGCCATGATGCGG
>JBPCPG010000336.1:0-4059 GCA_050999445.1 Nakamurella sp. | reverse complement strand
ATCCGTTTCATGTCGTGAGGTTGGCCGGTGAAAGTCTGGAGCAGTGCCGCCGTCGAGTGCAGCAACAGACACTTGGCCACCGGGGGCGGGCCGGCGACCCGCTGTATTCGACTCGTCGGACCCTATCCACCGGTGCGGATCTGCTCACTGACAAGCAGCAGTAACGAATCTCAACGCTGTTCGCTAACGAAGCGCACCTGCAGGTCGAGGCGACCTGGGGTGTCTACCAAGTCATGGTCAGCGCCTACCGCGCCGCCGGCAAAAGAAAGTTGCAACAATTGATCGACAGCGTGAGCGCCGCTGTCCCGGCCGCGTCGATATCCTGGCCTACTTCGACCGGCCCGGCACCAGCAACGGACCAACCGAAGCGATCAACGGCCGACTCGAGCACCTGCGCGGGTCAGCGCTCGGGTTCCGCAACCTCGCCAACTACATCGCACGGTCGCTCCTGGAAACCGGCGGGTTCAGACCCGGACTACACCTTCGATTGCGATGAGCCCCAAATCCGCGTTCCCCTCCACGGCGACCTACGGCACCATCGACCACCCCGGACTACGATTGATCACCTGCGGCGGAACCTTCGACCCCACCGCCGGAAGCTACGAAAGCAACATCGTCGCCTACGCCACCCTGACATCGCGCCACCCGGCCGCCTGACCAGGCACGTCGCCACCCGATACGAACGTCCTGCAGGCCGCTTTTGTGGCGTGGGACCGTCGCCCGAAACGGTGCAGAAGGATGTCGGACAGCACGAGGGTCACCGATGCAGGTTCAGTTCAGGATGCCAGATCAGCGGCAGCCCTGGTGTGCTGTGCAGCACGGCGAGGGAGCCGGGCCTGACCATGGCGGATCAGTTCGGTGATCGCCTGGGCCGGCATGGGTTTCGCGAAGTAGAAGCCTTGGCTGTAGGTGCATCCGAGGTTCTGAACGGCTTCGAGTTGAACGGCGGTTTCCACTCCTTCGGCGATCACCTTCATGTCCAGGCCGTGGGCAAGTTGCACGATGGCCGCGACGATGATGCCGGCTGCCGGGGCGCGCCCGAGGTCGGTTATGAACGATCGGTCGATTTTGAGGATGTCGACCGGAAAGCTCTGCAGATAATTCAACGCCGCGTAACCGGTGCCGAAGTCGTCCAGCGCCAAGGCGATTCCAAGGCCCCGAAGTCCGCGCAGCACCGTGAGCGCCTTCTGCGCGTCGGTCAGGAACACACTTTCGGTGACCTCCAGGGTCAAGCGTTCTGGCTCTGTCCGACAAGTGTCGATGATGTCGGAAACACTGTCCAGGAAGCCGGTGGACATCAGTTGATGGGCTGAGACGTTGACGGCGATACCGAGCTTGTCGCCGCCATCTACTCGGTGCCAGCTGTGTAGGTCCGCGCAGGCCTGTTGCAGCACCCAGGCGCCGATGGGTTGGATCAGGCCGGATTCTTCGGCCAACGGAATGACAGTGGCGGGTGAAATCGGACCGCGGGTGGGATGGGTCCAGCGCAACAGCGCTTCGAACCCGCTGATGTATCCGTCGGTGGTGTGGACGATGGGCTGGTAGGCGGTATGCAATTCACCGCGATCGGCCGCTCCGCGCAGGTCCCTTTCCAGTTCGCCTGGTTGATCGGGAACGTCCTCGAGATGCGGGTCGAAAACTTGCTGCTGGTTCCCACCCCTGCGCTTCGCCTGATACATCGCACTGTCGGCATCATCGAGCAGTTGCTCAGGTGTCTGGTTGCTCCCGGGACCACGTGTCTGCGCGATACCCACGCTTGCAGTGATGGCTATCTCGGCGGCCGAGAGGGGAAAGGGGTGAGCCAGTGCAGCCAGCAGGCGACTGCCGATGGAGGTGGCGTCCTGGAGGTCATGGAGGTCTTCGCAAACGACGACGAATTCATCTCCGGCCAGGCGACCCAGGGTGTCCCCTGGTCGGACCAGGCCGGTGAGACGACGTGCGGCGACGACAAGCAGTTCATCGCCCACTGCGTGGCCGTGTGCGTCGTTCACCGACTTGAGGCCGTCGAGGTCGATGAACAGAACGGCGCAGATCTTCTTGGAACGACGGTTCCGCAGATACGCGTGTTGCAGACGGTCCAAAATCAGAGTGCGGTTGGGCAGTCCGGTCAGGGCGTCGTGCAGCGATTGTTGCCTTGCGCGATCTCCGGCTTGTTGTAGATCCAGGCGAGCCTGGGCGTTGAGCAGATACGCGGCGGCGACATCGGCCAAGGTCTGGGCCGCATCCATCGCAGCAGCCGAGAGCGGCCCGGGGCTGTCCCGGTAGAGGTCAAGAGCTCCCAGCGGCTGCTGTTCGTGGCGCAGCGGAAAGGTGAAAACCGCGCGCAAGCCGGCTTGCAGCGCGCGAGGGGAGAACCGTGGGAACCGGTCGTCGACCCGAAGGTCCGGAATCCCGACCGAATTGCCGGAGCGATAGGCCAACAGGCACGGTCCTTCGCCCAGTTCGGTTTGTACGCGCTCGTAACGCATTGCCGCGTCATCGGAGGCGGCGATGTAGCGGGGTTCGGCATCGGGTGCGATCAAGGTGACCCCCGCCGCGGTCACCGGCAGCATCGCAACGATCTGCCCGACCAGATGATCGAGAATCGCCTGGATTGGGAAGTCGGTGCCCATCGTGTACGCGAAGTTGCGCAGGACCTCCGAAAGCCGGCGCTCCAAATGATCCGAGGTACCGTCACCGTCGAGTGCTCGTTCGGCCGCGGGAGTCGATCTATCCGCTTGCCTGGGCACGAGTGGTGGCCACGCGCTCGAACGCGCCGCACCTTCGGTTCGGTCGGTGGAGCCGCCATCCTTCAGATCGGTGCGCGTCACGAAAGTTGCCTCGGCGGCAATCACTCCTGGAGAAATTATGGGCGGAGAGAAGCACATTCTCAGCGGGTCAATCCCGGCCTTTCGGCAGCGACGACCTTCCCAAGCCCGGCTGTGATGTTCAGCAACTCCAACGCTACCGCACTTCCTCCTTGGCGGCAGGTCAGGCGCGACCCGCGCCATTGGCAAGGGTCGCCAGCTCCCGACTGATCGCTTCGTCGTGCGCGTAGGCATCGGCCCGCGCCCTGGCCGGACTCCAACGCCCGCTGAGCAGCCAGATGCAGGGCAGGAACAGCAATTGGCAGGCGAAGCAGATCCACCACCACCGTTGCCATTGCCCGGGTGCCTGGAGTGCAGCTTGCTGCACTCCAGGTGCTTCCTTTTGCAGAAAGGCCAATGCTGCCAATACTTTCGGGTCCTTGAGCCCAGTTCCATATCTGCTGAGGAACGCGAGATCTGCTGCGGAGACTGCGCCCAGGGCGGTCAACCGAGCAGCTGCGGCCTGTACCGGAGTCGCGGCGGCGCTCAGGAAGGAGAGGTCGGCCCTCGGCACCTGTGCCAGAGCCCGCAACTTCGCTATCGCTGCGGCTGGGGCGATGTGGAGACCGCCGGTAATTTGTCCGATGGCCTTGGTGATAGCGGCAGAGTCGCTCGGATTCTTCGACAATGCGGTCTGCGTTGCCGCATCGAGGGTGGCTGCCGTGGCCAGTTGATCTTTGTACTTTGCCCCCAGCGCCAGCACTCTTCCCACGTCGGCGACCGGTCTGCCGGAGATCTCGGCGAGTGCAGCAACCTGCGTTGCCGGGTCGTTCGGGGTGGAACCCAGGGCTGCGGTCGTGGCGGGCTCGAGGAGCGCGGCGGTGGCAAGCTGCGCCTTGTATTTGCCGGCCAGCGCCTGAACCTTCGGAACGATGGTGGGATCGGCGGCGATCGCCTTGACGGTTGCGTTCTGGGCCGCGTTCAGGCTCGGATCGACACCTGCTGCCGCGGCGGACACCTGTGGGCCCCTGTCGACCAGGGTGGCGGCCGATGGAATGGCGGCGATGAGACCGAGCAACGCGACGACGACAAAGGACCGAAGGGTTGCGCCCCACACCGCCAGGCCGGTGGCGATGGCGGCGGGGTTGTGTTTTTCGACGGTCTCGGTGAACGCTGCCATCCAGGTGGCGAAGGCAACGGCGCTGCTGATCGAGATCAGCAAGATGATCCAGACGAAGTGGTAGTAGCTGGTGCCGGCATCGCCGGTGGCGAT
>JBPCPG010000275.1:0-62821 GCA_050999445.1 Nakamurella sp. | reverse complement strand
CCCCACCAACGTCAGTGGAAACAGCTATGGGACAACGTGTTCAGCCCGCACCACCGACAACCACTCGCAGCCTGAACCCACCCGACCCGGCCGAGAACGCCGCCACAGGAACCGCAACGGACATGCTGGAGCAGACCAGCTCATCAAGCGCGCCAAAAACCAAAACCGGCACTCAAACTACCGCCAAACCCCGGAGCAAGATCATCATCCGCGCAGGTCCACGGATCGAGGCTTAGGCTTCTGCCCGCTGCACCGGCCGCGGGCTCGGGCTGCTGCGAGTCTCTCGATCGTTCACTCCATTCTGCTAGATGCAGTCGCCCAACGCCTGATGATGATCTGTCCAATTTTTTGGGCCGTGCTTCGTCCGCGGGATCTTCTCGATGACCTGCCGACTCTGTGAATCATTACGTTACCAACCTCGAGCTCGACGACCGCCGCGGCTGAACCCGGTGCCGATAACGAACACGTGTTCGATACAATCAGTCGGTGGCGGATGAAGAGTTCATGAATGCGCACCGGCCGGCGCAGGTCCCGGTCCGGCCGAGCACCGACGCCTACCCGGTGCGTGCCCGGCTGATCCGACTCGACGGCGAGGAGACGTGGACCGCGGCCACGGTGGTCCGACACGCACCCGGACACGTGATGTGCCGGATCACGACCGCACCGGCCGCAGTGACCGCGACCGAGTACATCAGGCCCCAATCCACCTACGTCTGGCTTTTCAACGACGACGTCGAAGGATCCCGCAACTCAAGCTGATCAAACGGCGCCGACCAAGTGGACCGCCAGCACGCCGCCATCCGTTTCCAAACAGCTCCGACATCGCCGGTGTTCCACGGACTGCCCGGTTTCTGTCCATTACCCGCCGGTGGACCCGTTTGGCAGGCTTTCCGCCAGCGGCTCGACCACCTGATCGACGAACCGGGCAGCCAGGTCCTCAACAAAGGTGGCGCCGGCTGCGGCCCACTCCTCCAAACGTCTAGAGCGTCTTGACTTGATAGTCAATGCGCTCTAGACTAACCTCATGAAGCGAGCCGCGGCCCTCAAGAAGATCCGGAAAGCTGCGAAGGATGCCGGCGTGATGTACCAGGAGGAGGAACGCACCCGGCATACAGGCCTCATGGTGGGTCAGGTCCGCACAACCCTCGGTCGACACAGCGAGGTGGCCGAGGGGACAGCTGAAGCGCTCTACAAGCAGCTCCAGCCGGCACTTGGAAAGGAATGGTGGAAGCGGCGATGACTCAGTACACAGCGACGGCGACCAAAGATGGTCGGTGGTGGGTGGTGCAGTGCATCGAGTTCCCCGGCGCCATCACCCAGGTGTCCAGGCTCAGCCAAGCACGCGAATTCATCCGTGAGGCAATCGCATACGTGGCCGATGTGCCCGAATCGGAGGTTGAAGTCCAAGTGACCCCGCAGATGCCGGAAGAAGTATCTGCCCACGTAACCGAGCTGGCACGCCTTCGCCACCAGGCCCAAGAAGCCACCGAGGCCGCCAGCGCACTACACCGCACCATCGCCCACGAACTGAAAACCGCCGGCCTCACCGTCCGAGACATCGGCGCCGTGCTCGACGTGTCATACCAGCGGGCACACCAGCTGCTGTCGACCTGAGCTGTCTCACGTAATGGTGCGATCGGCCCGGTCACTGACCCGCCCCACCGATCCAACGCCTTACCGGAAGTTGGTTCTAGCGAATCGAGCATGGAGCCTGGACCGCTGATGAAGAACTCGTCCTAGGAAAAGTGACCAGGTAATGACGACAGACCCGACGATTTCCGGCGAGAAAGCCAGCCGCAATCCGGCGTTCGGTCCGGGCTGGAAGCCGCCGTTCCTACACCGGACCAGTCACAGCGCCACCATCGCCGATTTGAATGCTTACGCAGTGATTCAGGCGCCCGCCGCGCGTTGGTGGGAAGGACTTTCCCCCGATGAGCGCAAGGCTGTGCGCCGATACAAATGGATGCACGGGCACGGACTGAACAGTCGGCTGCATGACGCGGACACCCATGGTCAGCCGCTACGTCGCCGGGACCGCCGCGCCGTCGCCGCCATCGACGCGGCTTTGGCCGCCGCGCCCGTGCACGGCGGCCAGGTGACCGTCTACCGCGGGGAACGTCACCATGCGTCGCTGGCCAAGGTCACCGACCCAGCCGCTGCGCTGACCGAAGCGAACCGGTTGTGGCCCGTCGAATCATTGATTCGGCAGCCGGCCTTCACATCATGGTCGTTGTCGCCCACGATTGCCGTCCGCTTCACCCACAACCCTGACAAGGGTGCCCCCGTGCTATTTCGCACCGTCACCACCGGCGGCGTCCACCTGGGCGTTGCCAGCCGCGTGCCAGTGGAATGGGACCTGTTGATGCCGCGGCACACCGTCTGGCGAGTAAACGCCGTTGACGTTGGGCCACCCCCTGAACTTGCCCCCAAGTTATACGGCCGTGACCACTACAAATGGGCCGTCATCGTCGACATCAGCCGCCAGTAGGTGGCGTCGACAAAGTTAGCTTCCAGCCCTGGATCGTGATTCGCAACGAGCCGCCGTACGTCAGTCGGCTGGAGCGTGCGGCAGCCAGTCGCTAGCCCGCATCGAATCTGCCGACACCCGTTCGAAGAGCTGCTCTGGCAGTCTGCGGTTCGATGTCGGCGCGGCGGACCATCATGAGAAGCCGGAACAGTTCAACGGTGTCGATGACCAGCCCCCCTGGTCGGCGAAGGCTGCTATGTCTTCTTCCTTCCCGTGCAGAACTTGCTGGCGTTCACCCGGATCACGCGCCAGAAATTGATTCACGACGTACCACAGAGCATTCGGCGCTTTTTGGTACTTCAACACGAACCGCATCGAGAACCGGTTGAACTGGCTAAATGCTTCGGTTCGAGCGCCTTTGGTGTATCCCTTGACCTCCACAAGTGCGACCCACTCCGGATCGGCCAAATCGCGAACAATGATGTCCTGCACATGATCGCCGTTCGCTGCGAGCGCATCGGAATCCTCTACCTGGAAGCCAAGCTCAAACAGGACTTGCAGCACCGCTACTACGAGGTCATCGGACTGAGTGGTCAACAGCGCCCGCTCGTACCGATCAGCGGCGCGGCTGGCTGCTTCTAACCGCCCATGCAACTCACTTCGCTCGACCGCAAAGTTCGCCATAGCCAGCTCTACACCCTTCTCGAAGTCCTGAATCTGCAGGGCCAGGTCCGCTTCGATAGGCGTCTGCCAAGTCGGTTCCTCCGCCCATCCCGGCTGCCCCGGGAAGTGCTTCAGATCCAGCAAATGCCACTCACGAAGAGCAGCCCGCAGCCATGGAATGAGGTCCGCGACGTCATGCGGCAGTAGCCACCCTTCGGAGTGCTGGGACCGGCGGTAACGGCCAGCAAGAACCTCACCATCGGCCGTCATTAGAAACGGCTGCAGCTTGTAGGTGTCAGGTTCAACCGGCACGATCGTCGGCTCGTAGCCCCCAAAGGACGATGAGCCCTGAACGGGTATCAAAAACACGAGATGTTCCTTGCGGGAGATGACCACCGGTTCTAGCGACTCGTGATCAAGAGCAGCGATGTGTTCCGGGATCCCCGGTGGTCGTCGCAGTTCTCGTGCGCGCTTGCCGGTCTTCCACCTCACCATGCGTGGTGAGGTACCAGTGCTGCGGTCGAGGGTGTGCAGGAGTTCGCCTGGGCGGGCGCGGTAGATGACATTCAGATTCCTCGGGATCGCTGAACCAAGACCACGACTCACGGTCTTGGTCTCGACTTTTTCCACCCGGTCGATGAATGCTCGATCGGTGATGAGGACGTCCCACTCGTCGGACCGCACAAAAGTCAGATCCGGCACTCGATCGACAGTAGCAACAACTTCTCGTAAGCGGGCGAGCAACCACGGGCCTTCATCGCCGTCGTCGAAGCCAATGACGAGCACGCGCGGCTTCGCAGACTCATTGACTAAACCGCCGTTGGGATCCCCACTGAGCGCCGCTCCGGTCATGATTGCCAGTCCATCCCATGTCGGCTCAACACCTAGCTTACTTCGGCTTCTGTTTTAGCGGATATTGCCATGTCGGATGGGTCACGCCGCAGGGTGGACTGGCCAGATACGGACACATCGATGAAGTCCCGCTTTTGAGTAACACCCCCGAGGAGCTTCCGAAGCCACCGCGTAGGCGTCGAGGTTCGGTCTTGCGCCAGTCCGGCGGTGTCGAGCAGGTTGAGGGTAGCGTCCGAAAAATGCTCCGTGTAGTCGAGTGGGACACTTGTCTGACACCACAGTTGCGAATCTCCCTGCTCGATGATGACGCTGGCGAAGCTGGGCCCGGAGTAACTACGCCCACGATCACGCAGACCCGCGTGGGCGATCGCTTCGTGGCTGAGATAGCACCGCGCCACTCGGACTCCGTCGGCCCACGGGAATCTGGGCGTAGCGTCGAACACCTCAGCTATCCAGTCCTTGGCGAGATTGCCCTCACCGTTGTGCACGTAGTTGTCTTGCTGCTCACGGACGCCGGATCCTCCCAGCTTGAACGTCGCGTCTCGTCCGGAGCGGGGCCGGATGCGGATTCCACCGTCCGGCAGCACGGTTAGCCATCTCGAGTCCACGTGGCTGATCGGATTGACCTCCGCCCGGATGGGTCCCGACCGACTCAATTCCAAATACCGATGTGTGGATACCATCGGTATTTGGTCTGCGGGCCAATCCAATCGCTCGAGCAGCCATTCAGTATTCGATGGGCCGCAACCGCCATAGCCGCAATTCGCATCCTGAATACCCAAAGCGTCGCCATCCGCGTTAAAAAGCAAAAGGTTGGGCAGATGGAGCTCGCTGAAAAATGATGCATAGTCGGCTGGGTGAATTCCGGCCGACAGCAACATGTCGCCATCGTTGAAGGTCACGATTGCGCGCTCTGGTTGGCCAAACGAGGGCAAGTAGTATTCGAGCAGTTGATGGGCACTGATGATGGGCACAACGGATCGAGGGTACGGCCGGTCGGTCTGATCGATCATTCGTTTGACCTGGACGTGGTTCATACCGAGACTCGCGGCAATTGTCCGTAAGCTCGCGCCCGCTTGATGCCACTGAACTGCCCAGTCGGCCAGCTCGGCCCGTGCCGCTTCATCAGCGAGAGTGATCTGCCCTACCCGTGCAGCCGCCTCGATCGCACGATCCTCGAGCATCCGCAGGCTGTTTGCATCAAGCTTTGTCGTAGACATACGCTCACTGTAACAAACTGCAACAGCGTTTGTTCCGTCTTGATACAGGTGCAGGGGCACGCTTCACGGTGTCGGTCGCTGACTGATAATTGAGCTGCACTGGCTATGCGCCGCAACATAACCACGTAGATCGACAGAGATCTTTCCAGCTATCGAAAGCCCGTCGTCACACCTATCCGTCAAGTGCCCAGTCTCCAGGCTCATTAAGCCGGACAGCCGATCGCGACGCAGGAGCGGCTCGTGATGCGCAACCCGATTTCGGAACTTGTGCAGCCTCGTCACTGGCGCGTCGACCGTGGCCCGGGATGTGCCCGGCAGAAAGGCTCGATGCAGGTACGGCCGCCACAACGGCACCTCATGAGCAGCCGAGGACAAGTACCGCCAGAAGCCGAAGGTCAGCTCCGCGATCGCCTTACCAGGTGACCCGGTGCCCGCCGAACCGACCGCCCGCGCGATTTGGTGCCGAGGCTCGTCATTGACGTCGTATCGGGCTCCGTTCTTCGCCGTACGCCACACCGACGGGAAGTAGCGAGCCGCGTCCTGCGTCCAGTGAGGCCGACCCGACACTGCGCCACTGGTCAAGGCTGCGTCGTAGGCGTTGCGCAACGCAACCTCCAGATGGCCCAGGTCGTGCATGAAGGCGGCTGATAAAGCCGAGTTCCACTCGTACAGATCTACCGCGATCTGCCGATCGCCGCCGACCGCGCTCAGGTACACAGCCAACCGAGGAGCAGACAACCACCCCTCCACCCATGGCCCGAGCTGGCTTCCGGTCATCGCCGAACCGTACCGCGGGGCATCACCCCACCGCGCTTGCTATAGTGGAAGACGAATTGCCCCGGATGACCTCTGGCCGCTTGCGGCTACGTCGCCGGGGCTTTGTTCATTTTGCCGGAGTGTCAGGCCACCGACCAGTACCCTCTCTGCCCGATGCCGGCCTCACAAATGGACAGAACTGCGCAGTGTGCACGTCAATCTTCCGCCGAAATGCACGGTGCAGCAACAGCAGTCGCGGGTACGGCGAAGACGCTCCGGACCTTGTGCCCGTATGAAATGGATGCCTGGCTTGGCCCGGCCCGCGACGAGATGACCGACGAGCAGGCGAAGCGGTTCACCGCAGGGCTTGAGCTCATCAGCACCCGCTACCCGGAACCCGACGATCAAATGGAGCGGGACGCTGCGACGTCAGCGACGGTGCAGTGCATTCTCGGGGAGACCACTGTGCAAGAACAGGCCAGGAATCTGCGGGACGCTCGGATTCACACAGCTACGACTATGGCCGCAGCGCAACAGGTCGCCCGGCTCGCGGTGCGCGACGGCGCCCCCAAAGCCACCACAGCCCGCCAGATCGGCCTCGACCGGATGACGGTGCGGAAAGTCCTCGGAAAGTGACGCAGTGGGTCGCCCAAGAAGCCGCGGGCAGAGCTTCGGTCAACCTGGCCGCGAAACCGGAAGAGGTATCCACCCACGGCCGACCCTCGCCGCTATGCAGTACTTCATCTAGCGACTGGGGACGGGCTCTTTCGCGGGTGTAGGAACCGGTGCGGGTGTTTCCCGTGCGGGGAGCACGGGTGGGGTGAGCGGCAATATTTCCACGCGTCGTGGGTTGTCACCTTCGCCGATGTCGGCCATGTCAGTTCTCCTGTGAGTTTTTCGGCGGCGGCGCGGGTCGAGTAGTGATGTTGATCGGGGCGACAATGCCAGCGGATCGGATGCGTCCCAGTCGTTCGATGACGGTGCGCCGCGGCGCGGCGGTAACGCCGGTGCGGGGCGGCTTCTTCCGGACGCCTATCCGGGCGAGCAGCCCGAGCCGGGAACGGGCCGCGCGGGGCAGCGCCAGGACGAACACTTCGCCGAGCTTGGTCAACAACATCCCTGCGGCACACAGGCCCAGGAACCACAGATGCAGCGGTCCGTGCAGAGCGATGGTGGCCGGGATAGAGGCGAACAGGACGGCACTGGAAACCCACCAGGTGTACCGGGCCGGCCGGTAATACGACCAGACCGGCGGCACCCGGCCGCCGCGGCGCAGCAGCTGCCCCAGGCACAGCGCCAGGTCCGTCCACACCCCGACGGCAGCGAACAACCACAGCGGCAGGTTCAGTTCGATGGCGCTGCCGACCATCCACTCCTTCGGCTGGCCCAACCGCAGCATGACGATGAACGAGACAGCCACCGCCACCGTCCACCACACCGCGGATCGGGTGCTCATCCGCCCGCTGCGGATCGCCGAGACAGTGCGCCGGGCAGCTTCGGCCAACGCTGTCCGCCGCGGATGCGGCGGCGGAATCAAAGCCGGGTAGTGGGTGAGCATCTCGGCACGGTCGGTGTGAAAGGCGATGGCCGGATAGTTCGCCCGCAGCGCGGCGACCTGCACAGCCGGGATACGACGCCGGTGGTCAGGTGAAATCCAGATGGCGACTACCCGAGCGGCCTGAGACCGCCAACCCATCGCCCCTTCTACGGAAACCCCTTCCAGCGCGACGACGGCAAGGAGTTTGTCGGCCTGGTGGTACTGGGTGCGCAGCTCATGCAGATCGGTCAGCGAGTACAGCCCGCAAGTGCACCGCGGATCGGGAGCTGAGTGCGTCGCTCTGACACACCCGGCGATACAGATCCCCTCTGCCCAGTCATCGCTGTCAAAGCTCAGTGGTAGCAGGAAACCGTCCGCTGACACCCGAAACGCCCTCAGCGCAAGAACGCCGACCAGCGGCTCCAACCCGTCAACACTCATCCCCGATTCCTCTCCATCTCAACTGATTGGTGGTTTAGTGCGGGCGAATTATTAGGGCCAACCGGGCGGTCCCTCGATCTCGAGGCGGCCAGATGTTGGTCCAACCGTACCGGCTGAGCCATCGCTCATCTTGGCTGACCTTCACGAGCGACCGCTCATGAATGGAGCACGACGATCACCAGCATCGCCCGCTCGGAATTCGCGTATTCGCCCAGCGCACCCTGGATGGTCCGCAACGAAACTTCCGACGACAACGATCCGTGGCCGCTTCCGATCAGCGGCATCGCCAGCGAGCGGTAGCCGGCCTTCCACCCGGCGACGACCACACTGTGAGTGCTCAGCGCAACCGATGACACCGAAGCCCGCCACCACGCGTTGATCCCCGCAACGTGGATAAGGTCAACGGGCAAGAGCCCGCCATCCGTAATCACTGCCTCCCCTACCGCCAAGGTGCCGCAGCGGCGCAACTCCCTCCAGGGCTTGGGCCCGGTGCGTCGCTTCAGCTGGCCGGACACCCCACCCGGGCGGAGCAACCACCGCGGTACGAAATTCCGGTTCCACGGATTGACCAACGCATCAACATGCTGGTCCAGGAGATCACCGTGCACCAGATGGACGTCAATGCCGGGACTCACTCCTCGGCCCGCGGCAATACCCGACGGATCGGCCCACGACGAGTCAGTCACCGCAGATCCATTGCCACCGGCTCGCCGGGACCGGCGGGATAGCCGTCCCAGGTTTGACCATCCAGGATCCGGCCTCCCGACTTGGGTGTCCGCCCGCCGACCTGCTTGAAGAAAAACGGAATGCTGGCCACATCGCAACGATCTCGAATGTCCCGGACCCAGTCCAGATCCAAGGGCCGGTGGCCCTGGCCGCTCTCACCGCCGGCGATGACCCAGTCGATTCCGGTGAAATCGAGGTCCGGCAACGGACCAAGCAGCGGCTCCAGCGACAGGAACCGGACGGCCGCTGGGGTGCGGCGAAGCTCCTCAGCCCGCCAGACGTAATCGTTTGGATTCGATCGACGTACCGATCCAGACGTTCATCAACGGAGCCCCGCTCAGCGCGGGGCTCGTCTTTGAGTGCCCAGCTGCGCGCAGCTCCTCCGTGACCTCAGCAACGTCATCCCAGAATGCCTGCTGAGGCAACAGGTTCCGTAGGCGCCGAGGACGCTTGGTGAGCAACTGGAAGCTGTGCTGACCGGCCAAGGCCATCACTCCGAAAACCCGAGCGATCTCGCTGTTGGAGATTTGAGCGTGCGCAAGGTCGGACATGCTGTTCACGAACACCTTCCGCGGCCGCCGCCAACGCAGCGGGTCGGTCAACGAGCGCTCGTGGAACGCGACCCCGAACCCCGGTCCACTGGTGCGCGGATCACCGTCACTCTGGTACTTCTCGGCGCCCATCGCCTTCAGACGTTTGGACAGAACCATCGCGTAACAGTGGTCGCAACCAGGGGAGATTCGATCGCAACCGGTGGCGACGTTCCAACTGGAATTAGTCCACTGGATGGCGGACCCGTCAGCCATGTTTGCTCACATCGTTTCCGACTCCGCCACCTCGACTGGGCGGAGCGAGCCATCGCAGCACGCCGTCGACCACAGTCACGCATTGGCAGGCGCTGGGGCCACAGGTGCAGTCCGGATGCTTCGAATCGCTGATGTCGAGGCTCATCAGGACTTCTCCGAGGTCAGCCGCGGCCAGCTGGTCGACCCAGCGGTGCGGGCCTGACCAGGTAGTCCCGACGGGCACGCTTCGGGATGGGTGAGCGCCCATTCAGCGAGGTCCTGGTACAGCTGCATCAGGCCGACCTGCGCCGCGTCCCGCAGCCGTTGAATCTCCTGACTTCGGGCGCCGTGTCGGAAATGCAGGAGCTGCACCCCCACTGACATCGCCGTCCACGCCTGTTGCCCTATTCGGTGCGGGAGCACCCCGATCCGAGCGTCATCCGCCACGGCCAACACATCATCGCCCAGGCCTTCACGCAACACCTGGTACGTCTCCGGTAGGACACCCGGCCGGGCCTGATGCTCCAGCAGGAATGCCTCGGTGAGGGTATGCCGGGCCGATGTAAGGATCCGACCCGCACGCTCGAGCAACCCGGGCCAAGCGAACATTGCCGTGGAAAACTCACCAAGCTGCGCCAGATCTGCGGCGTCGTCGGTCAGGCCAACCTCGGCCAGCACCCCAGCCGTCACGGTACGAACTGCCCAGTCCAACAGCATTGCCGGGTGGGTAGCGATCTCCCGTCGGGTCGGTCCCCCGCTGGCCTCGGGCGTCACAGGTCGGCGGCCGTTCACGGTAGAAGCTCCAGTTTCTGCCGCCCCCGGTAGATTTCGGATAGCTGGGGGAGCACCGTCTGCCCGATGGTCTGCCCATCCGGGAGGACCATCGACATACCAAACTCCATCTCCAGCGTGGAGATGCCGACGGTGATCGCTTCCAGTTTCGCCTTCACGACCAGCGCGAGGGCACGCCACCGCTGCCGCACCGCCTGCTCATACGCGGCGGCCGCGGCAGTTGGGACCTTCGCCCGGCCGGTGGTGGTGCGGGCGAACTCAGGGGAATTTCGGTCGGGCAGTGTCAGCGTCAACCGGACCTGCCGCTCGCTGACGACGAACGCGATGGCGGCCTGCGTGCTGCTGGTCATGTAGGCGAACTGCTCCGCGCCGTACCGCATCAGCGTCTTCTCAATCTCCGCACGAGAACGATCCGAAGGGACGCCCGTGTTCGCCGCATATTTTCCGTTCATAGGTCACCCTCGATCAGCAAGTTCGCCAGCGACGGCGGCGTCCGTCCGTTTCAACGACCGGCGCAAATCCCTCAGCTCGCCGGGCAGAAGTTCGTGCAGCAGCTCAACGGCGTGTTCGCCGTCGCCTTCGATGATGGCGTGCAAGACGTTGGCTTCGACGCTCAATACTGGCATGTCGACTCTCCCCCAGCAGCTCGCGGTGTACGTCATCGGAACAACCGTAGACGTCCAGAATTTTCGCTTTCAGTTCGGCCAGCCGTTCGTCGGTGAGCGGTGCGGCTCCCTGCGGCACGGCGGTCACGAGGACACCCCGGGAGCCCGATCGAGATCATCAACCGCCGCGACAACCGAGCCGCAGTGCCCGTCGTACAAGACATCCACGGTGCCACTCCAACCGCCGACCCCAACTGCGGTAACAGTCCCGTCCTGGGATGCGATATGCGCCGGCTGCGGGCCTTTGCGGGTCACACGCTCCCCGACCGACCACGTGCCCCAAACGGCGGTCACGAGGACACCCAGTCGGCGTAGTCGATGCTGACTTCCGTGTCAGAGGGGCCAGGCGACGGCAACCCATCCGGCGGCTCCCAACCGTTCCGCGCGCTTTCCAGGAACCCCGCGAGTAACACGGCATCGGTGCTGACCGGAGTGGAACCGTTCCACTCCTGGAACTCGTCTTCTTCAATCTCAACCTCACAAACACCTTTGTGCTGCGTAGTCACGGTGTATTCGACTTTCACCTTGCGGGTGCTCATTTTGGTTCCTTTCGTGGGTGGGGTGAGCGGGCGGGCGGTCACAGGTCAACCGCGGGGCGAGTTCCAGTAGCACCTCAGCGTGGCAGCAGGGCGCACCATCGGCAGCGGAATATCAGAGATAGTCGTATTCATTCGTTCGGCCCTGGTTTGATGACCTTCAACCAAAATCGCGACTCGCGGCGCATCAGAAAATCCCCTTTCCAGTAAGCGATTCCACGACTGCTGCAACAAGATCTCTTGCTGCGGGGGGAGTGACAGCGTTCCCAGACTGTCTGACTTGTTCGCGCCGATTGCCTTTGATGACGTAGGTGGTGGGAAACGCCATGCCGCACGCGATCTCGGCCGGTTCAAGCATCCGAAATAGACAGTCGGCGATGTTCGGTTCCACCGACGCGAGGGCGGCGGGGTCGACCGTGGACAGGGTTGGCATCGGTTCGAATGCCAGGTGCGCGGTCGACTTTGACCGGTACGGGACCAGCAGCGATTGGTGGCCCATGGTGGTGAGGGTGCGGAGCACTTCGGTGATCGGGGTGATCATCTCCGCTCCGGCGCCTTTGCTCGAGTTGTTCCGCATCACCAGGGCGTGGTGATTGCCGTTGGCTGCGAAGGTGTCGAACGGCTCCCGCACTGCCTTCGGTGTGTTGTTGGCGCGGAGTGGCACGACGAACGCTGTTTCGCTGCGGGTTGTCATGGTGCGCATCGCCTCAGTGATCGCCCGCGCTTCCTTCCCGTCCCTGCCCTCGACGGGGACGAGGAGCGCATCCGTCTCCCGCGTCGTTCTGGTTCCCATGACGTCGTGCACAGACGTCGCTACGTCGCGCCAGGTGCCGCCTGCTGGGACGAGTTGCGGAGCCGCGTACTTCTTGAGCCCGGCTTCGATGCGTGCCATCGTCTTGTCGGCGAGCGGTTTGTTGCGGTCACCGATCCGCTGCCCTGGCAGTGACCAGTCGATCGCGGCCGCTGCTGGCAGCCACGCCGGTTCGAGGATTTGGTTGCGGCACGCCACGTTCGGGCACCTGAACTGATACTGCGCTCTGTACCGGCCCCACTTCGGCGGGTCCGGTAGTCGCTTCGCCAGGCTCTTCGGCCTCTTGAAGACCTGCATCGCCTTGACCGGTCCGCAGGTTGGGCACAGTGCCGGTGGTCGGGTGTGCCGCTCTAGATCCGGGCGGCGGTTCCCTTTGCGCCAGAACACTACGTACATGCGGTCCCTGGACTGTGGCGCGGGTAGGCCCCCGAATTGGGCGTGCATGGAGTTGAGGAAGACCAGGTGGTGTTCGTAGCCGAGGGAGTCCATCGCCATCAGCCATGCCGGGAACGGCTGCCAATGCCATGCGTCGACGACGTTTTCGATGATGACGGCTTGGTAGCGGTGGTATTCGGCGAATCTTGGTACGTCCCACATCGTGGCCCGGGACCGCTCGGCGGCGGCGTCGGGCAGCACTTCACCGAACAAGTCCGGAGTGGTGTCTTCCCGCTTCTTCCCGCGGGCCTGCGAGTGCGAGGTGCACTCCGGGCTCGCCCACAAAATATCGGTGCGGGGGAACAGTCTTGGGTCGACCTGGGAGATGTCGGCGCACGCGTGATCGGTGCTCGGGTGGTTGGTGTTGTGCGTCTCCACGGCGAGCTTCCAATGGTTCGCGGCCATCCGGACGGTGACACCTGGAACCGCCAGCGCTCCAGTGGAGGAGCCGCCGGCGCCGCAGAACAGATCCGTCATTGTGATCATCAGCCGATATCTCCACTACTGGATCTGTCCATCGTCGGCGCTAGATCGACGATTCGGGCGATGGCGCACCAGCTGCTCAACAGCAGGTCGCTCGGCGCTGCTTTCATGGCGTTCCGGGTGGTGGCCAGCAGCATGTAGCAACCGTGTTGGGCGGCGGCGGCGTCCGCCCAAGCAGGTCGGTTGGCGGCGCCCTTCATTCCGGTCATCGGAGTGAGCGCGGTCGACTTGAGCTGACCGACTCCGCCTTCGCCGACGTCGAAGACGTCGACGTCAGCGGGCCCTGTGTGCAGGCTGACGACAAGCCGATCTGATAACGGAAGAGGCTGGCTCGGGTTACGTTCACCCAGGTGCTCGAATCCCCACTGCTGCAGCGGACCGCGCGCAAGGAGTTCATCAGCGGGAAAGCTGAGAACCGGCAGGGCAAATCCTGCCGGCCGCAGATCCAACAGGTGATAGCCCGGTTTCTGTCCAATCTGGGTACGCCAGGCGATTCGGGCGGTGGTGGCCTGGCCGTCAGTGAACGCTGCGGGATCCGGCGCTTGCCCGGACGCGATCACCCCGACGCCGCAGACGATCACGACTTCCTGCCGTTCTGCGACCAACTCGAGCCACCGGGATGGTAGGTGTCCATTGGTCGTGACGAATACATCCGCTCCAGCAGTGATTTCGACCTGTCGGGCATCACTGCGGCGGGCCGACCAGCCAGCTAGAAATGGGCCGTCCTGCAGATCGAACGTGGACGCCATCCCGGCGGACAGGGCCATCGCAACTCTGGCGTCGATTTGCTCACCGTGCGGGCCACGGGCGGGCATAGGCGGCATCTCGGCCACCAGAACGGGGACGTCAGCGCCGGATACCGGCTCGTGAAGAATGACCGCCCGCCCGTCACCGACGACCCCGAACCCAGGAGCCATCGATCGGGGGATGGCGAACCGCTTCGCCGAATTGTTGCTGCCCCTGCTCATGAGGTTCGTGCCGAGCAAGGGGATGTAGCGGCGGGCCGAGACCGACGAGTGCGAACCGCCACCTGCAGCCGGCCACCGAACCGGACCGCAGTCGTCACTCCCAGTACTGCTGCCGGACACGCATCCCAGCCGACGTAGCAAGCCGTCGTTCCGCACTCGGAACAAACCCGGAGCGCACTGATTGATGGAGTTGACATCGACATCGGCCCTCAAACGTCCGAGCCGACGCCGGTGGCCGCCAGGCTGCACCGGCGTTCAGGTGACAGGTGCGGATACACGCCGAGGTTGAGTCGGCCGCCCTCGTTGATCTGATCGAGAAGCACCGTGCTGGCCCACGGCAGATGTGCGGATCCTGGACCCCGACCGCTGTAGGTGACGGTGAAGATCTCCCCGTCCACCGTGTCGATCATCAAGGTGCGGCACGGACTGCCGCTGTAGTAGGCATCGTGGACTGCGGTCAACGTGCCGACCGCAGCTCCGGTGTCGATGCAGCGGCCCAGGTGCTCCCGACCTACGTCCAAAACACTGACCCTGTACCAACGAGGTTCTTGATCGCGGCTGATGCGCATTGCTCGACTCCTTACGACGAACCGGAATGACGGTGCTGAGCGCAAGGTTCCTCTGAGAACCCTCGACACACCTACCCTGCTATACGGCTATACGGTAAACCGGTATTCCGGTAATCACAAATGAGGACCGTCGGTACCACCCCATGGCCATGACGACGACGGTTCCGGCCGCCGCTTACATGTGCGACTGCCACCACGACCACGGTCGGTCTTGAGGGTGGTCACCGTTTCGTCCCGACCAGGTGTCCACGACATGTGGCGTCACAGAACATCCGCAATCGTGCGCATCAGGGCCAACGTCGCTTGACAGTCGTTGAGCGCTCGATGACCCCCGTTGAGAGGAAGGAAACTGGTCGGGTGGCCTTCGGCTACCGACCGAGCGCGCATGACGCAGCCCCACACGTCGGGATCGTGGAGATGGTCCAGTTCGACGTCGGCGCGGATGGCATCTCGAACAATCACCCTGCGGTCGTAGTCGGCGTTGTAAGTCATGACGTGTGGGCTGTTGGCAGTGATTGCGACAAGTTGGCGAAGGACCGTACGGGTATTCGGGGCGTCTGCGAGTTCGTCCATGGTGATCCCGTGGATCTGCTGCGCCTCTTGGTTCATCCGGTTCTCCCTGCCCGGATTGACCAGGGTGTTGAGCAGCACCTGTCCGGCAGTGTCGATCACGGCGATCTCACACATCGCGGCGCCGAGGTCAACTGTCTCGGTGTCCAGGATGACGGTGGCCGGGTGCTGCAAAGTTCGGGCCACCCATCGCCGGGCGCGGGTGCGGTCTTCTTGCGAGCACGTGATGGGGTCGACGGCCAGGAGGTTCATGACACCACCCCGGTGCGCGGGCGGACCGAGATCCTGGACGAGCTGAGATTGATTACAGCAGTGAACATCTGATGGCCCTTTCGATTCGTCGCATTGATTGTTATCGAGGGTCATCGTGCGCCACTTCCCAGCATTCCGATTTCCTGGCTAGCCAGTTAGCCGGTAATCTGGTATACTGGTATTACAGCAACTGAGCTTGGAGGTCCGAATGCACCACCACCCTGTTTTCGTCTACGGCACCCTCATGCCCGGCCACCACAACCACGTCCGCTGCTTGCAGTACCGGACAACCGCCGAAACCCCCGCAGTCATCAAAGAAATCGGGCTCTACCGCAGCCAGTTCCTTCCCTACGCAGCGCCCACCCCCGGCCGACGCACCCACGGCTATCTGATGACTCTGCCCGAGGACACCTACCTGCAGACCATGCACGCACTGGACCAGCTCGAGGGATACCACCCCAAAGAGCCCCCAACCCACTCCCACTACGTGCGGACCATCCGACCCGTCCACTTCACCAACCCCGAAACCGGTCAGACCAAAAGCCTTCAGGCCTGGATCTACCTCGCCGGACCCGACATCGACATCACCGCCTTGCGGCCCATCCCCGCCGGCCAGTGGACAAACTGACACCACAGCGAAAGAGCGACACCATGTGCGGAATCTTCGGCACCCTACGACCCCATCGATACCCACCCACCGCCCGACACGACGCCGCAGCCGCGCTTCTCACGCTGGGCGCCCTGGCAGAGGAACGCGGCACCGACTCGGCCGGGATCGCCACCTTGCACAACCGGCCACTGACCACTCGAACCCACAGCGACGCCGACGTCGTCGACCGGACCGCTGGCCGCACCAGGATCGTCATCACGTTGAGCCCGTTCTCCGCACGCATCCCCGGCGCTTGCCGGATCACTGGCTCCCTGCGATCAGCAAATTTGGCGCTCGGCCACACCCGTTGGGCCACACAGGGATTGGTGGATCTGTCCAACTGCTCGCCCATGATCGTCGGCGCCGTGCTGGGCACCCACAACGGCGACGTCACAGTCCCCTACACCGACGGCGATCATCAGGCCGCCGAAACCGACAGCGCCTGGCTGTTCTCCCAGCTCTCCCCCACTACGACCGTCGCTGCCGCAGCCGCCGTCCTGACCGGGGTACGCGGCCGCGCAGCACTGGCCTGGGTCAACGCCGCCAGGCCGGGAAGCCTGTTCCTGGCCAGGGCTGCGCTGTCACCATTGGCCGTTGCTCAGGACTCCGACGGGGCACTGTGGTGGGCCTCCAACCCCGCGTGGCTCCGGAAAGTCGGATACCGGCACCACCTCGGAATGAGTGATCCGCAAATGGTGCCCGAGGGCAGCGCGATGGAATTCCGCGCCGCCGGCGACCATGTCGACATGGTCGCGTTCCGCCGATTCACCGCGACCAGCCGCGTCCGCGACCAGCGCCTGGACCATGCCATCTGGCGGGGATTTAGCGCCCGCGACCGCAATCTCCACCACATGCGCCTCACCCGGTCGGCGTGAACGTTAATGCCATGTAATGGAAGGGCACGACACGCCGCACCGGGGTGACGCGTGTCGTACGGACGTGATGCACTTGTTTTACCTCCCGCTGAGGGGCGCACCGGATGATCCGGACGTTGCGCGCCCAGGTGGGAGGTGATGGTCATGTCCGATCCGGAGAAGCGAAAAGCTCCGAAAGACTACGGCGCAATACTTGGCGGTATCGCCGCAGTCCTCGGAGCTCTCGCAACCGTGATCCGGACCCTTCGGGGCTGGTGACCGTCAGGGGAGGGCGTCGTGAGTCGGCGGCGCTCTCCCCGTCATCCTAGCGCCGCATCCGAGAATTTAACCCTGGCCGCAGACGGCGTTCTTCGGCGGCGGCGAGTTCGGATCCACCGCAACCGTGTACCAAGCACCCACACAGACCGCCGTCGCCGAGGTGAACGGTGGCGCCTGGATGGAGCCGGTCGCGTTTCCGCCCGCCGTTTCTTTCCAAGCGATGCGCCAGGTGGCAGAGGCCGTCACCGGCCAGCTCCCGGCACCGCCGGTGCGGTCAACTGTCGAGCGGACCTGATACATGTACGCGCAAAAACCGTTCGACCGCGGATCGACGGTGGTGTCCGCATTGGCTGGGGGCGGAGTGCCCGCTCCCTTGCACACCACCGGGCCGTCGACCGTACCCAGGTAGGCGGTCGAAGCGGGAGCACCCATTGACCAGGTGACCGAGTCCAGGGTCGCCGTAGCCGAGACGGTTACGTTCCTGGTGGTCGCGGTGCGAGTGATCGGACCCGGGTTATCCGTCCACAGGTACAGCCAGTACCGCACGGCAACATGGGCGGCATCAGGACCGAAGTGCATCTGCGGATGCGGAATCGGAATTAGCCGATACGCCTCCTGTGCTACCACCGCGGGATCGACCGGCGGTGGCGGCGGGGCGGCAGGAGCAGCCTTGCCGGGCGGAGCAGGAGCAGCCTTGGCGGCGAACCGGAATGTCGACGCGCCCGCCTGGCTGATGCCGCCACCTCCTCCGTCGCACTCGAAGAACTCGACCACACCGTCGGCCGCGCTGTGGCCTTCCCAAAGCGGCGACCCGGCGGCCGGTTGTGGATTCATGACGTACCACTGGCCGCACCCGACCGGCTTACCTGAGCCGCCGCCACCGCCAGCACCGCTGCTCGATGAACCGCCACCGCCAGCACCGCCGCTCGATGAACCGCCACCGCCAGCACCGCCGCTCGATGAACCGCCACCGCCAGCACCGCCGCTTGATGAACCGCCGCTTGATGAACCGCCGCTTGATGAACCGCCACCCGAAGAACCGCCATTGGACGTGCCACCACCGGACGGACCAGTGCTCGGAGTGGAGCCCGGGGAGCCGGGATCAGTGGCACCGACACCGCATCCCGCGCGGCCGCAACCGACGCCCGTACCGTCAGCCCATCCAATGCCCTGGACGGACAACAGGAATACAGATGCCGTCAAGAGCGTCCCGACGCCGCGCCGGGCAGCGCGTGCGGTCAACATGTCTTGCCGTAATCGTCGTTGATGGTGGTGACCAGCCACTGATTACCGACGTATTCGTAGACGGCCGCCTTCGATGGGTGGCGGTAGTACGAACCGGGTGCATCCGGCGCTTTAATGGATTTCCCTGTCTTGTCGAAGAAACCGACGTTGCTCGTATCGACACAGACGGTCAGCTCGACTGCGGCGGTCTGGACCTTGGTCACCCGAGGAATGAGCCGGATATGACCTGAGCCGTACTGCCCGAGCTTGGCTGTGGCCTTGAGGTATCTCAGGATCGAGGATTTTTCTGGGTCGGAGGCAACCTTGGCGAACGGGGCGGACCAGTCTTTGCCCGGCTTGGCGAATGCCTGATCGAGCAGGGTGTAGTAGGCGGTGTAGGCCGCAAGCGCAGATTTCGCCTCGATGATCTGGGGGCGGGTCAACGTCGCCGGCCATGGAGCCGTCGTCGTGGGAGGCGGCGAGGATGCCGGTTTGGTCGTAGTGGGCGCGATGGATTTGGTGGGCGAGCTGGGCTTTGCCGTAGTCGACCGCAAGGATGCCGTCGACGAAACCGATGACGAGGTGGCGGTTGGGGTCGGACTCACGGAGGTCGACACACTCGATGTCGTCGACGAGGTACGGGTGCTCAAGGTGGGCGGGGTGGCCGCGGGCGCGCTGCTCGAGGTGCAACCGGAGAGGGTCAGCCCTGCGATGAGCGCAACTACCGCGGCTGTCAGTGACTTGCTGAGCCGGCGGGTGGGCGGCGCACTTCGTCTTGTTTCAGGCCGGTCGTCGATGTGGGTGATCACGGGGCTCCCCCTTTTGGATTGATTTGATTGCTGAGGCTCGGGTGGTTATCCGGTTGCTGCGAGCAGCGGTTTTCGCTGGCGCAGGGCCTCGGTGATCTGTTGGGCACGGCGAGGTGGAAGCAAGGCGGGCGAGTTCATTAGGGCCGACCCAGATACATCGGCTGTAAGGGCCGTTGGCTGCGGGCCGGCCCGTCACGTGGCGGCCGGGGATCAGGACGAAGATGCCGTCGGGTTCGACTGTCATGTCGGCGACCCAGCCTATTTGGACACCGATCGAGACGGCTTCGGTGACGACTCGATGCGCGGCGGCGGTCATTGCCTCGCCTACCCGAAGGTCACCGGCGGGCAAGGTCCAGGTGCGGCTGGGCCGGTGCCAGGCCAGAAGGATCCGGCCGGTGGTCGAGTCGGGGATCAGGATCTGCAGTCTGCACCGCGGTGGCGTCATTTCTGTCCAATCCCGGGAACGACTTGCAGCTGCCGCCGGCGGGTTGGCCTTTCGCCGGCAGCGGCGTGCCGGTCGAGGCGTTCCACGGCGGCGGTGATCATCGCGGCGGCTTGGATGAGCTCTTCACGGCGGGTCAGGGTGATGTCGAAGGTCGACGACGGCCAGGCCCAGGCCAAGGGGATTCCCGCCTGGCTCTTCTCGCGGAAGCCGTCGGGTAGCGCGTACGCGGCCGCGCACATTTCCAGGGTGTCGTCGTCTGGGCCCAGGGGTGCGGAATAGGTCGGGTCGCCGCCGTCGGGGCCGAGCAGACGTTGCCGGGCGCCGGCGATTTCGTTGATGACGCCGCTGGCAGCCGATGGAGCGGTGACGGTTCGCATCGAGGATTGCCCTTTCTGAAGGACTGTGGTGGTTACGTGCATCGTGCCCGGTCCTCCTCTGTTCTTTAATTACGGAAATACAGTAATGCGGGCGGGTGGCGTCTTCATACGAGTGATGCGTACAGCAAGGCCAGCACGGATCCAGCCGCCAACGCAGGGCCCAGCGCTGTGTGTGCGTTTCTGTCCAACTGCGGATCGGAGCGGTGCTGGCGGTGCCGGCGGACCCTGACCGCGGCGACCAACACCACGACGGCTATCTGCCCCCCGAGCAATCCGACAGCCCACGGCAGCAGACCAAGGTGGGCCATCCATGCGCCGATGACCGCGGCCAACTTGACATCACCCAAGCCTTGGTCGGCGACTAGGGCCGTGACCAGCGCCCAGAGCCCGGCCGCGACGCCGCCGACCACCGGCCCTATCCAGCCCCACAAGGTGTGGTCGGACAACACCGGCAGGACCAGCACGCCTACAGCCAACAGAGGGTAGGTGATCCGGTCGGGAATCCTTTGTTCGGCGACGTCGACGGTCACGGCGACCAGAACCGCGGCCAGGAAAACGCTGTAGAGAAGAAGAACCGGCCAGCTGTGGATGTGGCTGACAGCGGCGCCGGCGGCGGCGCAGGCAAGGATGAGAGGCACCGGCGGGATGACTCGTGCGCAATGCTTGTCGAGAGCTGCGGTGGCCAAGAAACGGCCGGCCGCCGCATATACAGCTGCGCTGGCCAATGCCCCGGCAGCTGCTCCGAGCAACACTTCGATGATCACCACGCCTCCTCCTCCTGTTTCCTTGGTTTTCTGTCCAATCGAAAATCGGGGCCCGTGCAGGCTCAGCTGTTCGCGGCTGTTGGCAGACCGTCGGGGAACACCTCGGTGACTGCCTGGAAGGTACTGAAGTTCGGGAGGTCCTCGGCCAGCTCGATCTCGTTGGCCTGCAGCAGCGCCGCGAGCCAGCCCCGGGCCTTCTGGTCATCGCCCACCTGATGGGCGATGCGCATGTGGTCGACCAGTGGCAGGTCAGCCTTGTGGTCCACGGTGTACCCGGCGTCCGCGGCCTGCCGGGCCAGATCCAGATCGCCCGCCTCGATCGCGAGATCGACCAGTAGGTGGGCGGTCTCGAGCATCATCAGGTTGGCATCCCGCAGATCGGCCTCATCGTTGGTCAAGGACCAGGCGTAGCCGTTACGAGGGTGCTGATCCAGGGTCGGCCCGCGCACCAGGTCCAACGCGCTGCACAAATCGGTCATGGCCCGGGTGTAGTCCTCGGCCTTGAGGTAGGCGTCTGCGCGCTTACGCAGTCGGCGGAACAGCTCGACGTCCAAGAGCCGGCGGCGCCGCTCCAGGCCGTAGAGCTTGAGCCGGGAAGGCAGATACGTGCGGCCATCCGGATCGGTGCCCAACCATGTGCGGACCCGTGAGAGGTAGGCGCGGCGGTTCTCGTCAGAGGTCGTTCCTTCGACAGGCCACAGATCGGCGACGAACTGCTCGACCTCGGCGTCCCGGTGCAGTGCGAGGTAAACCACCATCTCGGTGTACTTGTGGATGCGGTCTGTGGGTTTGCTGCCGCGGACCAGAACCAGCGGCGGGCCCAGCACTCCGACCCGAGGGCGCAGCACCCAGTCCATTTTTGCGTCAGGGTCGACGAGGTCGGGGGCGCTGAACCACTCGTGGACGTCGGCGTCGAGTTCGACGTCGTCGGCCTGAACTTTCGCCAGGAGTTGCTGCGCGGCGGCCAGCGCCGGACGCAACGCGACCACCTGGCCAGCATTGGCCTGGTGCTCAACTTGGTTTTCCTCGGCGTCGAGTGTGAGGTCAGCAGGCGGTTCGGGAAGATCCGCTCGGTCGGTCGGCTCTACGTCTGCGGTCCCCGGGGCAGGGATGATCAGTGATCCCATGACCGACATGTCCGTTGACCAGGGCTCCGTGGTGTCGGTGACCACGCCCGGCTTTTGGAACTGGCCGGCGGCGATGAACAGCTCGAGCAGTTCATCAAGCGCCGGCTGGGTCAGGCCGGCGGCCTGGACGCGTAGGCCGGCCGGGAGAATCGACGGGATCTGCAGTGTGCCGTCGGCGTCGATGTGCGCGACGGCGCTGCCGGCGACGATTTGGTCGGTGCGGGTCACGACGGCCACTGCCGACCGGCCGGCGCCGCTGATGCCTTGCAGGGCCTGGGTCAGGGGCTCTAGGTCCTCGTCGGCGCCGGCGTCGATCAACAAGATTGTGGGGGTCCACGGGTCGTCGACGGTGTGTTGATCCGCGATCCGGGATTTCAGGACGGTGGTGGCGCCTTCGGCCTGGACTTCCAGAACCTCTTCCAGGCGACCCCGCAGGATCGTCACGACGTCGGCGATCGACGGTGCGTAGAAGAGTCGGTCCGGTTGCAGCGCGGTCACCGTCTCACCCCAGCCCACTAGGTAGACCTGTAGATGGTCAGACCACAGCGAATGGCTGTACTCGGCGGCGATGTGGCGCAGTAGGTTCGCGGTGCGCTGTTCATCTCCGGTCACCGTCAGGGCACCGACGCGCTCCAGGTCGACCAGGAACGTTTCACCGGCGGACTCTCCGAGGGTGACCAGCGCCGGGAACGGCGCCGCTGTTTCTGTCCGATCTGGAAGTTCGGTGCCGGCGGGTATTACCCAGCCGGCACCCTCGGCGACGAACGGGGCGGGGGCGGGAACCTCGCTGGCCAACTGAAGTTGCAGTTCCTGCGTCGACAGCCACACCGCGGTGACGTCCGGAAGCTGGTCGGCGGACCGATCCGCGGATAGAGCGGCGGCAGACCGCAGGGCGTTGTCCATCCAGGCGACCTCGGCGCCGCCGGCGCGTTGCCGAAGGTGTCGTTCCACGCGTGTGGCGGACAGGCTCACCGGACGTGGAACTTCGCCCGTCGGCCGTCGACGGCCCTTCCGGCGGCGCGCGACCGCGATCCCGGCCAAGAGCAGGGCTCCGAGCGCAGCGCCCAGACCGGCGACCATCTCGGTGATGTCCGAGAACGCGGGTGAAGCGGTCGGGGTGACGTGGTGCGGTGCGGCCGCGGCGTGCTGCCCGGTGGGAACCGAGGGCGCCTGTTCCGTGGTCTGGCCAACCGTGCTGGGGTTGGAGCCGGCAGAGCTGGTCGGGGCGGGGCTGGAGGGGACGGCGGTCATCGGGGCTTTTGGGGCGTTTGCGGCTACTGAGCGGGGAGCCGCGGTGTGCGCTTTCGACGGTGCAGACGCGGCGGCGGTGTGTGGTGTCGCCGGTGTCGCCGAGTGGGGGTGTGCGACGCCCCGGGCAGTGTGGGAGGCGGCAACGTGCGAGGGCACAGCGTGAGTGGCTGCGGCAGTGTGGGTGGCGATGACTGTTGGTGCGGCGTGCTTGGGTCCGCTCCCCGCGGCGGCGGGGATGATCAGGACTTGGCCGGGAGTCAGCTGGTCGGGATCAGCGAGGTGGTTGGCGGCGGCGACTTCGGGCCAACGATCGCCGTCGCCGTACTGGGCCGCGGCAATCTTGGAGACGCTGTCCCCTTCGATGACGGTCACCGTTTTCTGTCCAACGTGCGGGGCGGTGTGCCCGGTGGGAAGGACCGCGGTGGGGGGAAGGATCAGCTTCCAACCGATTTCCAGTAGGGTGTCGGCTGTTTTCATCGTTCGGCCATCCGTCTGCGGGACGCCGATGTTGAGCTTGGCGATCTCGGTGTAGTGCGAGTCGTCGCCCATGGTCGCTTCCGAGATGGACATCAAGGTGTCGTACCGCGCCACCGTCCAAGTGGGGCCACCAGTGACCGGCCGCGTCGACGCGGCTGTGTGCATCGACGAAACCGGCACAGATGCTGGGGCGGCGATGCGCGCGGTCGGAGCGGCGACTGTTGATGCTGACTGGGTTACCGAGGTGGTGGCTGCTACGGCATGCAAGGAGGGTGTCGTCGCGGAGGCCATAGCGGCGCCGCCGAACATCAAGGTGCCGGTCAAGGCCACGCTGATCAAGGCCGATACCGCGGATTGGGGGGCTCGCAGCAGCTTGATACGTGGCGCGGCCTGGACAGTGCCGGGGCGGCCGGCGCGGCGGCGCCCGGCCAGCAAGGAAACAACCTCCAGGAGTACGCAGAGCGCGAAAACAGCCCACGCGATGACGCCCACGACGACCAGAAACCCCAGGAACAACGAGCCGGTGTCGGTAGCAGTGGCTCCCGCCCACACCTCCTGCAGGCTTGGAACGTGATCGGGCAGGAATCCGCGACCCAGATGCCACAACGCGGCCGGGGCGCCGAGCAGGCCGCCGAGCAGCACCAGCAGCGCTGCCAATGACCGTGCGATTCGGCTCATTGCTATTCCTCGTTTCCTATCGGTTGTAGACCACATCGGCGGTGCCTTCACCGTGAACCGTCATCGTGGAGATACCGACCATCGACAGCATCTTCGTGTTCTGTTGGATGGTCACGTCGACCACGATCTGGTTGCCGCCGACGATGTGGCTGTTCCATTCGGTGATGCCGCCGGCCGTCAGATAAGCCCCGACGACGGCGTCCACCCGTTGCTGGTCGATGCCGTCGGGGGTGGCCGCCTGCAGGCCGGCCCGGGCAGCTTCGGTGGCCAGCTGGTTGGCGTGGTCCAGGGTCCGAGCCTTGGCCGACCCGTCGATGACCAAACCCAGCACCATGAACAGCCCGATGGCGAAGACCAGCATGACCAGGCTGATGCCGCCGCCGGATCCGGCTTCGTTGCCGCGGTCGAGCAGACGCCGCATCCGGGCTCGAGGAACGGACACCTTGTCCTTGTTCATGTCCCGAGCCTTCTCGTGTCCAGCGGTGACGATGCCTGAGCGACGATCGTTTTGCTCCCTGGCCATCCCGGGACGGACAGATCTGACCACTGCACGGTGCAGGACACGACGACGTTGACCGTGGCGATTCCTCCGGGGGGTGCGGCGTACCCGCCGGTGTCGACGGTCACGGCGAAATTGAGACACGAGACGCCCACGGAGGTCAGGGTGGATGTCGCTGCGGCTGCCGCGGCGGTCTGGGCGCCCTCCGCGGTTGCTTGCTGAGAGGCGGCGCGGGCTGCCGCGCCGGCGGCCTGATCGATCTTTCCGCTGCCTAGTTGGAAGCGGCCGACCGCTACGAGCACCGTGATGAGCGCCAGGAACGCCGGAACCAAAATGAGGAGCTCCAGGGCTTCACCTCCGGCTCCGCGTTCGGGATGGTTTCGGAGTCGCCGCCAGGCGGCGCGTAACCCGGTCATGGCAGGGTCTCCACGCTTACCGCGGCCTGGCGGGTGACTGTGCCGGGCAATACAGGGGTTTTGCCTGTCACGATTACGACGACCTCGGTGCCGTTGATGGTGACCTGCACCGAAGTGTCGGTGAGGGTGCCGGATCCGGCTCGGGTCAGGAACGCTTCGGCGGCTAGCTGGCCGCGCTCGGCGGAGGCCGGGTACAGCGCCGCTTCGCGGGCCCCGGCGTTTGCGGCGTCCAGTTCGAGGTTGGACCCGTACATGCGCCATCCCACCGCGATCCCGCCGAACATCAACCCGAGCATGACTGGCGTCAGCAAAAGCCAGATCAGCGACGTACCGCCGCTGCCCTGGTCTTTACGCTGACGCCAGCCCATGGTCACGGTCATCGGAGTAGTGGCCGCCCCGTAATTACGGGTTGACCGTGCCCTCTTTGGAGGTGATTTTCACGACGAGCCAGGCCACTAGGGCCAGGCCCGCGACGACACCACCGGCCAACAGCACCAGCTGCTCGAGCGACTGGCCGCCGGCGCCGCGCTCGCCGTTACGCCGCATGTCATTGACCCGTTTTCGCACGAGCGCCTGGCCCATCATGACGATGTACTGCATCTCTCCGAACATCGTTACTTCCCTTCTGTCGTTGTGATCGGTCGACCACAATTTTTACGATCCGCTGATCCCGACGATCAGTGGATACATCATGAACGCGACCCCCGTCATGACCAGGAGCGCCTTGGGTATGCCGAGCCGAACGGAGTTCGCAGAGGCGTTGGCTTCGGATTCGGCTTGCATCTCGTTGCGTAGGGCGTCGGCGCGAGCCAGCAGGGTGGTGAACACGGCGGCGCCCTCCAGGTTCGCCGTGGCGGTGATCTCGGCGACGTCGGACAATTCGTCGATGCCGAGTTCTTTACCCAATTGCTCCAGTCCATCCTGGGGGGAGGCGCCCACCCGGAACGAAGCGGACAATCGCGCATCAATGCGACGAAATGTCCAGGCGTCGGAGACTCTCGCGGCTTGCTGCAATGCCGAATTCATGGCTTCACCGGAGGCCTTGAACAGAGCCAAAATGGTCAAAAAGGACACCAAGGCTTCGCGCATTTCCAGGCGGCGTTGCTCGGCCTGGCCTTTTATCCAGAGTCCGGTGCCGTACCAGACTCCCGCAGCCAGGAACAGCGACAACGCCTGGGGAACGGCGTAGGTGATGCTTCCGCCGCCGACTGCCACCATCATGGCGAAGATCGGCCCTGCTAGCAGGGCCAGCGCAGCCAGGGCAATACGCACCAGCAGGAACCGTCCTCGCGTCCACTCGATCAGGGTGAGGTCGGAGTCGGGAGTGGTGATGTTCCGAGCGGACAGCCAGGTTTCGATGCGAACGCCGAAGCCGGTGAGCCGGCCGGATCTTTCCGAAGTCAGGGCGCGGGCGGCTTCGTCGTCCCGAACGGCGAAGGTCGCGATGGATCTGTCCAATGACAGGGCTTGGTGCAGGGACACCCGGGCCGGGATGAGGATGCTGAGGAGGATCCAGGCCAGCGCGCCGGCGGCGAGGCCGCCGCAGATCACCGCGCCTGCGATGTTGGGGTTCATTCGCGCGCCCCCTCTCGTTCGTTCAGGATCCGCGGCGGCTGGCCGCCGATGCTCAGTCTGCGCATCAGGCCGAGCGCAAGAAGCACCACTGCGCCCAGAACGACCAGGACGGTCTGCCCCGTCGAGCCGGCGTACCGGGCCGGGTAGCTGGTGAAGGCGCACAGAGCGGCCACTGCGAGGGCCAGGATGATGCAGATCGTTTGGGTTTCCTTGCGGGGGCCCGATCGCTCCTTCTCCACGGCGCGTCTGGCATTGACTTCGTTTGCCGTGGACGCGGCGAGAGTTTCCAGCACATAAGGGACCCGCTCGCCACCGCGGATGCTGACCGCTCTTTCCAGAGCCAGGACGACGATGTCGCCGAGCGCGTCGTCGATGTCGTCGGCAAACTGATCCAGGACCTCGGTTCTGTCCAATCGAGGAGTGCTGAGGTGATTGGCCAGCTGCGCGACCGGTCTGCGGATGGCCAAGGGCGCCTTGGCGGCAGACCGGGTGATGGCCTGAATCGGCATCACCCCGACCGCCATGGTGTTGGACAAGGTTCGCACCCACTGCTCGAGGGCTTCCAGACGTTCGATCCGTTCGTTGGCCACGCGCGCGCCGCCGAAGAAGAATGGGGCGGTCAGAACCAACGCCGTCGTCATGGCTCCTCCCACCGGCCAGCCGGTGAACAACCACACCCCCACTCCTGCGGCCACCGCTGCCAGCAGACGAACTGATCGGCCGCGGGCGAGCGTCAGTGTCCCGGCGGACCGAACTCGGGTGGCTCTGGTTCGGAAGGGCCCCTGCTTGCCGGCTGGACGGCCGATGATCGCCATGATCGCGCCCCAGATGGCGGCGATGACCACGCCGACGCAGGCGGCTGCAAGGACTGCGTCTTGGGTCACTAGAAGCTCCTGAGTGGGAACTGGGTGTCCCAGCCGCCCTGGGCGGGGTCCAACCAGGCCAGGTCGAAACCGGCTCGGCGAGCCCAGAGTCCGTTGTCGGCCAGAGCCGCCCCGGCGGGGTAACCACGGGGGTCCAGGGCGCGCTGGTCGGTGTCGTCGTGCGGCCGGAAGATCTCGGCCGCCCCGATCTGCCCTTTCTCCCCGACTGATCCGACACTGAGGATCTCT
Organism: Nakamurella sp.; assembly: GCA_050999445.1. Classification (GTDB taxonomy): domain Bacteria; phylum Actinomycetota; class Actinomycetes; order Mycobacteriales; family Nakamurellaceae; genus Nakamurella. The sequence goes on along the minus strand of JBPCPG010000275.1, from coordinate 34,757 downwards.
GAGACGTAACGGATCTCGATGGCTTCGCCGGTGTTAGGATCGGTGCCCTCCTCCCGGTCGATGAAGACGACGATGTCCAGTGCGGTCGCGATCTGGCGCAGCGCAGCGTCATGGGTGAGCGAGGGAGCGTGCTCGATGAGCAGGGACGCGAGCGACTCGAACGTCTCTCGTGCGGAGTCGGCGTGGAAAGTCGCCATGCTCCCCTTGAAGCCACGGCTCATGGCCCGAAGGACCGAGACGATCTCGTCGGATCGGCATTCGCCGACGATAATTCTGTCCAATGAATGGCGTAGCGACCACGGGAAAACATCGCCGACGGTGATTTCTCCTATGGTCTTGCCAGAGGCGTCCCTTTCGCCGGACCCCACTCTTTCCTCAATCGGGATAAGAAGGGGGAATCGGCCAGGGATTTTGTGCAGCAACAACTCTGACTCAGTTTCGAGGGTGGCGAAACGTTCTGTCGGAGAAATGCACTGGCATAGCGCCCGGAGCATCGTAGTTTTGCCCGCTGACTGGGGTCCCACGATCAGGATAGACCGGCGGCCGATGACCGCAGCCTGCAGGAAAGCCATCATGGACCGGGAGATGGTTCCCCACGAGACCAAATTCTCGAGCTGAACGTTGACGTAGCGGTGCCGACGGATGGTCACCACTGGGTGCGGAGTCACCCCGAACAGGACCGCCATGCGGGCGTCATGCTCAGGTAGATCCATGTTCAGGAACGGTCTGGCCGCCGTGATGTCCCGCTCGTTCAAGCCAAGGTGCGAGGCGATCGCCGACACTTGCTGCAGCAGGTCGTCATCGGACTCCGCCACAGGTGGCCAGATCTCACGGCGGCCGCCGAAGAACTTGGCGATCACCGGCTCGGCGCCGGTGATGTAAAGGTCCTCCACATCATCCGAGCGGGTCAGGATCGCCTCGATCCGGCCCATTCCGAACATCCGGGCGATGACAGCGTCACGGATCGCGGTTTCGTCCTGCGCGGTGAGCACACCGTCGCCACTGGACGCGGTGGTGTAGGTGTGCTGCTCCAGAGCGCGCATCACCAGGCTCGCAGCACGTTGTCGAACATCCTGCGGGCTCATCGCGCCGTTCACCGCCTCGTACTCCTCCAACTGCCTGTTGACCTGATCCTTGATCGTGCGCACCAGGTCGAAGTCGACGGGCTTGGGTTCGTAACTTGGTTCGCTCGGAACTGTCATCGGGAATCTCCTTCACTGGGATCGGGGGGGCAGGGATCCGGAAACTCGGCGAGGGTCAACGACCGGAACATCGTGGTTCTGCCCGCCGACGGGGTGCCCGCGATCAGGATCGACTGGGACTGTTGATTGCGGATGTAGCGGTATCGCATATTGGCGTTGGCCTGGTTCATCACGCTCTCCATTCCGTCGGTGGGCGCCGGTAGGGGTTCCCCGGGAAGATCATTGGCGTCGAACCCCGAGTGGGGGTCATTTGGTTTGTTGGCAGTCATCGGGGAGCTCCTTCACGTGGGTTGGGTGGTGCAGCGATACGGGGCACACCGCCGGCCAGCGTTTTGCCGGCGGCTGCGGGTCGGGGCTCCATCTGGAGCGACTTGGTCACCGGTGGTGGAACATCAGTCGAAAGTGGGACATTCGTCGAGGATGGGAGGACCGCCGGCGGCAGTGCCGCGGAGGAGTCTCGTTGCTCGGCCTCGACACTTTGTCCGCGGCTGCCCAACTCGTGAGCCAGCTTGGCGGCAGCTCTCATCAAAGGACTGCGGGCAATCCGTTTGCCTATCGGATGGACCCCGGCGAGCTGCTGCGCAGCGGCAGGATCATCGGGCAGCTCGCCCAGAAGGGCCGTATCCCCCAATTCGGCGACGACCTGGTTGGTGGGGTAGCCGCCGGGAGCGTGCACGATGACCGCCCCGAGCAGGTCGACGCCCCGCCCGCCGGTCATCAGGTCCGACTGCAGCGCGGCGGCAGCGATCTGTCCAATTCGAGTGCCGAGCATGGTGGACCGGACGACCAGGGCGACGACGTCCGCGGTGTTCCAGATCGCCCGGGGGGCGCGCACCGGATCGCCAAAGACGGTGCCGCAGTCGGCGATGACGTCGACGCCGGCGGCGCCGAGGGCGCGGGCCACGCCGACCCAGTCGATGGACCCGGCCTCACGAGGACTGAGCAGTCCGGGCAGCCAGTACTTCGGGATTTCCTGGCCATCTTCACCGGGGAGGGCCACGACTTCTTCCCAGACCGACTCGGACATGGATCGTCGGCGCGCGGCCACTTGCAGCCGGAGCAACCCGGCTGCGCCGACGTTGGCGCCTTGGGCTAGCCCCCATTGGACGTCCCCGCCACGGGGATCGCACTCAGCCAGGATCGCCGGGCGGGGCCACGCCTTGGTCAGGGCCAGTGCCGTGGTGGACGCGCCAGGCGCGTTCCGGGAGGTGACGACGGAGATCAGCATGCGGTCAGCTCCCCGGCAGCAGGGCCAAGGCGATGTGCCCGGCCGCAGCGTCGTTGGCCGCCGAGGCAACCTGGCCGGCGGCGAGGATCACGTCGATGGTGCGGGCGCCACTGGCATCCACCGGGCCGACAGCGAACACCTCCGCGGTACCGGTGGCGTCGTGCGTTGTGTCCGTGGAGGCCGTTCCGGAGGTTCCGTTCGTCCGGATGAGCGTCACTTGGTCGCGGGGGTGGAGTGGGGTGGCCGGAAGTTGGCCGGGCTTGAGCAGCAGACCCACCAGGGCCTGGCCCGAGGCCAGGACGTTTTGGCCAGTGACGGATCTGTCCGAGGCGACCGTTCCGGAGAGCAGCGCGGTTGCTGACTTGTGGCCGATCAACTGGGTCCGGTCCGTCCAGGCCACCGTGGACAGGCCTTGATCGGGTAGGACCTCGACCATTTTCAGGTCCGTCGGTGCGATGGTCTGGCCCCAGGCGACGTCGTGGGCGAATCCCACGACGTCGATCTTCACCGCCGACCGCTTGACGAAGAAGCCTGCACCGAGAGCTCCGATGGCGATCGTCACGATCATGAGGGCGAGCATTCCGCGCCTGCGGGAGCGTCCGGGCTGCGCCAGCTTCGGCGGGGCGGCGATCGGGCGGCCTGGCGACGCTGTGACTTCGGTGGCTGGCGGCTCAGTAGGCGCAGACGCGGTATCGGTCGTCATGAACACCTTCTTTGTGCTGGTTGATCTCATTCGTCCCCCAGGGGCTTCTAGCGATTCGAGCAACGTCAACGAGGATGACTGTCCTACGCATCGTGATGACTGTCCTACACATCGTCGATTTAAGCTAACCCAGCAATACAGACTTACGGTATATCTGATTCGTCGTCCCCCACTGCCGTGTTACCGGATTGCTGGTAATCATTGTCACGGTCGGCGTGTAGGACCCTATCGGTTATGCCAGACCGCAGCGACAGAAGCCCCGCCATGTCCGTCTTGCCTTCCCGCATCCAGGGGGCAGCCACCCTGGCCGCCCTGTTATGCCTGATCACGGCATGCCAAGCCCCGCTTGCAAGCGGCCCCAGCAGCTCGACCAGCACTGTCGTCAGCCCAATCGGCACGGCGAGTGGAACGGCGGCGGCCGCGCTGGTTGCCCTGCCGGTCAAGGGCCGCGCCGCCAAGACCGGGTACAGCCGTAAGCAGTTCGGGCAGGCGTGGAGCGATGACGTGAGTGTGCCCAGCGGGCACAACGGCTGTGATCAACGCGCAGACGTCCTGAGGCGGGATCTGACCGGGGTTGCGTTCAAGGCGTCCACGCGCGGATGCGTCCCGGCCTCCGCCACGCTCACCGATCCCTACACCGGGCGGACGATCCACTTCACCCGTGGGGCGGCCACCTCGACCGCTGTGCAGATCGATAACACGTGGTGGCTCTGTCCAACGCCTGGCAGACCGGCGCCGCTCAGTTGCCAGCCGACCAGCGCGACAACCTGGCCGGTGACCCGTTGGAACTGCTGGCCGTCGACGGACCCACCAACGAGGCCAAGGGTGACGGTGACGCGGCCACCTGGCTCCCGCCGAACAAGACTTTCCGATGTGCGTACGTCGTCCGGCAGATCGCCGTCAAGGCCAAGTACCGGCTGTGGGTCACTGCAGCCGAGAAGAGTTCCATGACCACCGTGCTGCGCAGCTGCCCGGGCATCGATTTGCCGACCGAGCTGACGGTCGCCGTTCCCGCGGCGACTCAGTTGAAGAGCTGAACCCGCGGATGTCGTGGCTGCCGGGCGGGCACACCCTGCCCACCGCGTTCTCCTGGGCCGTCGCTGTAGTAGTTGCAGTGTTGCTGCTGATCGTGGTGTTCAAATTCGCGCGGCGGATCGCGCACCGGCTGATCGGTATTGCCATCAGTCTGGCCATCACGACTCTGCTCCGCGCTCAGCTCTCGCCGCTGCTGCACTCCTGGCTGGGCCGTTAGCGCTCAGTTGGGGGCCCCGAACCCATTGTCTGCCACCAGCCACTTCCCGCCGGGTTGGCGTACCTCCAGCACAGTTGTCTGCCCGCTGGTCTGCTGGGATGCCCCGTCCTTCTGTGTGAGGACGGACATCCACGCCAAGTGCACGCTGGCCTTCGTTCCCGACGCGCCGGGAACATAAGCGGTCAACTGTGTGACCGCGGCGCGCGAGACCATCTGCATGGCCACCACCTTCGCCCAGGCCGACGGCGCAGATACCGAGCCTGTGGTCTGGACGACCGGGTGGTGGACCGGGACTGCGTACGTGGCGGCCCGGGCGATGCCGGCGCCCGGGCCCGGGTCGGTGTAGCTGTAGGACATCAGCGACACCAGGTACGCCCAGGCGACCTGGGCGGCCGATGTTCGGTCGATGTGGTCGAAGTCGTACACCGGGTCGGTGATCTCGTGGGCATTGGTCGGGCCGCCCAGATTTGCGTCCGCTCCACTGGGTTCTGTCCAATTTCCCGAGCTCGAGCTCGAGTCCGCCGGCGCCGACGCCGGCGGGGTGCTGGTGGTCGACCCGACAGGGCTCGTCAACCTCGTCGACGACGGCCGATGCGGAGTCGGGGTCGGGATCGGAGTTGGGGTCGGAGTGCGGTGGGTGAAGGTCACCGGCACGGCAGGACGCGCTGAAGTGGTCGCGGAACTCGATGTGCCTTGGTGGGCGTGGGCACAACCTGCCATCACGAACCCGGCGACAAGAACCGCCGCGGCGCGGGTGAATGTATGCATTGGCAATACCTTTCGCTTTGCAGATCAGGACCAATAACGGTGTAATACTGTGTCGGCCGGTTGCCCTTCGTTGGACCAATAAATTTTGCGAATATGGATATTCATTCCCGGGGCTGGAGCTTCCAATAGGTATTGGACGCCGTCGATGTACCCGAGATACATCGCGACGTGCCCGGCAAATCCCATGATGTCGCCGGGCACGCCCTGGGAGAAAGGAACATTCGTCCCGCCGGTCCGCTGGCTACTTGAATCGGTTGCGATGTGAAAGCCCGCGGTCTGCAGGATGTATCCGGTCAGCCCCGAGCAGTCCAGGCCGACGATGCCCTGGCAGGAGTTCAACTGGCCGCCGGCCCGACTGCAGCCTTGATCTGGTGGCCCGTCGTCCGTGCCGCCCCCGTAGACGTAGGGCATCCCGACCAGGGACAGTCCGGTGGCCAGACCGCGGGCGACGGCGGCGTTGGGGGCGGTGATGGTCTTCCCGGCCACCGCCGGGTCGACGTCCGGCTTGTTCGGGATCGTGATCGAAACGCCGTTGACGATGACCCCGCCGCAGCTGCCGGCGGCCGCGGCTGCGGTTGGGGCAAACGCCGACTTGCCAGCTGCGGAGATTGTCGTGGGGACGGTAGATGCGTTGGTGGGCACCGCAGTCCGGCCGGAGTCGGCGGACGGTGCCGCGCACCCCGATGCCCCTGGGCCGGTGGTGATCGAGGAGCATCCCGCCACCGGGGTGTCACCATTGGGTAGGGCGGTGGCGGTGGCGCCGGTGGGGCCGGGTGTGGCGTTCTGGTCGGCGGCCCACTGATAGTTCAGTTTGTCTCCTTGCTGGCCCATGTAACCGGTGATGGCGTCGAGTGTGGTGATAGCTGCTTTCGGCATACCGGAGACGATTCCTGTCCAACCTGGCGGGTCACCTCTGGTGGGGTTGGTCCACCCGAACGAGGCGGCGTAGCTGTTGTCGTGGTGATCGTGATCGGTAACGCCGACCCAGGGACCCGGGCCGGCCTCGATGATGGCCAGGTTTACCGACTTCTTGGTTCGAGGGTTGGTCACCGTCACCATCCACGGCTTTCCTCCGTCGTGTCCTGCTTCAAACCAGGCGTATTGTTTTTCGTCGAGGTCGGTGGATGTCCCGTCGAAATTCCAGGCGACGTAATTCCAGCGCATGTTGATGTAGTAATTGTCATATGCCGTACCGAGCGCAGCAAATTTTGCCCAGGTGACTTTCCCGCCTGTCGACGGGACCTGCCCAGCGGAATTCACCGTTTCTTCTTCACCGGTGGTGCCGCTGGTCGTCGGTAGAGCGTAGGGCATGGTCATGGTGGCAGCCGGAGCGGTGGTGGAAGCCGCGGCGGCGCCGGGCGTAGACCTCGGCGCGGCCGACGATGTGTGGATGGACACCGCCGCCGTCGTGGGGGTGATCGGCGTTGTCGTGACGCCGCCGGCGGGGGCGGCGACACCGGTAGGGCAGCTGTATCCGACTGGTGCAGGAGTGGCCTGCGCGGTGGAATATCCCCCGGCACTGGGGATGAGCATCATCAGCAGCGCGGCAGCCATGAGGGTAAGCCCGACCGGGCCCAGGGCCATGCCAAGGAGCGTGCTGGCCGCCCAGATGACAACCTTGAGGATGATCTTTCGTTTGATCATCTCGAGCGTTTTCGCGGGTTTCTTCTTGGCGGTCCGCCGCCTGGGCGCCGGGATCATCGCGCCCACCGCGCCCATCTCGTTCTGGCGTAGCCGACGCTCCGCCGCAGGACCTTGATGGCGATCTTGGTCAGGAAGATCAGCAGGCTCCCTGCAATCACCGCGGCCAGCAGCGCCCATGCGGCCACTCCCAGGATCTGGGACAGGGTCGGTGCGTTTTCTTCGTCGCTGATTTCCGAGGCCAGTAGCAACCAGACGAAAGCTGCTGCGACGACGACATGGGCCCGGCGGATACCGGGGATGCGGATACGTCGGTGGGGCACTACGTGACGGTTGCCCATGTCAGCGGCCGATGAGCTTGAGGGTCAAGAACAGCACCAGTAGAGCTACCACCGCCGCGGCGATGTAGAGGTTCACCCGCGGGTTCTGTTGGGCCCGGTCGCGTAGGTAGCGGAGCCCTGCCGGGTCACCGGCGCGCCTGAGGAGGGCGTCCCGGGGAGCGTCGTCCTCCTCCTCGTCCTTGTCCTCGTCGGTCTCGTCCTGGTCAGTCTCGGTGGTCGGGGTCAGCTTTCCGCCCAGCGCATCCGGGTCGAAGCCCAGGGCCATCCGTTGGGCCCGCAAGACCTGGTGCAGCTCGGCGGACAGGTTCACGATGACCTGCGGGCTCAGCGCCAGGTACACCGAGACCGGCAGACCGTGGTCGTCGGTAGCGGTGGAGATGAGCACTGCCTGCAGCGGGTCGATGTCGTCATCGGCTACCCCGATGGTGTGCGCCTCGTATTCGGCCCCGTTCATCTCGATCGTCTCGGGCATCTCGGTGGTCTGTTCGGGGGTGCTCATCGCGGACCGTCGTTCTTGCCGGACGGCAACATCGCGGCTGCGTACAGGGCGCGGCGGTGCGCGCCGAAGCGGCGGCACGGCGCCATGTGCTGGATCGCGGGGATTTGGTCCGGGGATGCGACCAGCACGGTGGACCGGCCGCGCGAGGTGCTGACCTGGTGGGAACCCAGTTGGGCATCCTCGTGCAGAGCGATCACCACCGGTTGGACGTGCCGGGCGGGTATGCCGACCGCGGCGGCTGCGTCGATGGATTGGTGCACCGCACGGTGCAGCACCCGCTGCGGAATCACTTCCGCTGCGGTGGTCAGGGCGGTCATCGCGCGGCCGCGGCCGACGAACAGATTCGGCGAGCCGCTGGGGATCGATCGTGTTCCCAGATCTGTCCAACCGGCGGTGTTGGGCAGGGTGGTGGTCAGCTGCTGCCAGGCGCGGCGGTGGCGACGGACTACGACAAAGCAAGCGGTGACCAAGGCCAGGATCAGCACTGCGGATCCGAAGCCGTGGTCGCCGAACGCAGCGACCGGGGTCACTGCCAGCAGCAGGATCCCGGATCCGATCACCGAGTTCACGGCGCGGGAGATCAAGGTGGGACGCAGTGTCCACGCGATCATCGTCGGAATGGGCGCGGCGATGATGTGCCCGGTCAGGACAGCGGCCACTGCGTCCGCGTTGGCCAGGTGGCCGCCTATTGCATGGATCACGAGGAGCACCGGCACGGCGGCGGCGACCAGCGTGGCCAGCACGCTCAGGAGGATGTCCCGGCGAAAGCGCAACGCCCACCCCGTGGCGGCCAGTACCGCCGAGAAGGCGAGCAGGAACCACAGTTCGGACTGCAGGGCGACCCATAGCCAGCTCAGGAGGATGGCGGCGCCGACGGCCCTTCCTGTCCATTTCCACATCGGCCCAGCATTCGGTGCGGTGGCGCCCGCCAGTGCCCGGCGACGGATCTTCATGTTCTTCTTCATTGCGGGCTGCTCCTTGAGATCGTGGTCGGACGCGGGGTTGCATCGCCCTTGCCGGGCTGCGCCTTGACTCGGCGACTGAGCGCACCGGTGTCCGAGTTGCCCTTGCTCGGTCGACTTTTCGAGGTCGGGGGCCGATCAGGTACCGGCGCAGCCGAGGGAGGCTCCGTAGCGGGCGGCGAGGACTGCGGTTCGCTCACGGCGTCCACTCGCACGGGCGGAGCGGGCGTGTTCGGCGCGGCCGGGCGGCGGCGGGTCGGCGGGTCCGTGGTTGGTGTCGCCGGACTGTTCGTCGGTCGCGCATCCTTCGTCTGCGGCGGGCGGTTGGGTCCCTTCGTGATCGGCGGAGCATCGGTCTGACCGACCCCCGGCGAGGAGAGTGCCGGTGGTTTGTGAGCCGGGGTGGCCAATCCCAGGGGTGGTCCCCCGGTCCGCATTCGGGGGCGCTGCAGCCCTGGCCCTCCTGCCGGCAGGCGCGGCCGCCCAGCCCTGGACGTCACGACGGGCCGGATCACCCGAGCCCGGGGGCCGTCCGCCGCGTCGTCCGCCGCGTCGTTCGGCGTATCGCCGGATGCGGTGTCCGTGGATAGATTTTGCGAGTCGGCGGTGTTCTCGATCGGCGGGGCGGACGCTCCTACGGAGGCAGGTTCGGCCGATGGAGTGTCGGTCGGGGTTACCCCGTCGGCGCGCGGGACGGCCCCGCCGTGCCCAGCCGGTGCCCCGGCTGGATCCGGCGATGGGATGGGGGGGCGGGGCACCGCGACCCGGGTCGAGGACGGCGCATCCTTGGCGTTCACGACCACGGGGCTCGCTGATCCGGCCTTGCGTGTACGGGAGTTGTTGTTGGTCCCCGTCGGCTTGCCTGGGGGGCCGCCGCTGCCAGGGCCACGCCGGAGGACCTTGGCGTTACGGGCCTCGGCGGCCGAGGATGATCCGGTCACCGCACCCCGTAGTCCGCTGCCGGCGTAGCTCAGCGGTGCGGTGAGGGTGCTGATCTTGCGGCGGGCAGACCCCCGGGTGGGGTCGGCGGCCAGGGACCGGCGGCGCTCGCGGGTGGCCTTGATGGATCCGACGCCACCGGGAACGGCGTGCACGGCGTGCCGGCTGCTGAAGCGGCCTACCTTCTCGGCCTGATCGGTGACCTTTTGTGCGATGTCCGGGGCCATGGAGGACACCCCCGGCCGGAGTTTGCTCTGCACTTTCTGGATGATTTTCCAAAAACCCATGAGAATGATCGCCAGCCAGAACAGCCGCATCCCGAAGTTTTGGGTGGAATTCATCATCCACACGATGAGGACGATCATGATTGCCAGGACGAAACCGTAGGCAAGGCGGAGCACGTAGGAATATCCGAGATCTTCGAGCCAGTCCTTGGTCATCTTCATCTTGCCGGCGTACAACGCGAACCCGTTCTTCACTGGGCCGATCAGGAAGTACGCGAACGTCATCGCTTCCCAACCCATGCTGATCACCGATGTGACGAGCACCGCAATACAGACGAGAATGACGGCCAGCAGCGCCGTGAAGGCCTGGGAAACGCGGGAAACACTGCCTTGTCCGGCGTAGATCGCGGCGGTGGTGGGATCACTGTCGGCCAGAGCGTTGAACACGTCGTACATCGGGCTGCAGTTGGCGGTCGCCGAAAGCGCGTTCTTCAAATCATCCGGTGATGATGCGGTCGCTATGCCGACCCTAATACCGTCGACCGTGCAGATCAGATCACCTTGCTCCCCGGAGGGCGCACCGTTGAGTTGGACGCCACCGTGTTGCGCGATCAGATACGTACGCAGGTCGCTGCACGAGTTGTAGTTCACCCAACATGGGAACTTGTGACCTGCGATAACTGCCTTGACGTCGATTTTGCCGTCCGCTGCGGGCATGGCCGCGGACCAGCCGGACGGAATCGGGATCGGGTTGGCGCCGGCGCTTCCGAACTGACCGACCGCCCATGGGCGGTACGCCAGGGAGTCAGCCAGTACGCAGGAGGTCAACCGTTGGCCTCGCTGCACGGGGTCGGAGTTTTTGTCCAATACACAGGTGCCTTGGTTACCGGTGAGGCCGTCGAAGATTGCGCTCGTACCGGTCGCGTTCAAAAATGAGATGGTCGAGTCGACGGCCCCTGCGGCCTGCCGGAAGCCTGCTTTTCCGCCAGAACCCAAGGTGTAGAAAAAAGCCATGAGTGTGACGATGGCGAACCCGGTGGCCATGATGCTGAACGTTCCTCGGACATTGGCTTTACCACGCGCCGACTTCACCCCCAACCAGATGGCGGATGCGAGCAGCGACAGCATCGCCACCGGGATGAAGCAAAAGACGAAGATGTTGCTCATCACTCCGCCGCTGGCGTCGTACAGGAATTTGAGCGGCTGCGGCTTCGCGGCCTCTTCCTTGAGAGTGATGACGACCTGCAGCAGGTTCTTATCGACTGTGAACAGCAGGTTTGCGCCCTGGGTCCAGATGTAGTTCCACAATGAGCAGTGACGGGACTTGTCCACATTCTGCGGAATGGTCCACCAGGACAGACCCCGCAGACCGGCGACTTCGTAAAGCGTGTACTGGCCCTTGGGTAGCGCTTGGAGTTCATCCACGGTGTCCGGCACACCTGGTCGACCGGGCGTTGTGGTGACGACCGCTGCCTTGCCGGTGACTTTGGCGACGGGCGCTTCGGACACCTGAGCCAGGTTGTGGTTGGGCAACCACCCTTCCGGGCCATTACCTACCGCCTCCCACGGTTCGTCCGGAGCCACCACGCCGCACAGCCAGTCCTGAACCGCATCGCTGATCCCGAAGATGTCGGCCCGGGCCGGGCTGGTGGCGCTCAGCCCGATACCGGCGGTGCCCAGAAGTGCCGCCAGGGCGACGGTGAGCGAGGCCAACAGGTTCACCGCCTGGCGACCGGAAACGGCGAGCATCCACCGGTGGGTGTCCGATCGGCCCGGGGCCAAGGTGACTCCCCAGGTGAACTCGGCGCCGTACCCGGCGCCCGGCTCGGTGGTGGTGATGGCGGTGCTCACATCAGCACCTTCTGTCGGGTGTCGTCGTCGGGCAGGTACTCGTCTGCGTTGGTGTCCTCACCCAGGTCCGAGTCCGGGTGGTCGGTGTCTGCGAACGCGGCCGCCCACTCGTCGAAGTCGTCGTCACGGTCGGCGTAGTGGTCTTGCTCGTCGTCGCTCACCGATCCGCGCAGCTCGTTGAGCGCGGCCGGATTGATCAGCCAGTCCTCGGGGCGGGTGGGCAGCTCGTTCGCCCAGGCCGCCGGCTGCCTTTTCGGGTTGGTTTCCGAGGCGTGCAGCAGCGGCCAGAACATCTGGTCGATGACCGTGGTGACCACCCGCTCGTCGGGGTCGCGGAAGACGCACTGCCCTGGCCGCAGGTTGCCGCCGGCATCTTCTCCGAGCAGTCGTCGGGCCATTTCCCGCCGCTCGATGAGCGGCACTTCCTCGGCGATCGGGCGGAGCAGCTGCAGGGCCTCGGCGGCCTCACCGGGGCTGCGTTGCTTGAACGCGGCTATGGATGGAAACTGATTGGTCTCTGTCGCCCCCTCCTTGGCTGCCTGCTCCTCGATGGCTTTGGGGTCCCGGGCCTGTTGGCAGATGAAGAACAGCACGCAGGCCAGGCTTCGGCCCTGCCGGGAGATACGGACCATCAGGGTTCGGCTCGGTTTCATCGCCGTGAGCATGTTGCCTTCGTCGACGAACACCGCTGTGGGCGCGATTCCAACTTCGCCGGGGTGTCCCGGACGGGGGACCATCCTCCCGTCGAGGTTTCCGCGCAGGTCATACACCATGACCGTCATCAGGGCTGCTGCGTTGCGGTCCTCATCGGTCCAGGTTTCGGGGCGGTCGGGACTGTCCGGGGTGGTGAAGCCGGCCATTGTGTAGATGGTCCGGCGCTTGGTTGACCGGCCGGTGGTACTGGCCCGCTCGTCGGAGCCGCGGCCCAGCAGTAGACGCAGGAACGTCTGGTCTTCGCCGTTGCGCAGTCGGGTGATCACTTCTTCCAATGTGTCTTTCTCTGCGCGAAGGGCGCTGGTGGAGTCGCTGCCCTTGCGGCGGACCTTCTCGAGATCTTCGGCGATGACCGCCAGTTCTTGTTCGACGTAGGTGACGACGTCACCGAAACCGACGGTCATGTCTTCCCCGGCTGCCGTCGCTGCTTTGTGTGCGTCGTGGAGTCGGCGTAGAGCCTTTTTCACGATTTGCTTGTGGGCCGGCTCGCTGAACAGCATGTCGACGATCGTCAATGCCAGGTTGTAGCCCTCGTTGAATGTCTTCGTGACAAGCCACGGGTCGCGGATGCCGCGGGCGCCGCGGGCCAGATCGATGATTTCCGAGTTGTCCCAGAATTCTTGGTCGATTGGCTGGAACTGGCTGTGCGGTGTGCCGAGCAGGCCTTCGTCGGCTTCCTGCAGAAAATCGGGGTGCAGCACCTGCGCGCCGAAGCAAAGGTAGTAGGTGAAGTTACGGAACTCGATCTTGGGATCCAGTGCGTAGCAGTGGACACCGGACTCGGACATCCAGAAGAACATGGTGAGGGCGAATGAGGATTTCCCGCCGCCGGAGGCGCCGACGATGGCTACCCCAGCTCCGTTGAGTCGGTCGATCTGGGCGTGCGGGTCGAAGTGGAACACTGTGCCCGAGGATTTGACGTATCCGACGGCGATGCCGATCCAACCGAGTTCGCGGCCGCGGTCGATCTGCACCCGGTCGCCGACCTGGTCGTAGGTGCCCAGCAGTCCGAGTGCGGCGGCGTAGGTGTCGGTGTACCGGGTCCACAACTTCAGCCCGCCGGCCGGGCCGGCCGACAGGCCGCCGATGTCAGCGATGTTCTCCCCCGGCAGCTGCTCGGCGAGCAGGTCCAGGGCGGCGTACTCACTGAGCTCGATCTGGATGTCGCCCATGGCCAGCCTGACGTCTCGGATGACCTGGGCCAGCGCGTTTCGGCTGGGAGCCGAGACGATGAATCGGAGCCTTCCCTGCATTCCGGGGTCGGGGTCTTCGGCGTTGTCCACGACCAGGGTGGCGGCCTGGTCCAGACGCGCCTCGAAAGCCAGATCCGCGGTGGCGTTGGCCTTTTCGCGGTCGGTTTCCTCGTCGGCCACGTTGGCGGCGAGCTTGGCGCCGAATTTTTTCCACTCCTTGCCGGGGATCAGGGTGTATCGCCAGTTGATCTCCACGGGCAACCTGGACAACCGCGGCATCCATGCTGACCGGGCGCTGAACACCTGCCGCGGCGGCTGATCGGCCAGCACCAAAGTGGCGGTGTAGGAGACCTGGTCCTGGCCGGTCTCGGGGTTGCGCTGGCTGAGCTCCACGTAACCGCCCCCCAGGTTCCGGGCGCGCAGGCGGGCCAGCAGCTCGAAGGTTCCGCCGCGCCAGGGCCGCTGGGCCAACACCGGCTCATCGGTGACCGGGAGGTGTCCGGCGGCCGTCTTGCGGATGAGCCACAGCAGATCCCGCTGGGTCATGGGCTCGGCACCGAACCGCTTCGCGGTCCGGTGCACTTCAGAGGCCTGCTCCCGCCAAGGGGCGAGCTTCCCGGCGGTCAGCCGTTCCTCGGTGACCCCGGTGACGGCAGACTCCAGTTGCGACAGCGGGTCTGTCGAGGCGGTCTGCAGCGGGAGGTCACCGAGCCGGACGATCAGCATCCACATCCGCTGGGGCGCTGATCCGGCGATGTGTCTGCCCTGGGCGGCGGCCAGGACCTGGTACTTGCGGGTCGGGTTCCAGGCGTTGCCGACCAGTTGCCGCAGCCAACCCTCGGTAGTCACCTCCCGGTAGCGGACCAGCTCTTGGCAGTGAACGTTCTTGCCGTCGAACATGGACAGCACCGACTTGAGAAGACCCACCTGCCCCATGGCGATGTCGTCGATTTCTTCCCTGGTGGCGTACTCCCCCGGTTTGGTTGCCAGCTCGATTCCGCAGTACACCCCCGAGCCGTGGACGAAAATGTAGTCGTCGGCCCATCTGTAACCCAGGCGCCGGGCGTCTTTACGGCGATCAGGCTTCAAAGCTGTCACCGATTTGAAAACAGTCGGGGTGCCGTCGATTTGGTTACTTGCGCGCTTCTCCACGTACTTGTAGATGGCGTACGCCCCACCGCCCATTCCGGCGAATACGACGAGCAGAACAATGATCAGGACCATGTCAGGGCTTCCTCACTGCTCGGTCATGTAGACGATGACGTCCCACACGACCATCGTTGGTTCGGTATCGCCGGCCAGCCCCAGGAACTCCTCGGGCTGCTTTTTGTCCAATTTCTTCAGAGCGGTTTTTTCTGCTTCGGAGAGCCCGCCGGTTCGTTCTTTGGCTCTGCGGCGATAGGTGATTGCCGCTGGGATCGGAAAGATCAGCACAGCCAGCAGCGGAGTGATACCGCAGACCAGTAGTGCCACGGCCCCCGGGCCGGCGTACTTGAGGCCGCTGATGATCGCCGGGACGGCGGCATCCCACTGCACGCCGCCGATCGGGGCCAGGCTGATGTCACCGAACGTCCACGACCGGCTCTGAAACTGGGCGAGCCTGGTGAAGTCGTCGGAAAAGATCGTTTCCTCGAGCTGAGAGGACATGCGGTAGTCAGGCCTTTGGTGCGCTTTGGCCGAGCTTGATGGCCAGGGCGATCACGATGAGAGACATGCCGAGGAAGAACCCGGCAACCAGGATCGCGACGATTTTTCCGATGCCCTCACGCATGTGCGTGTTGTCGCCCTTCTTGGCGGCGGCCGCGCGGGCGCCCATCGACACAGCGGCCCACGCCAAGCAGCCGCCGAGGATCACCGCGCCCAGGACGATCATCCCGGTTGTCCAGGGCTTGACGTATGCGGTGACTTGCTCCATGGGACCCGCGAGGTAGGTGACGCCGCGGTGGCTGCCCTGGGAGATGAGATGCGGAATGTTCATGATGAAACGTCCTTTCAGGATGAGGCGGTGGTGGGGGAGCTGGTGGTGGTGAAGGTTTGTGCGGCGGCGCCACCCTGCTGGTCGACCGGTCCGCCGGCGATGTCGGCTACCAGCCACCGACCACCCACTCGCCGCAGAAAGATGTCGTAGGCCGATTTCTGCACTCCGGCCGATTTGGTCTTCCACTCCACGACCGTCTGGGCCGTGACCAGGTCCCCGTCGTTGTAGGCCGACGGTGACCCCTTGGTGACCTCGACCAACACGGTGTCGATGGACGGGGAGGTGAGGGTGCCGCTCATACCGCTGGTCGCGGTCGATGAGGCATCAGAAGTGACGGTGAGACTGAGTTGCACCGTGTCCGATGCCGCCCACGCCTGTAGGAAAGGTGTCAACACGGTGGGTTGGAGCTCAGTGGCCAGGTTGTCGTCGGTGGTGTCCGGGGCCTGCGGGGTCGGTGCGGTCGACGCGGCGGCGGCGTAGGGCAACACGGTGATCTCGCCGACGACGCGCATGCCCGTCGACCCGGATGCCGATGTGACCCAGATTGGCAGCGCGATCTGGGTGCTCTGCCCGTTGGTGAGCGTCGCGGTGTAGGTGAGACGGGCCTCCTGCCCTGTCGCGTACTGGGCGGCCGCCGGAGTGACCGTTCCTGTCCAAGTGATCGACAGTGGTGTCTGGGTGCCGCCGGTACCGTCCCATCCGCAGCCCGAGCTCACCCCGGCCGAGGTCATCGCGGCCAACGCCTGCAGCCGGCCGGCCAGGGCAGCGTCGTCACTGAGCTTGGGGTGGGTCAGGCACAAGCTGAGGTAGGTCTGTCCGAAGGCCGCGGCTTGCTGCGCGGGGAACGTGCTCAGGTGCCAGGTATCGGCCTGAGCTGCGAGGAGGTTCTGCCGGGAAGCTGACTCCGACGATGAGGCCACGACGGATCCGCAGGAGTAGGCCAGGCCGCCGATCATCACCATGGGTGTGGTCAGCAGGACCAGCCGGATCACCCACGACCGGATGCGGCCAACCATGATCGAGTTTTTGCGGCCCGGCGGCGAGATCGTGAAGTTTCCGACCTGGGCTGGATTGGCGGCCGCAGCTGGCGGCGCCGAAGAAGCGGACTCTGTCGGGGGCTCTGGCTTCTTGCCGTTGCCGTTCTTCTTCCGCGGGATCCACCGCCGGCGCTTCGGTCGGCCGGCTTTCTGTCCATTCGGTTGTGTGGCTGCGGCGGGGGTTGTCTGAGTGTCCAGTGCGGCATGCCGCCACAGCTCGTCCGGACCCCAGAAGCGGTCGTCGGTCACCGCGGCCAGTTGCGCCGGCTCAGCGTCGGGGTAGTGCTCGGCCAGCACCACATGTCGCTGTCGCGCTTGCGCCAGCTGCTGCGCACGGGTTGATCGGAAGTCCCGCGGTGCTGTTTCGGTATGTGCCAAGTGTTCGAGGTCGGGCACGTTGCCTCCTCTCAGAGGGCAGGTCGGATCACGATCGATTCATGTTGACCCGCCTCTCCCGGCCATGTATTGCTGGGTATCCGGTAATACAGGTAACAAGCCCGTATTTACGGGATGCCGCATTACTGGTAATCTGGTACGCGGACGTGGTGGGCGATGGGCCTGCCGCTACTGGACGAACCGGAGGCACGGATGAGCACCATCGCCATGGCCAACCTGAAAGGAGGAGTGGGCAAGAGCACCGCGATGCTCAACATTGCCGTCGCCACCGTCGAGATCAGTCGACGCACCAACCCGACCGCGCGGGTGCGCGTGCTGGACATGGACCATCAAGCCTTCGCCACAGCCGTGATGAGCGGACGAGATCCGCTTGAGCTCAAAGCCACGGTCGCCACGATGCTGGCCGGCCTGACGACCTACGCCGACACCGTCCTACGCCTGGAGGACCTGCCCTGGCTGGACGAGTCCGCCAGGACCGCCTGGGCTGGCATCGACCTGCTCCCGTCCAACTCCCGTCACAAACTGCAGGTCTCCACCGTCACCGAGTACTGGAACCTGCGGGAGCTGCTGGGGGAAGAGAACGACCCCGACACCGTCGCGACCTTCCTGGACTGCGGCTACGGGCGGACCGACGCCTTCACCTTGGCCATGGTCGCCGCCGACCATGTCATCGGCGTGACCTCCGCCGCCGAAGGTGGCCTTCGAGGCCTGGTCGACCTTCGTCGTGAACTTGCCGCCATGCGCCCGAGCTTTGGACACGTCAACGACCTAGCTGGCGTCATCACCACCAACTTCGACCTGCGCAACGGGCCGGACCGGGAAATCCTGGAGAACCTGCGCCGCGACCTGGGTGAGCTGATCCTGCAGCCGATGATCCCCCGGCGCACCGTGGTCGAACGGGCGCACGGGGCACAGCTCCCGATCGCCGCGCTGCGGGAGGATTCGGCCCGCGAACTCACCAGCTACTTCCAGCAACTCGCTCAGCATCTGATCGAAAGGACCACCCGATGAGTACCCGACCGCCCCGCAAGGGCATCAAGATCAGCGCCGATCCGTTCCAGACAGACACCGCCACCGAAGGCACCCCACCGCCGACGGAACCAACGGAGACGGCACCGGCGAAGGAGCAGATCCTTCGGCCAGGGGAAACCACCTTCGCCGAGAAACCGTTCAAGATGACGGTCAACCTGCCGGCCAGCCTGAGCACCCGACTGGCCGGCGTCACAGCCTTCGTACAGACGAACGAGACACCCGACGGGTTCAACTCCTCCACCGACATCGTCCGAGCTGCGATCACCGTCATCGTCGAGCGCTACGAGCGGGAGTTCAACGACGGGAAACCGTTCCCGCCCCCGCGAGCTCTCCGCCGGGGCCGCGGACCCAAATCGGGCTGACCATTCGTTCCGGCTCAAACCCAACACGACAAAAGGGGCCGCTGCCGACACCCGGCAGCAGCCCCTTTTGCGTTGTTCCATCACGTCTGCAGACCGTATTACCTACCACCTGCATCGCTGGTAATGCCCGCTTGCCGGTAATCCGGGTGCTCGCAACGTCGGGAGGTTGCGGCTTCTTCTAACCCCGTACGGGGGGGACTCGCTCCGATCCCTCTCTCCTACGTCGTTCAGTTCGGAGCGTATCCACCCTGTCAAGTGGGTGTCCGGTAGTACGGCTATGCGGGTGCCCAGTAGTACAGCGATCCGGCATCCGTCTATTGCCATATACCCGGCAAGCCGGGAAGGCCGTACGCCTTCTAACTTCCAAGGTGAGCGCGGCTACCGCCGCAGCTGTCGCGACAATCTCCGAAAGGAGCCCCCGTCACATGAGCTCTTCAGTGGCCCCGCCCAACAACTCCCCCAAAACCGCGCCGCCGTTCCCGCGCCGCGCATCCGAACAGCCCACCGCACCGGCCGTCAGAGCGCCCGCCGCCCCGCTGCCATCGCGCAGGAAATGGTGGCCATGGGTGGCGACCGGGCTGTTCCTCCTCGGACTGCTCTGCATCGGGGTCGCAGCGGCGAACCGGTACATCCACATCCCGCACCCGTGGTCGCAGGTCATCAGTGTCCAGACATTTCTGTCCGATCACGCCCAGCGGATCGGAACCGAGTTGGTCGCTACCGCTGCGGTGCTGGTGGTGATGGGCGTGAGCGGCCGGATCCTGCTCAAGCCCCGACGACGCCTGCGCGCATCGGTGCTGGCGGTGACCTCCGCAACGCTGCATGTTCCCGCGATTCAGCTGACGTTGCGGCGAACCCGGTGGGCGCATCGAGGAACCGGGCTGCGGAGCATGGAGGTGAAGTACCGCCCATCGACGGCGGTTCTGTCCGATTACACCGACGCCCTGTCCAAAGCGCTCGCCCCGTACCTCACGGCGCCCGTCACGGCCCGCTGGATCAAGGACAAGGACCGCGTGGTTCTGACGCCGAAGCCGATCACCCCGCCGCGACTGGAGGACAAGCATGACGAGTTGAAGAAGCTGGTCGCCGCCCTGAGCCACATCGTCGGCGACGTCTTTGTCGACCAGCGTCTGACCGCCGTTGCGGACGACGGTTCTGTCCAACAGCTGGTCGCCAGCTACACGATGACCACCCGAGACATCGGCGACAGTTTCCGGCAACGGGTGCAAACGGTGCTGGACAAGAAGGCGCCGGCCGCCACCGGGTACTGGCAGGTCCGCTGGGACACCACGAAGAACCAGGTCACCATCACCCCGGCGGCACCGCTGCCCACCCGGGCGCCGTACCCGGTGGACTTGATACCCGGCCGGGACGACCAGATGCTCATCCCCCTCGGCGTGGGCGACGGCGGCAAACTCATCTACTGGAACCCGAAGGTGCTACCGCACATGCTGGTCGTCGGTCCCACCGGCACCGGCAAAACAATCTTCCTGTTCAGCCTGATCATCAGCTGTCTGATGAGGGGCTGGATCGTGCTGCTGCTGGACCCCAAGGAACTGAGCTTCCGCGGCTTCGACCCCAACTCGCTGCGCGGACGGGGCCTGCCGGTGTGGGGTGGCATCGAAGCGGTGGCAACCAGCGACGACGAGACCGAAGACGCCATCAAGTGGTTCTACGCCAACATGCGCAACCGCTACGCCGCGATCAAAGGCTTCCACGTCTCCGAGGACGATCTCCCGCCGGTGCTGATGATCGTCGACGAGACCGGCGAACTGGTCGAGCGGCTCACCGAATACCACACCTCCGAGGACAAGCTCGCAGATCTGATGGCCAAGGCCGCCGCCCTGGGTGAGGATCCGGACTCGGTCATCAAACCCAAGGGCACCAAGAACCCCGAGCTGAAGAAGATCTGGTCCGGGCTGCGGCTTGGTCGCCAGTCCAAGGACTTGGTGGTAGCCGCCACCCAACGACCGGACGTCTCCTTCATTCCTGGTGAGGCCCGGTCCAACCTGACCACCCGGGTCGGGCTGGGACACCTGGAGGGAGCGGCGCTGGAGATGGTGTTCGGCACCCGCAGCGTCCAACAACGGGCCTTCGATCACGGCATCGACCCGGCGACCGGGGACAGGATCTTCACCCGGGTACGTGGTCGAGCCACTGTCGACGTCGGGCAAGGCCCGCAGACAATCCAGACGTTCTGGGTGCCCGATCCCGGTGATGCCATCCTGGGCAAGCTTTCCGCCGCCGACAACGAGTTCCTGAAAGCGATCCGCCCGCTGATCGCCGAGCGGTCCGCCTTGTGGAACGACCAGGTCGAGGCCGCGACGGTGCAGGACGACAAGGCCCTCCGCAACGTTGCGCGCGAGCTGGCACGGGCCGAGCGGCTGGTCGACGAATCCGAGGACGCCAGCGTGGACCGGGGCGTCGCCAACTTCGACACCTCGGGCCTCGAGCTGTGCAAGGCATCCCGCCTGGAAGTTGGACAGGAAGTGCTCATCGACATCGACGGCACCAACAGCCGAGCAGTAATCCAAGAGCTCGAGGATGACCCGTACTCCGAGACGGAGATCCAGCTGACCTACCAGGTCCTCGATGGTGAAACCAACGCCGGTCAGATCGGAGTGACCTCGTTCGGCTCCGACGAAGAGATCCCGGCCGCATCCCCCTGAATTTCCTTGCAAAAACCGTATCCCCGGTTTACCGTATTAACAGATACCCGGCGATACGGCATTGAGAGGTAGGGCATGAGCGAAGCAGACCTACCGCCCTGTACGCGGGCGAGCCTTTACGTACTACGGACCGGGCAGCTCCCACACGCCTCGTGGGACCTCAATGTCGGTGATGGCACCAGCTGGCTCCGTGCCCTGCAGATCTGCAACGACTGCCCCTTCATCGGATGGTGCACCGAGGAACGCGCCGACCACCGCCGACTGCAGAACTCCAACCCGCAGGACGTCATCTGGGCCGGTGTCGCCTACAACAGGCTCGGTAATCCGATGACCGTTCAGGACCTGCGTCTGCGGGCCACGCTCACAGCACGGCGCGAAGCGCGGCAACGACGGAACCTGGCCGAGGGCGAGCAAGCCGCAGGCTGATCGGCACCCCCGCCCACGCTCCGCTACCGTCCACGGGTGCTGTTCATCCAGGCGCTCGCTCCCGAAGCCCAATGGGCCGAGCAGGGCTGGCCCGCCGCCATGCCTGCAGGCAAGGTCCGCCCTGTCGAGCTCGAGCTGCTCGGCTGGGCGATGCGCACCGTCGCGCCCGCCACACGAGCTCGTGACTGGCCGGCCGCGGAGGACCTGGTCGACGAGGGCAGCGTGTGGCTGGCACGGGTCAGGGTGAACAGCTACGCCACGCCGGACCGGGCTCTGCAGCGATTTTTGTCCATTGCCGACTCGCTGTGGTCAGAGGTGCAGCGTGCCGTCGGCGCCCGGGAATCCGATCGCTTGGTCTATGCCACGCGGCTGATGTCCAAGCTGTGCGGCGTCGCTGACTTTGTAGGCCCTCGCCCCGACCAGGCCGTGTCGACCTACGTGCCACCAGCCGAGCGGCCGCACCTGGGGAGAGCCGGCTCCAGCTCGTCGAGCGCAGCCTCCCAGCTGCTGACCGACCTCTCCACAGTTCTATCCGATCACCGTGGGCACCTGGTCGACGTCGCCGATCACCGTCGGCCGCCGGCTGATACCCGACTGAAAGCGATGGGTTGGCGCTCCCGTCTGGAACCGCAGGGGCCGCCGCTGGGCAGTTTGGACGCCTCCGAGGCAACGTTGCGACTGCGGGCACAGGTAACTACCGATGTCTTGAGCACCGCTGGCAATCCCGGTCGAATCCTGGCCGCGGCCTGGCTCATCGATACGACCCTGATCGTCACCCCTCAAGGCATCGACCGGGTCGCCGGCGTCGTGGACACCTGGTGGGACCAGAGCGAACCGGAGTTGATCTGGCGGTTACCCGACGTCCTATTCGGGTCGGCCGATCCGGAGAAAGACTCCCGCCGGCGCTGATGCGCAGACCACTTTGACCTGGAAGAACACAAAGGCCGCAACGTTGCGGTCCTCCCTCGTCGGCAGAAGCCCCGCAACGTCGGGGCCCGCGAGAGCAACGTCGCAACGTCGCCGGTGTGGACGGTTAGGGCAATTCGACCTAGCCCGCAGAAGGGCCCCGTCCAAGGGGGAACCACCATGTCCGACGCCGACACCCAGACCCGACAGACCCCGTGCGCCTCGATGCTTTTCACCTCGGCCGATCAAGCTCAACCGCACGCCTCATGGGACCTGGACATCGGCGATGGCCCGGCATGGGCCCGGGCCATCGAAATTTGTGGCTCGTGCCCGGTCCGGCTGATGTGCTACCAGCAGCTCGTCCAGGACTATCCGGGAGCGCGGCGGCAACTGAAGAGCCAAAGCCCCAACGGCGTCATCTGGGCCGGCTTGGCCTTCTCCGACGCCGGGCAAACTCTGGGGCTGAGCAGCCTGCGAACCCTGCACGCGCAGCGACGCAATGCCGCAGAGCGTGCCGCGACCCAAGCCGCCTGAAATCACGGTTCTGTTCCGAATCGCTGACTACAGCCCCCTGTGAAGGACGCCATGATGAACATCCCCTGCACCCAGCCCGGCACCACCGCAGACACCACCACCGTCGAACTGTCC
Organism: Nakamurella sp.; assembly: GCA_050999445.1. Lineage (GTDB taxonomy): Bacteria > Actinomycetota > Actinomycetes > Mycobacteriales > Nakamurellaceae > Nakamurella. Next base: position 11,786 of record JBPCPG010000275.1, on the reverse strand, counting down.
GATCAGGCGTTGATCGAATGGGCCACCGGACACGGTCTGCACATTCCCAACAGCGGCGCCCTTGCCCGGACCTACCTGCGCGAACTGCACCGGACTTGGCATGCCTTACCCACACCATTCCCGAGCGACCCTGGATTCAGAATCTAGGGTGATGGGGGCGTGTCGCGGCGTGTTCTACCGCTGCATCTGGTCTGATGGGCCTCATGACCTCGACACTTCCCGCCGGCCCTTCGCCGGCTACTCCCGGTCCCGGCGGTCACGTCACCCACGGTCGGCTCGGACGGAAACCGAAGGGCAATCGAAAGACGATGATCGTGCGGTCACCGGTCGACTTCGTCGAACAGCTGACTCGGGCGGCCGCCGCCGCCGGGTATTGCCTCAGTGACTACGTGACGGTGTGCCTGGCGCGCTCGCACGACTATGAGCTGCCCGCTCCCGTACCCGTGGCCCGGCCGGCACCCGAAGTTCAGCAGGAGCTGCCCATCAGCGCCTGACCCCGAATACACGAAAACCCCCACCAGGTTTGGACGCCGCGGGGGGGGGATTCGTGAGACCGACTCAGCACCTACGAGCGCCTCGTCAACTTGTACTGCTCCTGAACGGCTTGTGCTGCTCTTGAACCGCGCGCGCCGCTTCCTCATTATGCGTCTGTTGTTGCGCCACCGGTAGTAGGCACACGCAGGTCATGATGAAAAACCCTCGAATCCGGCTCCACGTATTCCCGGTAATACGGATATCCGTATACCTGGTTAAGCATGGGGTCGGAGTGTGGTCCAGGGTGGGGCGTGCACAACGCCTCACCCGATGCTGACCCGAGGAGGACCACCGCCATGACCACCACACCCACGCTGACCTGGCAGCTCACCCAGGACCACCACCGCAAACTGGCCATCGCCCGCGCCGACGACAAGATCCCGGCCACTGATCGCCTGCGGGCCATCGTCCAGTTGTGGGCGGCTGACGACACCTATCGCAGCCGCATCGATGGGCACTCCGGGCAGCTCTGCAATGTCCCCCGCGATCCGGCCCAACCCGACGTGAAGGTGGGCGTCCGTTTTCCCAGCCCGGAGCTGCCCCGGGCGCTGGCGGTGGCCCGCAACGCCGACGGCATCACCACCATCGACAGAATCCGCGCCGCGCTGGATCTGTGGCTCACCGACCCGCAGTTCCGCAGCGCCGTCGACTCGGCCGCCGCGCTGCTGCGCGCCGGCCGCCGAGCGCCCGTAACCCGAGCCGCGGTGACCTCTGCCCGTTAGCCCGGACGAACAGAAGTTGCACACAGCATGGGAAGGGAGGTCGCGACAAGCAGATGAGCAGCCCAGATCCGATCCGCTCAGGATCACCACGGTCGTCCCTGGACAGAGTCCTCGGCGCCCTCGAAGCCAACGACCGCCATCCCAAGGTCAGCGGCAGCGGTCATATTCAGGCCCGCTGCCCCCTGCACGAAGACCGCAAGCCCAGCCTGTCCGTCGACTGGAAGAACGAGCGCGGCGGGATGACACGGCTGCGCTGCGGCTCTTGCGGAGACGGGATGGAACTGGAAATCCTTGAGGCGCTGGGGCTGGGGCTATCTGACCGGTTCGACCAGCCTCTCCCTCCCCGCAGTACAGGCGATGCCCACCCGCGTCGCACCAGCATCGCCAAGCCGGGCAACCGGCTCGGACCCATTCCCCACCGGTTGATCCTCGACGCATCACCGGCCGACGAGCAGGGCTGGTCCTGGGAGCTGACGCAGACCTACGACTACGTCGACGCAGACGGCGCCCTGCTGTACCAGGTGATGCGAGAGACGGGCACCCACCTCGACGGCCGCACGGACAAGCGGTTCGATCAGCGCCGGCCTGACGGCCGCGGCGGCTGGATACCCCGACTGGGTCAGCGGCGCATCCTACGTCACCTGCCCGCGGTCATCGAGGCCATCGCCACTGGTCTGCCGGTGTGGCTCGCCGAAGGGGAAAAAGACGACCTCGCCCTGAACCGGCTTCTCCGTGGAATCGGTCCCGGTGGCACCCTGGGCATCGCCACCACGAACAACAACGGTGCTGCTGGCATCGCCCAGGAGCAGCTCGAGCAGCTGCGCGGCGCAGACGTCGTCCTGGTCATCGACCGCGACGCCGCGGGCTACCGACGCGCGGTCAAACTGTCCAACAGCCTGGTCGGGGTGGCCTCGTCCACCCGGATCGTTCTGCCCGCCGTGGACGAGCCAAAAGCCGACGCGCACGACCACGTCACCGCGGGATTCGAGCTAGCGGACTTCGTGCCGCTGCCCCTGGCAGCGGCTGAGGCCCTCGTATCGGCCGCCGCCGTGGACGCCCTGGCCGAACGCGCCGAACGGAACGTCCGGCAGGCTCAAATCGACCACGACGAGGTGCTGGCCCGGCTCGAACGGGCCCGGAATGCACAGCCGAAGGCACCCAAAACCGCCCAGGAGGAACAGCGGTTCGCCGTACGTTGGGCGTACGAGGCAGTCCGCAACGCCAAGGCCGCGGCGGCCGCGGCCGACTCTGCCGCGGCCGCTGTACCCACGGTTCTTGAGCAACTGGCCACCGCCGCGCCCATCCCCGCACTACCCGCCGATGCCTCCTCCGCCGCCGCCCGCGCCGACGGTGCATTCCGAGCGGCCCAGCGGATCGCTCTGGAGGCATGGGAGGCCTGCGGCATTCCCATGCCGCAGGCCGTCTCCGACGTGCTGTTGCGGGCGGCGCCGGCCGATACGCCGTCCCCCCCAACTGTCGACCCCCACCCACCGGCCAACGTCGTCCCGTTCCCTGATCGCAGCGGCAACGGCGGTGGTGGTGGCACCCGGCAGCCCGGCAGCCCGGTCATCTGGACCCGCTACGAACGTCTTCCCGACGGCGTCATCGTGGAGCACCGACCCGATCGCAACGGCAACCTCAAACTGCACGGCGTCCTGAGCTTGGACGCGCGGGTCATCCAGACCGAGGTCGCCGAGATCGAGGTGGAAGACGGCGAGTTCCTCGACCACCAGCCCGAGCCGATCGTGCTGGCCCGGGTCCTGGCCTACACCCACCCCGAGACCGGCGAGACGATCACGATGCGGGTCGCCGAGGACCGGGTGCGCATGGGGGACTGGCTGGCCAATGTGCCCGAGATGGGCATCCAGTACGACTCATCCCCACGCGGCCGGGCGAAGATCTGGGACGCCATCCGATTCACCTCGAAAAACACTTCGTCCACGGTGGTGCGGTACCGGTCGACCGGGTGGCGGGAGCTGCCCGAACACGGCTGGACGTACGTACACGCCGGCGGCGGCGTCTGCAGCACCGGACAGATCCCGCTTTCTGTCCGATTGCCCTCCACCATCAAGCGGGTCGAGCTTTGCGCACCCGAGTTGGATCCGCACCGAATCCGTCAAGCTTTCGACGATCACTCCCGCGCCCTGATGACCCGGCTGTCCCCGCACGTCGGGGCGGTGATGGCCGGGACCGCCTATCGAAGCGTGCTGGGCTGGACATCGCCGGTGACCATGCTGTTCGGAGTCCCAGGCTCCTATAAGTCGGGTCTGGCGGCCCTGGTGATGCACCACTTCGGGACCCGTTGGGAACGGCAGCGTCCTGGCGCCTCAATGTCCGGGTCCGGAGCCACGATCAACGCATTACGGGATCTGCTGTACGCCGCGAAGGATTGCATCCTGTTCGCCGACGACTTCGCCCCGGACAAGTCACCGGAAAAGGCAGCGGTCTTTCTGGCCGAGGTCGGCCGACTACAGGCCAACGCCGAGCGACGGGACCGGCACGACAATCAAACCGACGACGTCAAGGACGCCGCCAAGTTCGCTCGAGGAACGCTGCTGGCCACCTCAGAGGTCAAGGCATCCAACGTCTCGGCCCAGGAACGGATCAACGTCGTCGACCTGGCCAAGGGTGAGCTGGATCTGTCCACCATCATCGACATGAGCCGTCCGGAGTCCCGCTACGGCCGGAACCTGGTCATGTCCTCAATGGTGGCCTGGATGGCCCAGGACCTACCCGGCCATAAGGAATGGGCCACCGCCCGGGTCGCCGAGCTCTCCGAGGAACACCGCGCCGCCGGGTTCGCCGATCGGGTCGCCGAGCCGCTGGCCGAGCTGGCCGTGGGCTGGGAGCTCATGGCCAAGTTTCTGACGGCGGTGGGTGCCTACAGCGACGCTGAGGCCACCCAGATGCTCTCCGAGGTCCGGGAAGCCCTGCGAGAAGCGGGCCGCCGCGGCATCGATCCCGATTCGCCCAGCTCGGTCGCGGAGATCTGCAAGACCGCCCTGGTCTCTGCCCTGTCCACCGGTCGGATTCATCTGAGCCTCCCCCAGGGCTTGACACCTTCCTACCCACGAGCGCTGCAGGTGGGCTGGCGGCGAGTCGACACCGGCGTCGACCACAAGACCGGCGAAGAGTTCTTCCGCTGTGAAGCGCGCGGCGAGTGGGCCGGTGTGATGGTCCAGACCGGCCACGGTCACCGCATGCACATGGACCCCAGCGCCACCGTCGCGGCAATCCTGGGTGTTCTGTCCCGTGAGGGCAGCCCATTGATGGCCGGACGCACCGTCATCCAACGAGGCCTGGCCGATGCGGGATACCTGCGCACCGAACAGGGCCGCTACACCGCCGTCGTACCCGACCCTCATACCGGCGAGGGCCAACGGCGCATGTGGGACCTAGACGCCGACGCCATTTTCGGCATCGACCCTCCTACCCCCGTGACACCTGAGCCGACCCCACCGGAACCGCAGCCGGATACCACCAGCGGTTTCGCCGAACCGGATCAGACCGACGAGCCGCCGGCCGTCGATGAGCAGCCGCTCGAGGCGGATGAGACCCGTCCGGATCCCGATAGCAGCTCCGCCGACGAGGAGGCCGACGTGCAGGTCAATCCAGCAACGGGGCAGATCGACACCACCGTGCTCGCGACCGACATGCCCTGTACTGCTTGCGGAGAACCGACGATCTTCAGCTACGACGGCATCCCGCTGCATCCCTGCTGCGAGCTTCCGGCAGAACCGATCACCCTGTCGCAGCCCGCTCACCCGCAGGACATCGCCGCCGCGCCGGTGCCAGCAGCCGGGCCAGCTGCAGTGCAAGCGTCGCCCCCGACACCGGCACCCATTTCTGTCCAATCCCCATCTACCGCCACTGCTGATGGTGAGCGGTGGGCAGCGGCCGCGGCGGTCGTCACCGAGGACGAACTGGTCATGCCCGACGGCACCCGGGTCTATCTGGATCCGGCGACCATCACCGGCCTGGCGGACCTGGCCGACCTGGCCGCCACCTTGCGAATCGGCCACGGCGGGAGCACTCACGTGTTGCCCTCCCCCGGTCAGCTGCTGATCACCATCGACGGCCTGAGCCGGTTCGGTATCACGCTGCCCGAGGTCGCGGCCGACGCGGACATGGAGACCATCTCCACGGCAGTCAGCGAGGCCGGGGCCGGCGCGGCACAAGCGGCTATCGCGGCAGGTTGGAACATTTCTGTCGATGGGCGCCTGCGGATCTGGACCCGGATCTGGCGGACGAAGACCGACGAGCACCCCGCTGCAAGTTTTCAGCTGGTCCTGCTGCCCCTGGCCAGGTTGTTCGATACCTCCGAGGTACTCACGCACGGTCAGCCAGGGCCCGACGAGCTGGCTCGCCGGGCACAAAGCATCGCCGACACCCTGGGCATCACGTGGGGAGCATCCGGCGGCGCCACCGGCTTGGCACTGCTCCAGGCTCTGCGCTCGGCTCCCCGAGCCTTATCCGCGACCACCTACGTCGCGCCGCCCGCCGCATTGAAAGATCCCGGTCGCGTCCCCAGCAGCGCACTGCTGTGGTGCCGGAGCCCGGAGATCGAGGAGTCGCGGCGCGGCTACATCCACGCCTTCGATGCCAACGCGATGTACTTGGCCGCACTGGGAGCGGTCGAGGTCGGCGTGGGCGACCCGACACATCACAAGCAGGGGGCCGCCTTCGACAAGAAGATCGCCGGTCTCTGGCGAATCACCCCAGGTGAGCACGACGATCGGCGGCTGCCCGACATCTGCCGCCCAGGTGGGTCGCTGGCCGGAACGACAGGTTGGTACACAACTCCGGTCATCAGATACCTCTACGACATCGGGTACGACCCGAAGATCCTGGAGGCCTTCATCTGGCCGGCCACCACCCGTAGGTACTTCTCCCGGTGGTACGAGACCATCCGCGATGGCCGCGCCGCGGCCATGGACGCCATTGCGGCCGGTGACCCCAACGGCGAGGCGCTACTTCGGGCGATCAAGGTGACGTACACCGCCATGACCGGACGATTCGCCCGAGCCGAGGACGGTCAGGCCAAGAGCCCTCTGTACCGCCCGGACTGGCGGCTCGCGGTCATCGGTACCGCAAACGCCAACCTGCTCCGCAAGATCCGCTCAGCCGGACAGACCTGCGATATGTGGCCGGTGGCGATCTCCACCGACGAGGTCTTCTACCTCTCCGACGACCCGCACCCCGATACCGCGCTGCCCACTCCACTCAAACTCGGTGGGGCTCTGGGCCAGTTCAAGGTGTCGCGTACCGCGCCGCTCACCGATCAGATCCGTGAGGCGTTGGCCAGCGGACGATTGGCGAAGGTACTGCCCCTGGTGCCTAAAGCCGAGCAGCCGTGACCTCCCCCGACCCTCCCAGTCGCCTTGAGACGCAGTTCAGGCAGGGCTTGACTCGACCTTCCGGTGTCCGTGACCAGGTCCGCGAAATGGGCGGCAGCCGGGCGGTCGCCGAGCGGCTGGGCCGGTCGGAACGCACTGTTCGGCGCTGGGCACAGCGTGAGTCCGTACCCCGCAGAGGGGGCGCCGCCAGTCAGTTCCGGCAGGCTGTGGATGAGTCGCGAGGCCCCGCCGCTAGCAGCGTGCGCGACCAGATCACTGAACTGGGCGGTACCCGGGCAGTCGCTGAACGTCTGGGCCGATCAGAACGCACAATCCGCCGCTGGGCCCAGCAGGAACGGGTTCCACCAGCCGCAGCCGATCCGTTCACGGCCGCGGTGCAGCGCAACCAAGACACCGACGAGTACCGACGACGGCAGATCCACGAAGGTCGAGACGCCGAAATGCGCCAGCGCGGCGCACGCCTGAAATTCCAGGGTGTCGCCGGCCCCGTCATCGAAAGCTCCCCCGCGATCAAACGACGTTCCATCGACCTCCAGCTGTCCCCGACCGCCATGGCATCGATCCTGGATGCTTTCTACGCCGAGGGCCCGGCTGCGGCGCTGGACGCCCTGAGTGAGGCCATGGCCACCGAGTACATGGGCAACCCCGAAACCCAGTGGCAGTTCCGCGGCGACCAAACAGCCCTGCTGTCCTTCCTCTACAACCGGTAGGTCTTTCCGCCCTCCGGGCCGCAACCTGCTGGCACCCGCACCGGCCCGCGCACCTCGCGCTCTTCTGAGGCTCTGGCCGCCACCCGCTTGTCGTAGCTCGGTTTGGACCGCTGAGTGCGCCTGGCCGGCAGCCACCTTGAGGCCCCAGTAGTTCCAGCCACGGAATTTACCGGTTTGCCCCACTCAAAACCGGTAAGCCCAAAAATTGCCTTTGAGCTGCGACAACAGGCTTTGGGCCGGATCGGCTTACCGGTGGCTTACCGGTCCCCAAATTCGCTCCTACTGGCCTGATGACCTGCGGTGATGGTTCTGAGCTTACCGGTTTTACCGGTTTTGGTCATGAGCTTTCACGCGAGATGTACATGCACCGGTCTGCCGCGTTAAACCGTATTCCCGGGTTATCGGTTTTCGGTGGCGGCTCTACCGTTGATCCGTCCACATCCGGATCACCCGAAAGGGGTCACCATGAGCTGCAGATCAACACCGGGCATGAATGTGCCGATGGGGTTGGCCCGCATCGATTCAGGTCTGGAGGACGACCAGATCCAGTCCCTGATCCACCAGCTAAGGCACGAGTACGTCGGAGCCCACACCCACGGCTCGGGCGAATCCCCCCACGGGGCCGACACCACCAATGACACCGGCGAGCAGTGGCGAACACTGCGCAACCAACTCGAGAGCTCCGTGAACACTCACCCCGGGCTGCGGCCCCAACGACGAGCCGGACTTCTCAGAAGAATCGGCGCGGCAGACGCCCCGCCAGCCGCGGACATGATTTACGCCGCCGAACGAATCAGGACTCGAGCGATCCAAGCGGCCCGGATCCTGGAGGACCACCTGGCTACCGAAGGTGCCCGGCTTGGAGTACCCGACCAGGAAGTTCAGAACCTGTATGCATCCGGCCGCGCCGCCGCACCCAGCGGACGCCAAGAGTGGCCCAGCGACGAGGAGCGGCAACGCTGGCGGGGGCTGCCCTTGGATCCACGAACCCGGTACGGGCTGGCCGCGGTCGCCGGACGGACGGATAACCCCGACGGCCGTCACGAACTCATCAGCGACCACCACGCCCCCAGCGTCACCACCACCGAGATCAGCGTCACCGGCTATCACCCCGAGTCGCAGCGGCTGGAAATCTGTACCACCGACGGAATGTGGCTGACCTACCGCAACGTCGGCAGCAGCACTGCCGCATCGATCCAAGAGGGATCCCGGCCGGTCGAAGTATTTCGGGCGGAACTACAGAACAACAGAGCGCATCAGTACCGTGACGCCGCCCAGGCAGCCGCCGCCGGCATCCGGCGCCGCTGCAGCAGCTGCGGCGAGTACACCGGGGCCAACCACATCTGCCAGCACCGCGACCAGGACCCCGCCGTGGTCCAAGACGCCTACCTGCGGTCGACGACCGGGGACCTTCAAACTCTTGAGGTGCCAGGCGCCGAGGGCCGCTCGGCGACCGCACTGAGGATCGACGCGCTACCCGACGTCGCAAACCTCATGGAGCACACCGACCGCGGTGAATACGTCACAATTCCGGTCTTGGACGATGATCCCCGACCACTCATCGGCGAATTCATGGTCACCCTGGATGAGGACGACCAGGTGGTGGTCAACAGCTCACGAGCTAGATGTACGGACCCCGACCACGCGAACTACCCCGGGCAATGCCGGCACATCCATGAAGTCAGCGGCGCACTACGTGACCAGCTCACCGCCGCGGTTCACCAGCACCGCGAACAGGTCGCCACAGGCACCGCGGCCGCCCTGGCGGCAGAAGCGTCCGCCGCTACGCCGTCGGCGCACACCAGACCAGCATCGGCGGCATTGTTACCTGAAGCTCCGGATCGGTCGACGTTCCGCTACTCCGAAGATCCCGCTCGCTTCGCCGCCGCAGTCAGGGCCGTCATGGACAGCCCGGCCGATCAACGGGTGCCCTTCATGACCGGCAGCGAAGATCACCCCGTCATGTACGGGTTCGGGGCCGAACGGGAGTTCGGCGTCGAGCTCGAATACGACAGCTACCGCGCCACTGCCACAGCCGGCCAAATCGGGCGAGCACTGCACGCAGCCGAATTCACCAGCACCCCCCACATTAACCGCTACCACACTGCGCAGCGCAGCGGTTATGTACGAAACCTACGCGGCGGATGGACGTTCGAGCAGGACGGATCGGTCGCCGGCGAAGTCGTCACCCCCATCATGAGTGACCGACCTGAGACGTGGGAGCGGCTACGCGAGGCCTGCAGCATCATCTCCAGCAATGGAGGCCGTTCATCAGCAGCCACCGGATCCCACGTCACCATCAGCGCAGCCGACCAAGCCGGCATGGCCGCCAAAATGACCCGGTTCATGCGCTTCATGCACCACAACCAAGCCGACCTGCACCTAATGGCCACCACCGAACACGGCCGCGGATCTGAATACGCACGGCCCCTGCGTGAACCACCGATGCAGGGTTACACCCGGATTACCGACTTGCAGGGCCAAATACACCGCTACACCTACGTGAACGTCGCCCACATCGCCGGGCGGTCGACGGACAATCACGCAGCAGCTTCCCGCATCGAGTTCCGACTCTGGGATGGGTCGCTCGACGCATCCCGGATTCAAGCCCAGGTGAAGATGTCCGCAGCCCTGGTCGACTACAGCTCGAGAAACCGATCCTTGACCTTCACCGGCCCACGACCAGCAGGAGGGCAGCTCAATCCCGATCACCACGACTTCGCCGACCAAACCCAGCAAGTACGGGGGTTGATCGACGAACTGTTCCGCCGCGATGAAGACAAACAGCAGATCACGCGACTGTGGGCAACCGGGCTGATGAACCGCAGCGGGCAGCGATCCGCCATCTAACCAAATTCACCCCTTATTGCCGTATTGCCGTACCACCCTATTTACGGCAATGCGCGTAAGATTGACATCTACGCGGATCCTCTCCGCACCCGGAGGCCAACCATGACCACCCCCACAACAGAACCCACACCAGGAATCACGGTCATCCCCTACGACCACAGCCGCCTCTCCTACCTGCTTCCCCGCAACCACCACTGTGACCAGGTCGCCCCACTGACGGCCGCCGGCCAGCCATACCGGTTCTGTTGGACAGATCCCGGCCAGGCCATGGTGTACGCCGAAACCGCAGACGATCTGCTGGCGTACTGGATCCCGCAGTACCAGGACGCAGACAGCGCCGGCCGAGCACAACTTCGCGCCGAGCACGCCCTCCAGATCCGGCCGAATATAATCGCCGGCCTCATCGTCACGGCAGACCAAGAAGGGACTGAACTCAGCGACCAGGAGGAGCAGATCCTGACCATGGATCTGTCCAACCTGCCAGCCGATCTGCGGAGGTGGGACTCCCCCGTCCCACTGGTCCTGCTCGAGGGCATTTACTACCCGTACACCGACCGACGACCGCCGCTGTCCGGGATCGACGGTGACGTCCAATCACCCAGCAACATCCTCTGGCTGCGGAACGCCAACCCGGACCGGTACCTGATATCGCTGGCCGAGGCCGGAGTCATCGAGTTAGATGTCACCTCGAGTTGAGCCCTACCGGCAATCTGTATTGCCGTTGATACGGCAAATCGGTAAATCTTTGCCTGAGTCACCCCGTGCGACTGCTGTACCGCACCTCTGCGATTTACCCGAGATCGAGCGTTACCCCATCAACAGTTTGGTGGTCTGCAGCTACCCGCACTGCCGGCAGCGGTGGGTGCGCCGGCCTCACAGATGGACAGAACTGCGATGGCACCACCTCAGCACCCGATGGCGGTACGGAGTGGCTCTGCGCACTAGAGGGCGATGAAACACAGCACCGGTACCGCGGGTCCCCGAATGGGGCCACAAACGAGCGAGCATCCTGGGGCGGCTTCGCCGCTCAAGCGCCGGCGGACGTTTGGACAAAACCCCGACGAAGCCTTGCGCTCGGCCACACAGGAGCCGTATCACCATACAACCAGTAATACGGCGATACGGGTAAGATGTGAGGGAACCGACGGATCCCCTCGAGCAGCACCAGCGCGGCACGGGGCGGCCCCGCGTGCGCCGGCTGTTCTACGACACCTCACCTTGGGCGACCAACGCGGCGGCGGCCCGGTTACGCCTAAACCTGTCGCAGGTTTCTTCCGACGAGACATGAGAAGAAGGAGTGTTTCCCAATGGCTGCACACGCCCGGTCAGTTGTGATCGGAACTGAATGCGTGCTCCTGATCACTGCAGCATTTTTCAGCATCGGCACCGGCATCCACAGCCACTGGTCCGCCCTGCGTATCGGCACGCTGGAGCGGAATCACTCTGATGGCACTGCTCGTTCGAGGTTGGCTGGCAGAAGCGGCGGCCGGGGCGCGGTGGACCGACGGCAAGGTCGTCGCCACCCATCTCAGCGCCGTGGCTCGCAGCGGCGCACTGGCCCACCGGGAGGTGTGGCGCTGCCGCTGCACGTTGTGCCAGCCGAGGTCGTGGCG
>JBPCPG010000246.1:0-5402 GCA_050999445.1 Nakamurella sp. | reverse complement strand
GCCCCTGGTCGCCGATGAGATGGCCGCAGAGGGACCGGGCGACGTCGACGGATCCGTGGGCGAACGGACGGACGGGATTTGCGCGCCGCTGGTCGCGGCGACCGACCCACTCAGCAGCGAAGTCACCGGCGCCGGAGCACCGGCGATCGGAGTGGCACATCCGCTCAGCAGTGAGCAGAGCGCAATGGCGCCGACGGCCAGGACGGAGCGGGCACGCCCTGGCCGGCCGCGGCCGTCCGACCGCCCCCCGAACTGCGTTGCCATCCACTGCCCCACCTGCATGACTCCACCCCTTCGTGCACCCGGAAAGGTCGATGCTATCTGCCGCTCAAGACATCGCCCGTGGTTCGACGATCGCACACCGTCCAGATCCGGATCGTGCACGAACGCCGTCGGCCCCGCTTCCGGGTGGAAAGCGGGGCCGATGAGGAAGCAGGTGGACAGCTGGAGTCGGGTCAGACCTCTTCGGTCTCGAGCAGGTTCTTGGTCTTGGCCGGATCGACCGGGATACCGGGGCCCATCGTGGTGGAGAAAAAGATCTTCTTCACGTATTTGCCCTTGGCAGCGGAAGGCTTCGACCGCAGCACCTCATCGAGGGCGGCTGCATAGTTCTCGACCAGTTTGTCCGTCGGGAACGACACCTTGCCGATGACCAGGTGCAGGTTGGCGGCCTTGTCGACGCGAAAGTTGATCTTTCCGCCCTTGATCTCGGTGACAGCCTTGGCCACATCGGCCGTGACGGTTCCGGTCTTCGGGTTCGGCATCAGTCCACGCGGCCCCAACACCCGGGCGATCCTGCCGACCTTCGCCATCTGGTCGGGGGTGGCAATGGCTGCGTCGAAGTCGGTCCAACCGCCCTGGATACGGGCGATCAAGTCGTCGCTACCGACGACGTCTGCACCGGCGGCCTCGGCCTCGGCCGCCTTGTCGCCGACTGCGAAGACGACAACGCGAGCGGTCTTTCCGGTGCCATGCGGAAGGTTGACGGTGCCACGCACCATCTGGTCAGCCTTGCGAGGATCGACACCCAGCAGAAGGGCGACCTCCACGGTGCTGTCCATCTTGGTGGCGGAGGTCTTCTGGGCGAGCTTCGCAGCTTCCAGGGGGCTGTACAGACTCTCCCGATCGACCAGTTCGGCCGCGGTCTTGTATGCCTTCGAGCGGTTCATGTTCTCTCCTTGGCCGCTCCGCGAGAAGCGACGGCGTTATGAGGTTCGGAGTTCGTGGTTCACGGGCCGCGCAGGCCCTCCCACCGCAGCGGACCGTTCTGAGGTCCGATGCATGCTCAACCCGAATCTGGTTGGGCGTTGGAGCAGTTGCAGTTCGAGTCATTGCCTGCCCTCGCGGGAGGCGGGAAGGCCACTAGGGAGTGACGGTGATGCCCATCGAGCGAGCGGTACCGGAGATGATCTTCGCGGCGGCATCGATGTCGTTGGCGTTGAGATCGACCTGCTTGAGCGTAGCGATTTCGCGCACCTGGGCGGCGCTGATGCTGGCCACCTTCGTGGTGTGCGGAGTTCCCGAGCCCTTTTCGACACCGGCAGCCTTGAGCAACAGCCTGGCAGCTGGCGGCGTCTTCAGCTTGAACTCGAACGAGCGGTCCTCGTATACGGAGATCTCGACCGGGACGACGTCACCTCGCTGCGACTCGGTCGCGGCGTTGTAGGCCTTGCAGAACTCCATGATGTTGACACCGTGCTGACCGAGGGCGGGACCTACCGGCGGCGCGGGGTTGGCCATGCCGGCCTTGATCTGCAGCTTGATGACAGCTGCAAGTTTCTTCTTCTTCGGAGGCATTTCTCTTCCTGATTTCTGCTGGGTGTGTACTTCGGAGATTCATCGACCGGGCACTTGCACGGAGCGACGAAGATTGGTCAGATCTTGGCGACCTGGGAGAACGACAACTCGACCGGCGTCTCACGGCCGAAGATGGATACGAGCACCTTGAGCTTCTGCCCGTCGGCGTTGACCTCGTTGATGGTGGCCGGCAACGTCGCGAACGGGCCGTCCATCACGGTGACGGACTCGCCTACGGTGTAGTCGACCTCGGTGCGCACGGAGACTCCACCGGCCCCGGTCTGATCCGAACCCCCGGCCGCCTTCTTCGGCGCAGCGGGAACCAGGATCTTCACCACATCGTCGATCGACAACGGAGACGGACGTTGCGCGGTCGCGCCTACGAAACCGGTGACGCCCGGTGTGTTCCGGACCGCGCTCCACGACCCGTCGGTCAAGTCCATGCGTACCAGGATGTACCCGGGATACACCTTGCGCTGGACCTGTTTGCGCTGGCCATTCTTGATCTCGGTGACTTCTTCTGTCGGCACCTCGATCTGGAAGATGTACTCCTCCATGTCGAGGGACTTGATGCGGGTCTCGAGGTTCGTCTTCACCTTGTTCTCATACCCGGCGTAGGAGTGCACCACGTACCACTCACCATCCGCTCGGCGAAGCGAAGCCTTCAACTCTGCGATGGCGTCGACGGGTTCGGCATCCACCGAATCGGTGTCGGCGGGGTCAGCGTCAACCGGTTCAGCGTCGACCGGATCGGCAGATTCTCGGTTCGCGGACTCAGGGTCCGCGCCGTCCTCGGGAGAGGTCGCAGCGGAGTCGGCAGCACCTTCCGAGCTCTCTTGCGGTGCGAGAACACTCTCCGCATCGCCCGGAGTTTCGTCGGTCGACACGTCCTCGGCGGACTCGAGGCCGCTGGTGGAATCGACATGGCTGGGCACGGTACTGGTCACTTCCTCATCTGGCTGATCTTCACGAACTTCGGCAACTCTCGGGTTTCGGCGAACCGGTCCACTGCGGCAGGGTCTGCGGCCAGGTGCAACACAACCGCCGTTGGATCAACCGAACACCGTCAGCACGCCCTTGGCGAACAACAGATCCAGGCCCGCCGTGATGGCGACCATGACCACCACGAAGACGATGACGACGATGGTGTAGGTGACCATCTGATTGCGGGCCGGCCAGATGACCTTGCGCAACTCGGAGACGACCTCCCGGAGAAAACGACGGAGGCGGGCAAAGACACTGCCCCTGTCGTCCCGACCGGTGTCACGGGCCCTGGTGGCCGCACCCTTTGCGGGCGTGGACCCGGCACGAACGCCCGACCGGCGGGCTGCGGCACGAGCCGAGCCGGCCGAGACCGCCCCGACCAGTTCCGACTCCCTGTCGCCGTCGCTTTCGTTCGGTTCGGCCTCCGCGCCGACGACCGAGGTGACATCTTGGCCGAGAGTCGACTCCGACTTCGACAGCCTGACTTCCGAGTCGCCTGAGGTTCCCGATGCGCCGGCAACCGCGGCGACGGCCTCGTCCGACCTGTCGGCAGCGGGCACGGCTCGGCCGTCCCCCACTTCGGGTTCGTCGTTCACGCAAGGTCCTCGTCTCGTGCTCAGTCTGCTGCGCGGCCCGTGCGGGCCGGCTGTCGTTGCCCATCTTCGTTCCGATAGCCGTTCTGGCATTCGTTCACTGCAGGGGCGACAGGACTTGAACCTGCAACCTGCGGTTTTGGAGACCGCTGCTCTACCAATTGAGCCACGCCCCTCTGCACTGCTCACTTCGGCACTGCTCACTTCGGCACTGCGTCTCTCCGTGCTGCCTTGGTCCGGTGCTGCAACACCCAGCAGCGCGCCGGTCATACTCTTTCCGTCTCTTGCGATGCTTCTCCGCAACACCGCCGGCCACCGTTGTCGTTCAGATCCCGACGACCGAGGCCCGCTCGCAGATCGGGGATGTACCTGCGGAACCGCGATCGGCGTGCGATCGATGGCAGGCGCGGGCACACCTCAGAGAATCAAGTGTAAGGCACTGCCGCGTCCGGCGACGAACCAAGAGGACCGGCGACCGGCAAAGCCTCGACCGACCGTCAGGCACGCCATTGGACCAGATCGGCCAGCACCGGCAGCAGCTCGTTCGCGAAGTCGAGGTCGCCGGAGAGATCCCGATCCTCGAACGAGAACGGAAGCGCGTGGCACAGCGCGACGATGTCACCGACGACACCAGTGACGGGCTGCCGGGGGCGCATCCGGATGGCCCGCACCGCGGCAACCAATTCGCAGGCCAGCAGCTGCCGATATGACTGGGCCATGTCCAGGCACTGCGTCGCAGCCAGCGAGGCGAAGCTGGCATCCTCCTCGGAGCCGCGGGACAGGGTCACGGTCTGGAGGCCGGCAGGTGAACCGCTCGCCCGGATCCGGGCAAGGGCCGAGGCCGCCACGTACTCGCAGGCCATGATCCCGGATGCGCCGGGAGTGCCGTTCCCGAGAAATGGCGGAAGGCAGGTCATCTCCGGTTCGACGAGGACGGCGAGTCGCGCCAGCACCAACTGTCCGCTCTGCGCGACGGCGAGGCCGAGCGAGTCCATCGCCATCTGCAGGTACGCCTGGTGGAAGCCGCCGTGGTGAGCGATTGCGCCGTCCTGAAGGGGACGCACCCCGCCGAACACGAGCGGGTTCTCGGCCGGAGCGTTCACCAGCCTGTTGACGACCCCGGCGGCGGCGGTCAACGCATCGAGCACCGGGCCGTGTGTCTGCGGGATGGTGCGAAGACCGAACGAGTCCTGGATCCGAGCGGCCGGGACGGGCTCACCGCCGGCTCGACGGACCCCGCGCGCATCCACTCCGAGCAGCCGGCGAAGGGTTCGGGCGACCACGCCGGCCCCTGGGAACGGTGTGGCGAGCAGGGCCGTATCGGAGATGCACTCGGCATTGCCGTTCACTGCATCGAAGGTCAGGGCAGCGACGACCAGTGCAGCGCGCGCCGCCTCGTCCAAGGAGTCAACCGCCAGAGCGGCATCGCCCAGCGCAGCGGCATTGCTCGAGATGAAAGCCAAGCCGTCGGTCGCTCCGAAAGGCGTCGGGCCGGCCGTGGGCCGCGAGGTCGGCCCCTCTCCCATCAGTGCGAGCGCCGTCGAGGCCAACGCCGAAAGGTCCGCAGTCCCGATGCTGCCGAGTTCTCGGACGAGGGGTAGCGAATCGTCGTTGATCATCCGACACAGGCCGGCGACCACGGCCGGTGCGACACCGCTGCCGCCGGCCGCCAGCTGATTCAGACGCACGAGCAACATCGCCCGCACCCGCTCTGCGGAGCGAGGGACACCGGCGGAGGTGGCGTGACTGCGTAACACGCTTCTCGCCAGGCTCGTCGGATCGCCGACGGGCCGCACGGTCCGGTTCGCGCCGACTCCGGTCGTCCGCCCGTACAAGGGCCGGTCGTCGGCGACCGCCAGGCCGTGCAACCAGGACTGTCGGACTCGTTCACTACCCTCGGGGGTGATCACAACTTGGACCCCGGACCGAGCAGCGGCGATCTGCCGATGGTCGAGTCGGGCTCCGTCGACCGAGATGACCGGAAGCGGTGAGGACGTTGGCGCGGTGGTCTTCATGTGTGGAGTTCCA
>JBPCPG010000239.1:0-7918 GCA_050999445.1 Nakamurella sp. | reverse complement strand
TCGTTGCACTGGCTCGGCCGCACGAGCGCGCCGGTGTGCTGTCTATTCTCTATGTCGTTTCTTACCTCGCCATGGGCCTGCCCGCGGTGATCGCCGGGTTCTTGGTAGTGCACGGCGGAGGCGTGGCCGCGACGGCTCGGGACTACGGGATCGCAGTGATCGTTGTGGCAGCGCTCGCCCTGCTCGGCCTGACGCTTGCGCGGCCGCCGGTGGTTGCTCGGTCATCGGTCTCGCCGGCGTTTGCTCCGGTTCCGCAAAGCTTGGGAGTTGCGGACGAAATTGGATGACCGAGGGACTTCAGGTACCGCACAATCGGCGGATGACGAGCATGGGACCGCCCGGTCGCCGTTTGACCTTGATCTTCGACGCCGACGACACGCTGTGGGAGAACAATGCCCCGTTCGAACGGGTGGTAGAGGACTACCTGGATTGGCTTGCCCACCCGACGATGGACCGCACGGAATTGCGCTCGATCGTGGACGACATCGAGGCAGCGAACATCGCAAATAATGGGTATGGCGCGAAAGCATTTCTGCGAAATCTAGCGATCACGTTCGAGAAGTTGAGTAGCCGGACCGCCACCGCCGAGGAAGTCCGTCAGATCGAGAACCTCGCGGAAGCGCTGCTGCGTCATGACATCGAACTCATGCCGGGCGTCGTCGACGTCCTCGAGCAGTTGCGTGCTCGACACGACCTGTATCTGCTGACCAAGGGAGCACCGGATGAGCAGCGTCGGAAGATCGATGCGTCCGGATTGGCCTGCTATTTCTCCCAGATCCACGTCGTTCCGGAAAAAGACGAAGCGATGTATCGCGCTCTCGCGGTCCGGCATCACCTCGACCGCGAGGTCACTTGGATGATCGGCAATTCCCCGAAGTCGGACATCCTGCCCGCACGAGCCGCCGGCCTGAATGCGGTGTTCATCCCGCACCGGCTCACCTGGGTGCTCGAGCGGGCCGAAATAGATCACACCGACGAAAAAGTCCTGGTGCTCGATTCCTTCTCGGGTCTGCTCGACCACTTCTGAACGACCAGCAAACCGAATGCTGCTAGACCACTTGTGGTTCGACCACCGCGAATCGACCATCTCTGATGGACGTGACGAGTCGCGACCGACCCTCGACGGACGCGCACACCGCAAGGTGCCGGAGATAATTCTTCGGTGACGAACCCCGACGTAACGAACACCGACATCCCGACCAGGCGAATCGTCTCCCTGGCCGCATCGGCCTTCGTGGTGCTGGCCGCGGAGCCGTTGTTCCTGCTGGTCGACACGGCCGTGATCGGGCACCTCGGGCAGGTCCCGTTGGCCGCACTGGGCGCCGGCGGGACTGTGATGACGCTGCTCGCTCTGGTCGGCACGTCCTTGGAATACGGCACAACCGGCCGAGCCGCACGGTTCTTCGGTGCCGGTCGAAGGAATGCCGCCGTGAACGAGGGAGTGCAGGCGTCCTGGTTGGCGATGGTTCTGGGCGTCGTCGCCGTCGGCGTCGGCGAGTTGGTGGCGGGACCGCTCACCCGCCTCATAGTCGGCAGCGATGGGCCGGTCGCTGCCGCCGCGAACTCGTGGTTGCGGATCGCCATCCTCGGGCTGCCAGGGGTACTGCTGGTGTTGGCCGGCAACGGATGGCTGCGCGGTGTGCAGGACGCCCGTACTCCGGTCGTGATCGTCGTGACGGCCAACGCGTTTTCCGCGATCGCGTCGCCGTTGCTGGTCTACCCCTTCGGGTTGGGACTGGAGGGTTCGGCGATCGCCAACGTGGCGGCCCAGTGGGTGGGCGGCGGGCTGTGCGTGCTTGCGCTGCGACGCCAGCACGCGCCGATTCGGCCGCAATGGGCGGTAATGGGACAACAGCTGGTGATCAGTCGGGATCTGGTCCTCCGGGCCTCGGCGTTCCAGGCCTCGTACCTGACAGCGGCCGGTGTGGCGGGCCGGATGGGTCCGGCGCAGCTTGCGGCGCATCAGATCGGCATGCAGTTGTGGAACTTCACCGCGCTGCTGCTCGACTCGTTCGCCATCGCGGCCCAATCGCTGGTCGGGGCGTCCCTTGGCAGCGGAGACGTGCATGCGGCGAAAAGCACGGCCTGGCGGGTCAGCAGGTACGGTCTGGCCGCCGGCGTGGTGTTCGCGACGATTGCTGCGGCCGGCTGGTTCGTCATCCCGTTGGTATTCAGCTCGGATCCGGCAGTTGCGCACCAGGCACATCTGCTGTGGCCATGGCTGGTGGCGATGATGCCGGTCGGCGGAATCCTGTTCGCCCTTGACGGCGTGTTGATCGGCGCCGGCGACAACAGCTTCCTGCGGACCGTCACCCTCGTCTCGGCGCTGCTCGGATACATTCCGCTTGCCCTGTGTGCGCTGATCTTCGGCTGGGGCATCGGCGGCGTCTGGGCCGGCTTGGCCGCATTCATCCTGCTGCGATTCCTCGGCATGGCCTGGCGAACCGGCAGCGGTCGTTGGCTGGTGACCGGTGAGAGCCGGGCCTGACGGGAACGAACGATGGAACGAATAGCGATGGAACGAATGCGGGCCTGAAGACCGAGGACGGCCGGAGGGCGAGACGAGGGCGATGAACGGGAACGGAGGTTCGGCCGGAAGTACTGCGGGTGAGGACCCGCGGATCACTGCGCGGTGAACCGGTAGACGCTCCGGTTCCGGTATTCCTGACCCGGGAGAAGCACGGTGTCCGGGAACTTGGGTTGGTTGACCGAATTTGGCAGGTGCTGAGGTTCGAGGCAGAACGCGTCACCCTGGCGCAACGTAGCGCCGGCCCTGGTCACGACCGACCCGTCCAGCGAGTTGCCCGAGTAGAACTGCACCGACGGTTGGTCGGTGAACAACTCCAGTCGCCGGCCGCTCACGCGTTCGAGTGCGACCGCTGCCAGCCGCAGCCCGTCGTACTCGCCGCCCGATCCGTCGAGAAGATACGCGTGATCATGGCCGCGAACGAGCACCATCTGCGGATGGTCTGCGCGCCAGCGGCTTCCGACCACAGTCGACGTCCGGTAGTCCATCGGTGTGCCAGTCAGGTCGAGCAGCTCGCCGGTGGGGATGAAGTCGGTGTCGACGGCAGCGATCTGGTCGGCGAACACGATGAGCTCATGATCAGCGATCGAACTCGGCGAACCGGACAGATTCAGGTACACGTGGTTCGTCAGGTTGACCGGGGTCGGGGCATCGGTGACAGCGCGATAGTCGAGGGTCAGCTCGGTGGAGGAGACCGAGAACACGACAGACACGTCCAGGTTTCCGGGAAATCCCATCTCCCCGTCGGGACTTGTCCGGCGCAGCGTCACGCTCATTTCGTGTGCGGTCCGGACGACGGGCTCGACCTCCCAGATTTGGCTGGAGAAGCCGACCGGACCGCCGTGCAGTGCGGTGTTCGCCTCGTTCAACGGGACGGTGAACGACCGGCCGTTCACCTCGAACGTCCCGCCGGCGATGCGATTCGCGTAGCGGCCGATGCTCGCACCCTGGTACGACGGATCGCTGCGCCACGCAGCCGGGTCGTCGAAGCCCATCGAGACATCACCGAAGACACCATGCCGATCCGGCGTCCGGATGTACGCGAGCCGGGCTCCGTACCCGACGATCCCGACGGACAGGCCAGGGCTGGACAGTTCCACATCGACGGACAACGTGGTGCTCCTTTTCGTGAGGCTTCAGGCGTTCGTTCCTCTCCGGCGCCAGAACCGGAAAGGAATAAGGTAGCTCCCGATGACCGACCACGATCCCGGGCCCACCTCGGAGAGTTCCCGCTCTCCCTCCCGACTGCCGATCCCGAACACGGCGGAGAAGTCCGAGTCCCTCACGACTGTGGTGATCGCTTTCGCGGTCAATCTGCTGATAGCGGCGGCCAAGTCGGTGGCGGCCGTGCTGACCGGTTCGTCGTCGATGCTGGCCGAGGCCACCCACTCCTGGGCGGATGCCGGCAACGAGATTTTCCTGCTGCTTGCAGACAGACGGTCGAAGATCCCGGCGGACGAATCGCATCCGCTCGGCCACGGCCGCGAGGCCTACGTATGGTCGATGTTTGCTGCACTCGGACTGTTCGCAGCCGGCGCCGGAGTGTCGGTGACCCACGGCATCACCCAGTTGCTGCATCCCACGCCGGCCGAGGACTTCGTGGTCGGATACGTGGTGCTGGCCATTTCCTTTGTGCTGGAAGGCATCTCGTTCCAGCAGTCGGTCCGGCAGGCCAAAAAGGAAGCGGCAAGCTTTCGCCGCGATCTGCTTCAACACGTGCTGGCCACGTCCGACCCGACGTTGCGTGCCGTCTTCGCCGAGGACTCGGCAGCACTTGCCGGTCTGGTCCTGGCCGCTGCCGGTCTGGGCACCACTGCGCTGACCGGATCACCGGTCCCCGACGCGGTCGCTTCGATCCTGATCGGCCTGTTGCTCGGCGTGGTGGCTGTCATCCTGATCGACCGGAATCGCCGATTCCTGGTCGGGGAAGTGGCCGACCCGAGGGTCCGTGCCGCGACGCTGGCCGCGCTGAGGGCACTGCCCGAGATCGACCGCGTGACCTACCTCAGACTTGAGATAGTCGGCCCGCGCCAGGTGAGCCTGATTGCCGATGTCGATCTCGCGGGCGACGACCCGGAGTCGGGGCTGGCCGTCCGGCTGCGTCGACTGGAAGCCGAGTTGACCGCGACTCCCGCGGTCGTCGGCGCGGTGCTCAGCCTGTCGGCACCCGACGAGCCATCGTTGATCTGACGTCCCGCCGGGCCGAGAACCCTTTGGCCGAGCAGCTAATCGTTCGTCTCAGGAGGTGGTGGGAGCGGCGGAGCTGGGAGCCGCAGACTTCGGGGTGTGCCCGGTTCCGCGATCTACCACGTGAGTCGCGGTCATCGGTCCGGTCCCGGTGCCGACCACGCCGACCTGGTCGCCCACCTTGACGGCCGAGATTGCGCCCGCGGTCCTCTTTCCGGACGTCGCCCTCGCCGAGCCCTTGATCTGCACCTTCGTTGCACCGTTGACGGTGAACGTCTCCGAGGTACCGTCGGTTGCCTTGATCGTGATGGCGGTCGCGCTCGCCGCCGACACTGTTCCACGAACCGCGTCATGGGTGACGAACGCGCCGGTCCTGGCATTCTTGCCGACCCACTGGGCGTGGCTCACCCCCGCGAGTCGCTTGGTCAGGTCCCGGCTCTTCCGGTGACCCTTGCCGTGACCCTTGCCGCGATGGTGCTTTCCGGCCGCAGCGCCCTTGCCGGCCTTGGTCGGGTTGCTTGTCGAGGATGCCGTGGATGGGGCGGCGCTCGATGGGGCGGCGTTGGATGAGGTGGTGGATGGGGCGGTGGTCGTACCAGCTGTTGATGCACTGACGACGGATGCCGCCGCCGGTGCATCGGCGGACTGAGCCCACGCTGCTCCGCCCATGCCGAGTCCTGCCACGGCC
This sequence comes from Nakamurella sp., assembly GCA_050999445.1. Lineage (GTDB taxonomy): Bacteria > Actinomycetota > Actinomycetes > Mycobacteriales > Nakamurellaceae > Nakamurella. The sequence continues at coordinate 2,516 of JBPCPG010000239.1, read as the reverse complement.
GCCACCGCGCCGACGATCGTCATCTTCTTCAACATCATTGTTCCTCCAACTGCGTCGAGCGAAAAGTTTATTGCTGCAGTCCGTGCTGGACTTACTCCACTGTGCGGCACTGCTGTTCGGGTTCAGACGCAGCAGTGTTCGGGTTGCGTTCAGATGCAGAGCCGGACCGCCGTCGCTGACCGACGATCTCGCGTCGGGACGACCACCGGGAAACCGATTGTGGCGCCGGCGGTATCTTTTGCAGGCACATCATTCGTACTGCAACGAAGGACACCCACCATGGCTACGCTTCCCGCTCTGTCCGTCCAGCTGTATTCGGTTCGCAACCAACTCGCAGCCGATCTGCGTGGCACCCTGGCGACCCTGGCCGGAATCGGGCTGACCCAGGTAGAGCCCTACGATCTGCTGACCAATCCAGAAGAGCTGAGAGACGCCCTCCAGGCGAACGGACTGACCGCGCCGAGTGCGCACGCGCGACTGGCCTCGGAGGGTGTCGACCTCGACGCGATCTTCGACGCGGCGCTTCTGGTCGGCGTGCAGACGGTCGTGGACCCGATGACGGATCCGGCACGGTGGACCACCCGGGAAGGCGTCCAGGGGGTGGCCGACGACCTGTCCAGAGCTGCCGAGAAGGCGGCCGAGCACGGCCTTCGGGTCGGTTACCACAACCATTGGTTCGAATGGGAGTCATCGATCGATTCCCGGCCGGCGTTCGAGGTCTTCGCGCAGTTGCTCGACCCCTCCGTCGTGTTGGAGCTGGACACCTACTGGGCAGCGGTGGGCGGTCAGGACGTTCCCGCCGCGATCACCCGACTCGGTGACCGGGTGCGTCTGTTGCATCTGAAGGACGGTCCTCTCTCCAGGAACAACGTCGAGCAACTTCCGCTGGGCGAGGGAGCGATGCCAGTGGCCGAGATCGTCGCTGCGGCGAAATTCCTCGAAGTCCCGGTACTGGAGTTCGACGACTACGCCGGCGATGTGTTCGAGGGTCTCCGCCGCGGTTTCGCGTTCGCGAAGGGGCTGTAGATGGCGCCCCCACTGACGGTCGGAGTGATTGGCGCCGGCAAGATCAGCGAACAATATCTGGCGAACATGGCGAAATATCCGGACCTGGAGGTGCGGTTCGTCGCAGATCTGGTCCCGGAACTGGCTCGCTCCAGAGCCGACGAGTACGGGGTCCCGGGCGCCGGTTCGGTGGCGGACCTGCTGGCACGGGAGGACGTCGAGCTGGTCGTCAACCTGACCATTCCGGCGGCGCACGCGTCGGTCGCGGCGTCCGCGTTGGAAAGCGGCAAGCATGTGTGGAACGAGAAGCCGATCGCCGCAGAGCAGGACGCGGCGCGGGCGATCGTGGCGCAGGCCGACGCCGCGGGGTTGCTGATCGGTACCGCGCCGGACACCTTCCTCGGCCCTGGGCTGCAGCTGCATCGGAAGATGATCGAGCACGGCGATATCGGAACCCCGCTGACGGCGTCGATCGTGTTCCAATCTGCGGGACCGCACCGCTGGCACCCGAATCCCGACTTTCTTTACCAGACCGGCGGCGGACCGCTGTTCGATATGGCTCCGTATTATCTGTCGGCGCTGGCGCAGGTTTTCGGGCCGGTCAGCCGGGTCGCCGCGATGGGCTCCTCCTCCGGGCCGACTCGCAAAATCGGCCAGGGGGCTCGTGTTGGTGAGACGTTCGACGTCACGGTGCCGACCTATGTCAGTGCGTTGTACGAGTTTGCCGGTGGCCTCAAGGCGCAGGCGGTGTTCAGTTTCGACTCGGCGCTGGCCAGGGTCGGCGTGCTGGAGATCTCGGGTACCGACGCGACCATCGCAGCGCCCGATCCGAACAAGTTCTTCGGCGACATCCGTCTGACGAGGGCGGATTCGGATGATCCTGACGTCACCTCCGTGGCCGAGACCTCGGCCGGGCGTGGCATCGGCGTGGTGGACATGGCAAGGGCCATTCGCGGTGGGCGTCCCTATGGGCCGGCGCGAGCGACCGGCAAGCTCGCATTGCACGTTCTGGACGTCATGTTCGCCACCGCAGAATCGATCGATTCCGGCAACTTCGTGGCCGTGGATTCAACCTTCGACCCGGTGCCCTCGTTGCCCGAAGACTGGGATCCGACCCAACGCACCGTGTAGGCGTGACCGGTCGGCGCAGCCGAAGCGCTGCGCCGATTCGCGCTTCGGGACGACCCGGTTTGGTACAGATGTTGGGGTAGCCGTCGACCAGAGATCGGGTGGTCGGGTAGCAACATGCCGCACTGTCGGTGCTCGGTGCCAGAGTGATCCGGTGAGGAAGAACCAGGACAACTCGGCAGTTGCCGTCGAAACCGTCGCGGCCGCCCAGCTGCGGATCGCTGACATCGTCAGTTCCGAAGACGGTCTGCATACGGTGACGTCACTGCGGATGCAGGGTGCGCCGCCCGAGATGTGCGTGGAGTTTGCCGGGCTGGCCGGCCGTCGACACTTCGCGTTGACGGCGTCCTTCGAGGTGCTCCGGCACCCGCAGGCCGACTGAT
>JBPCPG010000214.1:0-7858 GCA_050999445.1 Nakamurella sp. | reverse complement strand
GGCCACGATGTTGACAACGGTTATCGAGGCGATGGCGGTCGAAACCGGATGTAAGAGCGGCTGCGTCCACGCCATTCCGTCCCACAACCGAAGACCACCGGACCCGTGAGGGTCCGGGTGCCAGGCCGGTGGGGACTGAAGGTCCGACGTTGCAGTCGGGGCCCACAACTCGGTGGGATGCCGCAACTCCAGCGGCGCCGCTGTCGTAGATTGCGGGACCAACTCGGCGGTGCGGGGGGCCATTGGCGTCTGGTAGACCTCGGCGACTGTAGGCAGACCCGTGTCGGTGTGCGCAGTCCACGCCGTGCCGTCCCACCAGCGTCGGCCAGAACCTGAGGCATCCGGGTACCAGCCAGCCGGGACGGGGTGCTTCGGTTGCTCGGTCACGTGGGTGCTCCCTGGGCCTGATCCGCGCACGGTAGCGATTAGTCTCCCGCATGGTTACGCAGCGTTAATGAGTCCCGCGAATCGTATCTGTCCGACGGAGCTGGGGGAAGTGTCTGCCCCGATCCTGCGGCGGCCCCCTGGCAGCGCCGCGCGGACGAAGCGGCCGCCCCGACGGCCGCACCGCAACGCGCTCGTTGCTGAACCACGCGCGAGGTGCCTTCAAGGCCACCAGTTTCTGACAGCGCCGTCGACATGCTTGCCGCGGAAGACCGGCCGGCCCGGACCGGAACGTCGGAAACGGGCCGAGGCGTTTTAGGGCCGACGGCTGCTACGGCACCGATGCGCTACGACGGATCCAGGCGACCGCGCAAGGGAGCGCGACGTCTGGAAGAATCCGGTCACAATCGTGATCAGCCGCTGACCAGCGTGCGCCGGCCGGAGTTCGCCCGCTTGCACTCCAATCAGTCGGTCCATACCTGGGAGCTTCCGTGACCGCTCGCGTCGACAACGACAGTGCCGACAACCAGCGGCAGGCCTGGCTGTCTGCCGCGGCGGCGGTGCTGCGCAGAGCCGGCCGGCTGACGGACGAAGACGCGGACGACCAGGCCTTCGAGATGTTGCGCAGCAACACCATCGAGGGGTTGCCGATCGAAGCTCTCGACGCTCCCGTTGTCCCCCCGAGGGTAGGGGCAGCGGCCCTGCACTGCGATCCAGGTCGGCCACCGTTCCTGCGCGGTGCAGGCCCAGGGGCGAAGCCTGGATGGCAGATTCGGGCTCTATTGGCCGATCCCGATCCCGAGTCGGCGGCTCGCTCCGCTTCGGCCGACCTGGAAGGCGGGGTCACCTCGCTGTGGCTGCGGGCGGGCGGCGGCGGCACGGCGCAGGAGGACGTGGCGGCGGTGCTGGGCGGCGTCCATCTCGATGTTGGCCCGGTCGTACTCCAGTCGTCCTTGGATATCGGTCCGATGGACGGCCCGGCTCAGCTCGCCGGCGTTCTGGATCAACGCGCCCTTCGAGCGCATCCTGAGTGCAATCTTGGCACGGACCCGGTGGGTCGCTTCCTCCGTTCCGGTGAACGATCATCCGACGACCAACTCGATGTGGCGAAAACACTGCAGCGTTCCGCAGTGCTGGCCACCGATCTCGGCATTCGGGCATTCGTGGTCGATGCCACGGTGGCACACGAACGCGGTGCAGGCGAGGCCGCCGAATTAGGCTATTCGGTCGCCGTGGGAGTTCATTACCTGCGGGCCATCTCGGAACTGGATCTCGACCTGGCCACTGTGCTTCGGCTGTTCGAATTCCGCTACGCAGCGACGGACGATCAATTCGTCACCATCGCCAAATTCCGGGCCGCGCGTCTGCTGTGGGACCGGGTTGCTCAGTTGTCGGGCGCTTCGATCGACCGGGAGCCACAATCTCAGCACGCGGTCACCTCGGAACCGATGATGACCCGGTACGACTCCTGGACGAACTTGATCCGCACCACCGTCGCCGCCTTCGCCGCGGGCGTCGGTGGCGCGCAGGCCCTCACGGTTCTGCCATTCGACAGTGCCCTGGGTACTCCCGGTGCGTTGGGGCGTCGGTTGGCGCGCAACATCTCTGCCTTGCTCATCCGCGAATCGCACGTGGCCGTCGTGCAAGACCCGGCCGGCGGCGCCGGCGGCTTGGAGGCACTGACGTGGGAATTGGCCGAAGCCGGATGGGAGCAGTTCCAGCGGATCGATGCGGACGGCTCGGTGATCCGAGCGGTGACCGACGGTTCCCTGCGGCGACGGTGGGATCGGACGAAAAGGCGCAGGACGGAATCGACCGGCTCCCGTCGTCAGGTGATCACCGGCATCAACGAATTTCCACTGCTCGGTGAGGTTTTGCCTATCAGAGGAATTTCGAGCGCACCTGTGGAGGAGGACGTTTCGGCCTATCGGTGGGCGAACGAGTACGAGACCATGCGGGACCAGCCGGCGCCGCGGTCGGTGTTCCTGGTGCCGATCGGCCCGTTGACCGCGTACAGCGCCCGCGTCTCGTTCGCCACCAACGCTTTTGCGGCCGGCGGGGTCCAGGTGACGCAGCCCGGATTCGGCCTCACCCGTTCCGGGATCGACGTGGCCGGTGCCGTTGTGTCCTACCGTGCTGCCGGTAGCCCACCGGTAGTTTGTCTGACCGGCTCGGACGCCGACTACGCGCAGGCGGGAGCCGAACTGGCGCGCTCCCTGCGCAAGGCGGGCGCCAGGCGCATCATCGTCGTGGGCAGACCGGACGCCGAATTCACCGAATTGATCGATGATCGTCTGGCCGTTGGCGACAACCTGGTCCAATTCTTGGAGCGCACCCGACATGCGCTCGCTGCCGACAACGACGGCAGCAGAGACAGCGGCGACAATCCAGACAGCGACGGCAATGACGTCCGCAACGAGGCCCATGGGCAAGGAGAATCGGCATGAGGATTCCCGCGTCGTTCGCCGGACTGCCGTTGCGGACGGAGTACCCGGATTCGCCGGTTCGCGACAGGGGCGCCGGATGGCTGTCACCTGAAGGTATCGCGGTGCAACGCTTCTACTCGCGGAAAGACATCGCGGGCTTGGACTCGGCCAATTCCTATCCCGGTCTGCCGCCATTTCTGCGCGGGCCTTATCCGACGATGTATACCACGCAACCCTGGACGATCCGTCAGTACGCGGGGTTCTCGACGGCCGCCCAGTCGAATGCCTTCTACCGCCGTAATCTGTCGGCCGGCCAGAAAGGCCTGTCGGTCGCGTTCGACCTGCCAACGCATCGGGGTTACGACTCGGACCATCCGCGTGTCGCCGGCGATGTCGGAATGGCAGGAGTCGCCATCGATTCCATTCTTGACATGCGGCAACTGTTCGACCGCATTCCGCTGCGCGACATCAGCGTGTCGATGACGAGGAACGGGGCCGTATTGCCGATCCTGGCCCTCTACATCGTTGCCGCAGAAGAACAAGGTGTGACGCCGGAGCAGCTTTCCGGCACCATCCAGAATGACATCCTCAAAGAATTCATGGTGCGCAACACCTACATCTATCCCCCTGGACCGTCGACGCGGATCATTTCCGACATCTGCACCTACACCGCTGCGCGCATGCCGAAATTTAACTCCATATCGATTTCCGGATATCACATTCAAGAAGCAGGAGCCACCGCCGATTTGGAGCTGGCCTACACGCTGGCCGACGGGCTGGAATATCTGCGAACCGGAATGGCCGCCGGCCTGGACATCGACGCGTTCGCGCCGCGGCTGAGCTTCTTCTTCGGCGTCGGGATGAACTTCTTCATGGAGGTCGCGAAGCTTCGGGCGGCGCGGGCGCTCTGGTGCAAAATGGTCACCGATCTGGGTTCCCGCAATCCGAAGTCAACGTCATTGCGGACGCACTGCCAGACCTCGGGTTGGTCCCTCACCGCACAGGACCCGTTCAACGATGTCGCTCGTACCTGCATCGAGGCGATGGCCGCGACGCAGGGCGGCACCCAATCGCTGCACACCAATGCCCTGGACGAAGCCATCGCGCTGCCGACCGACTTCTCCGCGCGGATAGCCCGCAACACTCAGTTGCTGCTGCAGCACGAGTCCGGAACGACCTCGATGATCGATCCCTGGGGCGGGTCGTACTACGTGGAACGGCTGACCCAGGATCTCGCCGATCTGGCCTGGACCCGGATCCAGGAAGTCGAGGCGGCCGGGGGAATGGCCCAGGCGATCGTCGACGGACTGCCGAAGATGCGCATCGAGGAGGCGGCCGCCAGGACCCAGGCGCGAATCGACACCGGCGACCAGTCCGTCATCGGGGTGAACCTGTACCCCCCGGCGGTCGTCGAACCGCTCGAGGTGTTGAAGGTCGACAACGCAGCGGTCCGCCGGGGCCAGATCGAACGGCTGCGGCAGTTGCGTGCCGACCGGGATCGGGTTGCAGTGACCCAAGCGCTCGAAGCGTTGACCTCCGGGGCCGCCAGAGAGCACCGGACCGGTGAGGACATGTCCGGCAATCTTCTGGAACTGTCGGTGCGGGCCGCCAGAGCCAAGGCGACGGTGGGTGAGATCTCCCAAGCTCTCGAGCAGGTCTACGGGCGCCACTCGGCCGTCATCCGTACCATCTCCGGGGTGTACCGGACTCAGGCCGCGTCCTCCGAAGAGGGTCGCTCCGACATTGACGACGTGCTGTCGGCGACCAAGCAATTCGAATCGGACCAGGGGCGCCGCCCACGCATCCTGGTCGCCAAGATGGGTCAGGACGGCCACGACCGCGGTCAGAAGGTCATCGTCACCGCGTTCGCCGACCTCGGTTTCGACGTCGACGTCGGACCGCTGTTCTCGACCCCGGAAGAAGTTGCCTCTCAGGCGATCGACGCGGATGTGCACATCGTCGGCGTGTCCTCTCTTGCCGGCGGCCACCTCACCCTGGTGCCGCAGTTGCGGACGGAACTGGCGGCGGCAGGACGCGCCGACATCCTCGTCGTCGTCGGCGGTGTCGTTCCGCCGGCGGACGTCCCGGAGCTGCTGGCCGCCGGCGCGTCAGCGGTGTTCGGACCCGGCACCGTGATCGCCGAGGCGGCGCTGGATCTGCTGACCCGGCTCACCGCTTCGCTGTCCCCGGCGCCATGACCGTTGCTGATTTCTCCGACGCCGCCGCACTTGCGGAAGCCGTCATCGACGGGCAGGGTTCGGGCCAGGGCCGGTCCGCGCTGTCGAGGGCCATCACGATGATCGAGTCCACCAGGGCGGACCACCGGGAGACGGCCAGGACGCTGCATTCGCTGCTTGCCCCCGCTGCCGGGCAATCCATCCGGCTGGGCATCTCCGGAGCGCCGGGCGCAGGCAAATCCACCCTGATCGAGGCGTTGGGACAATGGCTCCTCGGCGCCGGGCATCGCGTCGGGGTCCTTGCGGTCGATCCGACCAGCTCGCGCACCGGAGGGTCCGTGCTCGGCGACAAGACCAGAATGCCCGGTCTGGCCGCGAACCCGGACGCCTACGTCCGGCCCTCCCCCACCTCCGGCACGCTCGGCGGAGTCGCCCGGGCCACCGCACAGTCGATCACCGTCCTGGAGGCTGCCGGGTTCGACGTGGTGATCGTCGAAACGGTCGGCGTCGGGCAATCGGAGACCACGGTGGCCGCGATGGTGGACACCTTTGCGCTGCTCACCCTGAGTCGCACGGGAGATCAGTTGCAGGGCATGAAAAAAGGCGTGCTGGAGTTGGCCGACATCCTGGCAGTCAACAAGTCCGACGGACAACACCTGGCCGAGGCACAATTGGCGGCGCGGGAACTGACCGGGGCGATCCGTCTGGTGCGCGGCAAGGACGACTGGGTACCACCGGTGCTCAACTGCTCCGGCCTCACCGGCGCCGGAATCGAAACCCTCTGGACCACGGTTGGCGAGCACCGGCGATTCCTCGGCGAGCGTGGTTTGTCCCAGAAGCGGTCTGGGCAGCAGGTCGAACTGACCTGGGCGCTGGTCCGCGACGAGCTCGAACTGCGGCTACGGCAATCCCCCGGTATCCGTCGAGTCGAAGCATCCATCACCGAAGCCGTTGCCGCCGGTCATCTTTCGCCCGCAGCCGGGGCCGATGAGCTACTGCAGGCATTCGACCTACCGGTGCACGACTCGGATCACGCCTGATCGTCGCGTTGTCGCTCGACGACGACGACCAGGCTGAAGGCGCGTGGCCCGAAGAACTGCTCGGAGTGGCCGCACGCTGCTGGCGGTTCGTGAGCGCACCGTCACCCGTTCAGGTGAACCTCAATAGAACGGTCGAGCGACTTGCGCTGTCGTCTTCTCATTGGGTTCGTGCCGCGCTACTTTCTGTATTCCTATCGTCACCGGAGGGCGGGTGTGAGTGAGTGCCAACGAGATGAACCTGCCCCTCACGAAGGTGCTCATCGAATTCGCCAGCATCCTGGGCACCGATTTCTCCGTCCCGATCATCCTCGATCATCTGGTCAAGCGAATCGTCGACATCCTGCCCGTCACCGGTGTCGGGGTGATGCTGATGGGTGCTTACCAGGAACTGCACTTCGTGGCGGCGAGCAACGACGTGGTGCTGTCCATCGAGACCCTGCAGAACGAATTGATCGAAGGGCCCTGCCTGGATGCCTATCGGACGGGCGAGCCGGTGTCGATGCCCGACCTGGGCGTCGACACACAATTTCCCAGATTCTCTCCGCGCGCTCTCGATGCCGGCCTGGCCGCTGTATTCACCTTCCCGCTACGGCTGGGCGGCAAGCGCCTGGGCGCGCTGGACCTGTATCGCGATACGCCAGGGGACCTCACCGATCGCGATCTGATGACCGCGCAGATTCTCGCCGATGTAGCTGCCGGTTACCTGGTCAACGCATTGAGCCGGCAGGATGCCGCGGTTACCGCAGCCCAGTTGCGGCACCAGAACCTGCATGACTCGCTGACCGGCTTGCCGAACCGAACCCTGCTGTCGGAACTACTGGACCGAGCCGTGGATCGGGCCCGTCGTTCTCATCACTTTGCGGCGGTCCTGTTCATCGACCTGGACGGCTTCAAGATAATCAATGATCTCTACGGACACCACGTCGGCGACGAACTACTCGTGGCCGTCGCCGACCGACTCTCTGGACTGCTGCGCCCCGGAGATACCCTGTCCCGGCTCGGCGGCGACGAGTTCGTGGCGCTGTGCGAGGACATGGATGAAGCCGCCAGCGCAGAGTTGATCGCACGGCGGATCACCACAGCGCTGTCAGAACCGTTTGTCCTACCGAGCTTGACGGTCACCGTGTCCGGAAGTGTGGGCATCGCCTTTTCCGGACCTGGCCAGGACATCCCCGCAATCATGCTCCGCAACGCCGACTTCGCGATGTATCAAGCCAAAAGCAGGGGTGGGGGCCAGCACTGCGTCAGCGACCGAGAGGCGAGACTCGCGTCCGATCGCAGCCTGGACCTGGAACGCGATCTGCGGCGTGCGGATAGTCTCGACCAGCTGTTCCTGGCCTACCAACCGATCGTCTCGCTCGGCTCCGGCCGACTCGCCGGGGTGGAGGCGCTACTGCGCTGGGAGCATCCCACGCGCGGCCTGATAATGCCTGATGTGGTGATACCCAGCGCAGAGCGGACCGGCATGATCATGCCGATTGGTGAGTGGGTGTTGCGCCAGGCGTGCCGCGACCTGGTCCAGTGGAGACACGACGGGCCATCCATCGCCGTGGTCGCAGTAAACGTTTCCGCGCAGCAGGTGATGGGCCCGTCGTTCTGCAGAACCGTCACCTCTGTGTTGGAAGAGACGGGTGCCGATCCGGAGGCCGTGTGCCTGGAAGTCACCGAAAGCCTGTTCCTGGGCGATACGGACCGTGCAGCCCTGGTCATGAAGGAGATCAAGGACCTCGGTGTCCAGCTGTCCCTGGACGATTTCGGCACCGGCTATTCCTCGCTGAGCTATCTGCAGCACTTCCCGGTCGACATCGTCAAGATCGACCGGAGTTTCACC
>JBPCPG010000203.1:0-2690 GCA_050999445.1 Nakamurella sp. | reverse complement strand
TGGTCTCGTCGTCGCCCTTCCCCAGGGCCCATCCGCCGCGCTCGAATCCGTTCCTGCGGTCATCCGCCGCGGCGCCGTTCCCCTGCAACACTCCGTCGACGGTGACCTGAGTCATGCTCGCCAGCTTCATTTTCGCAGTCCTTACCTTCGCGCCGCCCCCTGTGGGCGGCCTCACCCCTACTACGAACACCACCGCCCCGATCCGACACCGCCCCCCGAACTTCTTCGAGCACCTTTCCCGCGGCGCCGTTCGTCAACGATTCGACTGGGACGATTGGCGGCTTGGCTCAGCACGGAGGTCGCCGACGAGGGATGGTCACGGTCTCGCATCCGCCGCGCCAACTGATCGTCGTGAACCGGTGCGCCTAGCCAGCCCGCCGCCGAACGCAACATCAACCGGAACCGACTCCGTAAGCTGAACCGGCTGCGGTCAGGGCACGGGTGGCTGGTGCCCCAATCTTGGGCAGTTCGTCTATTGGTGTCGGCATGGCGCTCTCCTACGCGGCCGCCGGGTCCGGAAGGGGTTTCCGGGCGGTGATGAGCAGCAGGATGTCCTTCGCCGGGAGGCGGAGCGGGTCACCCTGGCCGAGGTGCCAGTCGGTGTCCGTGGCCTCGAGGCGGCGCCCGCCGAGGTCGACCCCGAAAAACTTGAGGTTGCGGGGGCCGGCGTGATCCAGGACGTGACGGATGGTGGCAACCGGTGGTGCGTCCAGACCGAGGGGTTCGGTGATGTCCAGGCCGTGGATCACGTCGTGGCTCAGCGCCCCGGCTTGCCCACCCCCTGGCGGCCGCCACGGGTGCTTGACGTTGTTGGCTAACGACCGAAGCAGTTCGTGGTCGCTCATCACGGACGCGTCGTGGCGGGCAGTCCGGTCGGCGAAGCGGGCGAAGCTGCCGCGTGCATTGACGATGCCACGCGTCACGGCCCAGCCGGAATACCGATAGGCCATGCTCAGGTGAGCGGTAACCTCCCGAACTCGCCAGCCTTCGCACAGGGACGCCCGGTCCCAATCGGTGGGTGCGAGCCTTTCGAGCACTGCCGCCAGGCGGCGCCGCTCGGCAACGGTCGCGGCATACAAGACATCGGTGTCGGTGGTTGACATCGCGCACGATCCTTTCGTCGGGTACCTTCACGGTCTCCTACGTCCTGGGTGCCCCAAACTCATCGGTGAGCGCACCAACCGTGGCCGGCAGGCTGGTCGGAAGGTCGAAGTCGGCGAAGCGAACGCTGGTGCCCAGAAAGGTCGCGACGTGGCTCACGGCCCCGTCGCGTAGTTCGACCAGCACGATGCCAAACGGGCGGAGTACGCCGTCGCTGTCCGGTCGGTACTGCCCGAAGCCGGCCGTACCGTTGACGGCGGTAGCGACGAGCCGGGCACCCTCGCACGCTCCGCTGGTCATCAGTTCCGCGAGGACCTCCCGGCCCTGGACCCACCACGTGAACGGAGGCATCGAACTGCGCACGTCTTCGCGGAGCACGGCCTTCAGTTCCTGGATGTCGTGCCGCTCGAACGCATCGACGTAGCGGTTGAGCAGCGCGCGCTGCGCCTCATCCGTCTCATCCAGAGGGTCGGTCGGAGCCGGGTTGTGCTCGGCCAGTGTCTGCCGCGCCCGCTGCAGCGCACTGTTGACCGAGGCCGCAGATGCGCCGAGGATGTCGGCGGTCTCCGACGCCGGGAACTGCAGCACATCACGTAGGAGCAGGACGGCGCGCTGCCTTGGCGGGAGGTGCTGCAGCGCAGCCAGGAAGGCCAATCGGACCGTCTGGCGTTCGACGACCACGGTGGCCGGATCGCGGGCGGCGATGATCCGACTATCAGGCATGGGCTCGATCCAGCGTTCCGCAGGCACGGGCGCCCCCAGCGGGGCCCCAGCCTCCGCCGCCGGCCCAAGGTCCACCGCCATCGCTCTGCGACCCCGACTGCGCAGCATGTCGATGCACACGTTGGTCGCGATGCGAAAGATCCAAGGGTGCAGCGGCCCACGTGCCGGGTCATATTGATCGGCGTGCACAACGGCGCGGAGCATGACCTCCTGCACCGCGTCCTCAGCGTCCACCGCCGCGCCCAGCATGCGGTAGCAATAACCCCTCAGCGGCCGACGCGCCTCCTCGAACACCGTCGCCAAGTCCACGAGGAGCATCGTGCCACGGCCAAGTCCGCCGGGCCTGAGTGCTCGGTACCGAAGCCAGCCGATGGCAAGGGGGTACCTGAACACCGCAAGCGGAACCCCCTACGGGAACGACGCAGATGGCGGCGCTGCAGGTGGCCGGACCGTCCCGTAACACCCGTCCGGTGAAAATTCCCGCACAGGTACCACCTACGGGACCCCACGCCCGACTCGTTACCCCGGTTTCGGACCTCCCAGCCAAGGGCCAACTGGTTGCACCCGTCACACAGCGTCGCCGCGTCAGAGATCTCCAACGCCAGACAGACCACCGCGACCAAACCTCGAACGGGGCTGCCGATGGTGACACCCCTGCTGATCGGCGCGCCGACATCGTCGGCAGCAAGAGTGGCGATTTCATCGTCAGCCACCGTGACGGTCAACGCTCGGCCAGTCGCATGGCCACCTGCCTATCGAAGTCGAACCGGCACCTGATCACCCCGGCCAGCCACCGCGTCGGGTTCAGGCTCGCCCCCGCGGTGAGGTGCGCGAGCACGTCCCGCACCGTCAGACCGGTGCACAGC
>JBPCPG010000157.1:0-7831 GCA_050999445.1 Nakamurella sp. | reverse complement strand
TCTCGACCAGCCGGGCGCCGTCGGCGCACGTGAGTTCGTCGACGCAGAGGTCCTCCGGCTGCTCCGGCGCCGGTCCCTGGCCGCGCTCAGGGCCGAGGTCGAGCCGGTGCCCGCAGATGCTCTCGGCCGATTCCTGCCGGCCTGGAACGGAATCGTGGCTTCGACTGTTCACAACGGCGATAGGGGCAACGGCTTCGGCCGGGCCGGTACTTATTCCGGCGCTCCGGTCCGAGCTCGGGCGCCCGCCGGCATCGACGCCTTGCTGCGAGCCGTGGAGCAGTTGGCCGGTGCCATTCTTCCGGCGTCGGCGATCGAGTCGTTGATCCTGCCGGCCAGGGTGCGTGGTTACACACCCGCGATGCTGGACGAACTGACTTCGGCCGGCGAGGTGCTGTGGACCGGACACGGCTCCCTCGGCGGCGACGACGGCTGGGTTTCGCTGCATCTGGCCGACTCCGCGTCGTTGACCATGGCGCTGCCCAACTACGAGGTTCTCGGTGGCGCGCTGCTTTCAGCTGCTGAACCCGGAGGGCAGCCGGCGGAGGTTCCGGGCGAGCTGCACCGGGCGGTGCTCGGAATCCTCGCCAGAGGCGGTGCCTTCTTCTTCCGGGCACTCACCGATGCGGTGACCGAGGAGTTCGGGACCTTGCGGACCGACGATGTAGTGGCGCAGGCGCTGTGGGACCTGGTGTTCGCCGGGCTGGTCACCGGCGACACCCTGGCTCCGCTGCGGGCCCGGCTGATCGGCGGCCGAACGACTCACAAGGCGAAGGCGCCGGCGCCGCGGATCCAGCACCGCGGCCAGTCCGGGCTGGCGCTGCTGTCGGCCGGTCGGCAACGGCGAGTGGGTCCGGCGGTGCGACGCGGCGGTCCACCGATGGTGGCCGGCCGGTGGTCGCTGATTCCCGAGGTGGAGACCGACCCGACGGTCCGCGCGCACGCCGCGGGGGAAGTGTTGCTGGACCGGTACGGCATCGTGACCAGGGGAGCAGTGGTCGCCGAGGAAACCCCCGGCGGCTTCGCGGCCGTGTACAAGGTCATGTCCGCGTTCGAGGAGTCCGGGCGGGTACGACGGGGCTATTTCATCGAAGGTCTCGGCGCAGCGCAGTTCGCCACCGCAGGAGCGGTCGACCGGGTGCGGGCCTTCGTCGGCGCCGACGCGGATCGGGTGCCGGGTGGCGGGCTGGTGCTCGCCGCCGCGGACCCGGCCAACCCGTTCGGCGCGGCCCTGCCCTGGCCGGATCGCGGTGGCGAGGAGAAGCACCGCCCGGCCAGGCGCGCGGGTGCACTGGTCGTGCTGGTCGACGGAGGTCCGGTGCTCTACGCCGAACGCGGAGGCCGCACGCTGATGTCGTTCAGCACCGACACCGATGAGTTGCAAGAGGCAGCGCGGGCGCTCGGCGACAAGGTGATCGGTGGTGCGATCGGCTCGTTGACCATCACCAAGGTCGACGGAGTCGAAGCGGTTTCGGCTCTGGGGCCGGTGGTCGACGCGCTCACGGGGAACGGATTCACCATGACGCCTCAGGGCCTGCGGCTCCGATCGACCGGAGGCCGCCGTGCCTGAAGGCGACACGGTGCTCCGAACGGCTCGCCGACTGCATGCTGCGTTGACGGACCGACAGCTGATCAGAACGGAATTGCGCTGGCCCGACCTCGGTCACGTCGACCTGGCCGGCCGGACCGTCATCGAGGTTGCTGCCTACGGCAAGCAGATCCTGACCCGACTGCGAGGTGAGGGCGATCTGGTGCCGCTGACCCTGCGATCCCATCTGCGAATGGAAGGCAGATGGACGATCGCGCCACCGGGTGACCGGTATTGGCCGCGAGCAACGGGCGTCAGTGTCCGGGCTGTACTGGCGAACCGGGACTGGACCGCGATCGGAACCTGGCTCGGGCTGCTGGATCTGGTGCCGACGGCTGCGGAGGACACGCTGATCGGCCACCTCGGCCCCGACATCATGGCCGACTCCTTTGCCGGGACAGGTCTTGCGGAAGCGGTGCGCAGACTCGGATCGGTACCGGCCAGACACATCGGAGCGGCGCTGCTGGATCAAACCGCCGTGGCCGGCATCGGCACCATGTATATGGCCGAAGTGCTCTTCTTGCAGAGACTCTCGCCGTGGACACCGACCCAGGACATGGAGCTGCCCGACTTGCTCCGCTCTGCCCGGCGATTGCTGCTGCGCGGCGTCACGATGGCCGTCCCCACGACTACAGGCAATCCGAGAACCGGCTCGAACACCTTCGTCCACGGGCGATCCGGCAAACCATGTCAGCGCTGCGGCGCCGTGGTCCGGGTGGCGCCGATCGGGCTGCCACCCAAGGAGAGAACCGCCTTCTATTGCCCTGGTTGCCAAACCGGACCGACCCCGACCGACGATGGACGGGTCCGCCGGCCGCTGGGAGCCAATCCGACCTACCGGGAGAACCGCGGGCCCGCTGGATATCAGCGGAATCGGTGAAAGGGATGAACGAATCGTCGGGGGGCGACAACAAAACCGTTCCGGAATCCGCCTTTTCCCAGCAGGAGCGGCGAGCGGGTCCGCGGCCGGCTGGGGCCTGCGGGTAGGTTTCCCAGCATGGCTCGTTCGTCCACCCCCGCAGTGGAACTCGATGTGGCTGGTCGCTCCATGCGGGTCAGCAATCCGTCCAAGATCTATTTCGCCGATCGTAATCTGACGAAGCTTGATGTGGTGCAGTACTTTCTGTCTGTCGGCGACGGTATTCTGCGTGCGCTGAAAGATCGGCCGACGACGTTGGAACGCTGGCCGAGCGGGTATTTCGAAGGCGCCACACTCTCGACCAGAGCAGATAACAGAGGTGACGCCTTCTACTCGAAGCGAGTGCCCCAGAAGGCGCCGGACTACCTCGAATCGGTCGAGATCACCTTTCCCAGCGGAAGAAAGGCCGAGGAGGTGTGCCCTACCGAATTGGCCATCGTGGCGTGGGCGGCAAATCTTGGCACGCTGAGATTCCATCCCTGGCCGGTCACCTCAGCGGACGTCGACCATCCGGATCAGCTGCGGATCGACCTCGATCCCCAGCCGGGCACCGATTTCTCCCATGCCGCCGCGGTTGCTCCAAGGCTCCGGGAGGTGTTGCAGGAGTTGGGCATGGACGGGCATCCGAAGACCTCCGGTGGACGCGGTCTGCACGTCTACGTGCCGATCGAACCGACGGCCACCTTCGTCGAGGCGAGGCGCGCAGTCATTGCACTCGGCCGCGAATTGGAACGCCGCATGCCGGAGCAGGTGACGACCAACTGGTGGAAGGAGGAGCGCGGCGAACGCATCTTTGTCGATTTCAACCAGATGGCCCGCGATCGAACCATGGCCAGCGCGTATTCGGTGCGGCCGAACGCGCTGGCGACGGTGTCGGCACCGGTGACCTGGGACGAAGTCCCGCAGGTTCGGCCCGAGGATTTCGACGTACTATCCATGCCCGGCCGGTTCGCCGACGTCGGCGATCTTCATTCCGGCCTGGACGGGAATCGGTACGATCTGGCGCCGTTGCTCGAGATGGCGGAACGGGATCAGCGCGACAGGGGACTCGGCGATCTGCCCTATCCGCCGGAATATCCGAAGATGCCCGGCGAACCCAAGCGGGTGCAGCCGAGCCGGGACACCGACCGGCACCGCCACGAGTAAACCGAGGGGTCAGCACCGCGGCCCGATCGAGTGCTGCGAGCGCAGGTCAGCCGGCTAGTTTTCGGCATCACCGCAAGCCGGGCACGATGTCGTCCAGGTCGAAGGAAACCGGCGTCTCCAGCTGTTCGTAGGTGCAGGACGCTGGCGTCCGATCCGGTCGCCAGCGGGAGAACTGGGCGGTGTGCCGGAAACGCTGACCTTCCATGTGCTCGTAGCGCACCTCCACGACTCGCTCCGGCCGCAACGGAGTGAAGGAAAGGTCCTTGCCGGCGTTCCAGCGCGAGGTCTCGCTCGACCGCGGCGTCCGTCGGCCTGTTGCTTCCGATGGCGCCGCCCAGTTCCACGGATGGTCCTCGAACGTGGTGACCAGAGGTTGCAGCTCGGCGAACAGCTCCTTGCGGCGCGCCATGGAAAAGGCGCCGATCACACCGACCGACATCAGTGTGCCCGCTGTGTCGTAGAGGCCAAGGAGCAGTGAACCGATCAGGTCCGGACCCGACTTGTGAAGCCGGTAACCGGCGACCACGCAATCCGCGGTGCGCGCATGTTTGATCTTGAACATGACCCGCTTGTCGGGCTGGTACGTTCCCGCCAGTGGCTTGGCCACAACGCCGTCCAGGCCGGCCCCCTCGAACTCCGCGAACCATCGCTGTGCCAACGCCGCATCCAATGTGGCGGGTGTGACATGGATCGGCGGACGGCAGCCGCCCAGCGCCTCCTCCAGCAATGTGCGGCGCTCCGTGAACGGGCGACCGGTGACCTTCTCCTCACCCAGGGCCAGGATGTCGAAGGCGATGAAGGACGCCGGGGTCGTGGTGGCCAACATGTTGACCCTGGACGCTGCGGGGTGAATGCGTTGCTGCAGGGCGTCGAAATCCAGACCGTCCGCCGTGGCGATGACGATCTCCCCGTCGACGACGCAGCGGGGCGGCAGTTCGGTCAGGAACGCAGCAACCAGCTCCGGGAAGTACCTCGTCATCGGCTTCTCGTTGCGACTGCCGATCTCGATCTCGTCCCCGTCCCGGAAGATGATCGACCGGAACCCGTCCCATTTGGGCTCGTAGGAAGCACCGGGCGGAATTTCCGGCACGGATTTGGCGAGCATCGGCGCGACCGGGGGCAGAACTGGCAGCTGCATGCGCACATCCTTCGACCAGCGGTTGAAATGGGCAAGCCGATACCTATTTGGGCCGCACATTTGTAATCGTGAAGCAGCCGTTCTTGGACCAGCGCGGGAGCGGCGGCGCCGGGGAGGTGGGAACGAGGCTCAGGTCGTACAGATAGGCCCCGGCGTCACCGGCGCCCGAGAAGGAGGTGACCAGGGTCGCTCGGGCGGCGAGCTGTGAGCGGTAGATCTCGGTCCGGTCGGCCGGCTCGTCCGACGGATGATGGGCGAAGAGCAGCCAGACCCGCCGGTAGTGCGCCAACGGAGCCAGCGGGTCGCTCCGACAACCCGCCGGTGCCGCCGGAAAGCTGAAAACGCCACCCACCGAAACATGATTGCGCGGCCCGTAGAAGTACACCGTCGACAATCCCCAGCGGTCGGTCAGCACCAGGTCCGACGGCTGCCGGTGACGGCCGACGAACTCGACCGCCTGCCGTCCAGCGGTCCTTTCGTCAGGCTGCACCAGTTTGCTGACGCCGGTCACAACGGCCGGCGCGGTGGTGGCCGCCAGGCCGAGGATGCACAGCACGACGACCGGCAAGGACCAACGGCCGGGGAGTCGGCGCCCGGGCGTCCGGTCTGCGTCCGCCAGGCCTGCCGCCATCAGGGGCAGGAGCAGCGGCAGGAGATAGAGGGCCAATCGATCGGCCAACGGGTAGTGGCGGGTGACAGCGGCACCGACCGCAGCCAGCAGGACGATCCCGACCACCATTCCCTGCCATGGCCGGCGCCGGATCAGCGTCGCCAGCCCCCACAGTGCGAGCACCGCCGCCACGACGGGCAGGCTCAGGTGAGCCACCTGCTGGACGAACGTCGAGAACGTCCGCCACAGCCAACTCAGTTCCTGCCGCAGCGACGCGTTGGTCGGCGGGTACCCCCCGAACTTCTGCCAGTAGGCCTGCAGGGAGTCATTCGCGCTCTGCTGGCGCAGGGTGACGAACCATTCGGCCGCAAGGCACAGACCGAGCAGCACCGCACCGCAGAGCACTGAGCCCAGCGCCCGGCGATTGCGCGCCCACCGCACGATCAGAGACAACGCACACGCCGCGGTGACGAGGATGGCCGGCTGCGAGGACCACGTCAGCGCCCCGCAGGCCAAGCCCCACAGCAGGCCGGTTCGCAGATCGGGCGTGCGATCGAGCAGCCAGAGAGTCACCAGCACGGCAAGAAGCGCGCACATCGTGTCGCTCGAATATTGCTTGGTCTCCGCGGCGTAGAAGATCAGCGCGGGCGATGTCGCGAACAGCAGGGTTGCGGTCGGCGTGACGACGCGGCCGAGCAACCGTCGGCACACAAGTGGGAAGACCCCGAGCGCCACCAGCGAAGCGAGCCAGGGAACCAGTCGCAGGGCCAGCTCGTGAACGCCGAACAGGTCGATGGACGCGCGCTCGGCCCAGAGCCATCCGACGGGGCCGCCCTGATTTCCACCCAGCGGTTTGAGCAGCCCACCGAACGTGCGCGATGCCAGCTGGTTGGTCACGGTGATCTCGTCCAGCCACAACGATTTGTCGTACAACCACTCTCGCGTTCGCAGTACCGCGCCCAGGATCAACGAGGCGGGAACCAGCCAGACGAAATAGCACCGCGACACCCAAGCCATCGAGCGGGATGTCCCGCTCGGCGCCCGTCGAGCGGAGTCGTCGGGCGCCGGACCCGCCTCGCCCGCTCCGGCGACGCCGTCGACGTCAGGAATCGCTGGGCTCGCGACTTCTCCCGCACTCACCGGACGGCTGCACCCGAGAGCTGACGGAAGTAGGCCACGGTTTGCGCCAGCCCTTGCGCCAGTTCGATCTTCGGACTCCAGCCGAGCACTTCTCTGGCCTGGTCGATGGTCGGCTGTCGCTGCGTCGGGTCGTCGGACGGCAGCGGGTGGTATTCCACCCCGACGTCGCCACCGACCAGCGCCATCACCTGGTCCGCCAACTCGGTCATGGTGAATTCATGCGGATTGCCCAGGTTGATCGGGCCGGTGACCTCGTGCGGCGTTGCCATCAGTCGAATCAGCCCATCGACGAGATCGTCCACGTAGCAGAATGACCGGCTTTGCGAGCCGTCGCCGTAGATGGTCAGCGGCTTTCCCGCCAGCGCGGAGACGATGAAGTTCGAGACCACCCGGCCGTCGTCGGGGCGCATGCCCGGGCCGTAGGTGTTGAAGATTCGCGCCACCTTGATAGGCAAGTCGTGCTGCCTGCGGTAGTCGAAGAACAGCGTTTCGGCGCACCGCTTGCCCTCGTCGTAGCAGGACCGGATCCCGATCGGATTCACGTGGCCCCAGTAGCCCTCGTGCTGTGGATGCACCTCGGGGTCGCCGTACACCTCGGAGGTCGAGGCGAGCAGCACCCGGGCCTTCGTCCGCTTGGCCAGTCCCAGCATGTTGATCGAGCCGACCACCGAGGTCTTCGTCGTCTGGACCGGGTCGCGCTGGTAGAAGACCGGCGACGCCGGGCAGGCCAGGTGATAGATCTCGTCCACCTCGACGTACAGCGGAAATGTCACGTCATGGCGGACGATCTCCAGCCGGGGGTCGCTCAGCACATCGGCCAGGTTGGCCCGGCTGCCGGAATAGAAGTTGTCGACGACGAGGAGCTCGTTGCCCTCGGCGAGCAGCCGTCGGACGAGGTGCGAGCCGATGAAGCCCGATCCTCCGGTAACCAGGATCCTGCGGTCGAACATGTTGTGAGCCCCTCGGTCCTCGACCACCACGGTTCGCGCGGACCGGTGGTGCATGTGTGCAAAAGCGTGCGTTGAAAGTACCGGGTGGAAGCATTCGTGCAGAAAAGGTAGCGCTGTCCCGGCGCGGCGCGGCGCGGCGCCGTGCACAGGGCAAGGAGCGGTCCGTTCGGGTGTGACCTGTGTCTCTGTGACTCGTCGAAACACAGCCGGCCTGTCGGATGGATATCATCCTCCGGTGAAACTTTCGATCCTGATGCCCGTCTACAACGAGGTCGCTACTCTGCAGTCCGCCGTGAAGCGGGTACTCGACGTCCACTACCCGGTCGAGATCGAACTGGTGATC
>JBPCPG010000134.1:0-3539 GCA_050999445.1 Nakamurella sp. | reverse complement strand
CAGGGCCGCGTACTGACCCTGGTGATCGTGACCGAGGAGGACTCTTCCGAAGATCCGATCGCGGCCGCCAACGGCGCCTCCTTCGAGCATCCCTGCCGAGTGATCGTGGTGGCGAGAGGGTCCCGCCGCGGAACCGCGCGCCTCGACGCGCAGATCAGGGTCGGCGGTGACGCCGGTGCCAGCGAGGTCATCGTGTTGCGCCTGTACGGGCCCCTCGTCGACCATGGCGCCGCCGTCGTCGTACCGCTGCTCCTGGCCGATGCTCCTGTGGTCGCCTGGTGGCCCGACGAGTCGCCGGATGTTCCTGCCCAGGATCCCATCGGTGCCCTGGCACAGCGGCGGATTACCGACTCGGCCGCCGGTAAACGACCGATTGCGGCGCTGACCGCGCGGCGCGCGAGTTATCGGGCCGGCGATACAGATCTGGCTTGGACGCGCCTGACCAACTGGCGCGGACTGCTGGCCGCCGCGCTCGATCAACCGCCACACGAGAAAGTCGTCGAGGCCAGCGTCGCTGGCGCCTCGGACTCGGCGTCTGCTGATCTGCTTGCGGGCTGGCTGGCGCTGCAATTGCGCTGCCCGGTCCGGCGGGTCAAGGTCGATCGGGTCGGCAGCGGACTACGTTCGGTGTCGTTGGTGCGTCGATCGGGCAACATCAGCCTGGTGCGCCCGGAGGGTGTCACTGCAACGCTGTCGGTCAACAATCAGGCCCCTCGGGAGCTCGCGCTCCCCCGCCGCAACCTGCGCGACTGCATTGCCGAAGAGCTCCGACGACTCGATGCCGACGAGGTCTTCGCGGAGGTGCTCTCCAAAGGATTGGACCTGGTTGCCAAGACCGCGGCCGTCGACGCAGGTGCGCCACCGAAGGGCGGGGGCGGCAAAGACGCCGGCCCGAAATCAGCAGGAGCGAAAGTCTCTGCCGCCACCGCGGGCTCGACGGCAGGCTCAGGGGGGGCAAGGTCCAAGGCCACCGGCCCGAAGCCCACCACGGACCGCGGCTCCAATGCCACCGGCGCGAAAACCACCACGGACCGCGGTTCCAAGGCCACCACGAAACCCACCGGCCGCGGTTCTGATGCCACCGGCCCCACGGCCCAGCAAAGTCCAGCCGCGACCACTGGTAGAAGGTCCGCCGGCGTCATGAGCAACATCGAAGTCGCCAGCGGTAAGACCAAATCCGGCCCGTCACCCCAGCAGCGGGTGATCAAAGCGGTCGCCACGGCAACAACTGCCCCCGACGCCGCCCCGAATTCCGTCGTCGAATCGGGGATCATCGTGCCCAGGAAACGAGGTGGAGCGCAGCCTTCACCGTCGAAGGCGACGACGACGGGGGCAACGCAATGAGCAGCAGCCGCGAAGTGGTGATTTACGAAACCCCCGAGCTACTGGCTTTCGCCACCGGAAACCGATTGTTGGCGAAGTTGGTGAAGATCCAGGCGACCGGCCGCGAGCCACGAATCGTGCTCACCGGTGGGGGGTCCGGCATCGGTCTGCTGACCGCGCTCAATGCCTCGCCCGACCGTGACACGGTCGACTGGCAGCGAGTCGAGGTGTTCTGGGGCGATGAGCGTTTCGTTCCTCGGGATGACGCAGAGCGCAACGAGAAGCAGGCTCGCGAAGCGTTGCTGGACCACGTTGGCCTTGACCTGGCGAAGGTGCATGCTATGGCCGCGTCCGACGGTGAGTTCGGCGAAGACGTCGATCGGGCCGCTGCTGCCTATGCCGCCGTGGTCGGCAATTCCCCGACGTTCGACGTCGTCATGCTGGGAATGGGACCCGAAGGGCACGTGGCGTCGATATTTCCAGGATCCGCCGCCGTCCACGACGATGGTGTGGTGGTAGCGGTGCGCGACTGCCCCAAGCCGCCGCCCACGCGGATTTCGCTGACCTTGCCGGCCATCCGGAGGGCCACCGAGGTCTGGATCATCACCGCCGGTGAAGGCAAAGCCGAAGCCGTTGCCCAGGCACTGTCCGATACGCCCGAGGCGGCACTACCCGCAGCAGGGGCCTTCGGCGCTGCCCGAACGCTTTTCCTCCTGGATCGCGGATCTGCCACGCGGTTGCCTTCCGGTATCGCCGTTGTCGACGGCTGATCGACCGCAGGATTCGCAGTGACCGAGCAGACACACTGGTGCGCAAAGAAGACGAGCGCGCGCCTGACATGCTGAGGTAGACCCCACGGCAACTCGCGATGCGAACCGTGGCACCACGGAAGCCCCCAGCGGGACACGCCCGCTGTCCTCGGCGAACCCGGCGACTGCCGGGCCGCCATCCGGCACTCGAGGAGGAGTACCAAGATGAGCAAAGCCCCCGTCAACGTCACTGTCACCGGCGCCGCCGGTCAGATCGGCTATGCGTTGTTGTTCCGGATCGCATCCGGCGCCATGTTGGGTCCCGACACCCAGATCAAGCTGCGCTTGCTGGAGATCGCGCCCGCACTCAAGGCCGCCGAGGGCACCGCCATGGAACTGAATGACTGCGCCTTTCCGCTGCTGGCCGGCATCGACATCACCGACGATGCGACAGCGGCGTTCGATGGAACATCGGTCGCGCTGCTGGTCGGGGCGCGTCCTCGCGGGCCGGGGATGGAGCGCGGCGACCTGCTGGCTGCGAACGGCGGCATCTTCAAGCCCCAGGGCCAGGCGATCAACGCCGGTGCCGCGGACGACATCAAGGTGCTGGTGGTGGGAAACCCGGCGAACACCAACGCGCTGATCGCCCGCTCCCACGCGCCCGACATTCCCGCCGACCGCTTCTCGGCGATGATGCGTCTTGATCACAATCGCGCCCTCTCACAGGTCGCTGCCAAGCTGGGGGTGAAGGTCGGCGACGTGACGAACATGACGATCTGGGGCAATCACTCGGCGACGCAGTACCCCGACCTGTTCCACGCCAAGGTGGACGGCAAATCGGTGGCCGAGCGCGTCGATTCCGGCTGGCTCGAAGGGACTTTCATTCCGACTGTCGCGAAGCGCGGGGCCGCCATCATCGAAGCGCGCGGTGCATCGTCAGCGGCCTCGGCCGCGAGTGCCGCAGTAGACCACGTCCATACCTGGGTGCACGGCACCGCCGAGGGCGACTGGACGAGCGCCGGCCTGGTATCGGACGGCTCGTACGGCGTGCCCGAGGGGCTGGTGTCCGGTTTCCCGGCGACGGCGACGAACGGCAGTTGGACCGTTGTGCCGGGTCTGGAACTCGACGAGTTCTCCAGGAGTCGCATCGAGAAGTCCGTGGCCGAGTTGGTCGAAGAACGCGATGCCATCAAAGGCCTGGGGCTGATCTGAGCCCAGCTCGCTCCGGATCGTGCCGCCGTTGAGCCTCCTCGAGCAGCAGAACCGGTGGGTCGTGCCGATGGTTGGTGCCGATGGGTCGGGTCGTGGGTGGAGTCGGTCGGTAGATCGTGCCGACGGTTGGTCCGGATGGGTCGTGCCGTGGGTGGAGTCGGTCGGTGCGACGGGGCGTCGGTGCGTCGGGGCCGATGGGGTGGCTGCCGGCAGCCGGGCTCACGGGAGCTAGCGGTGGCTCAGTGCCCTGGCACC
>JBPCPG010000118.1:0-11499 GCA_050999445.1 Nakamurella sp. | reverse complement strand
GAGGGGACTCCGTCGACTTCTCTGGTCCTGGACCAGTTCGGCCGTAACCTGACCCAGTCCGCCCGTGAAGGCAAGCTCGATCCGGTCATCGGCCGGGAGAAGGAAATCGAGCGGGTCATGCAGGTGCTGTCTCGTCGCACCAAGAACAACCCGGTGCTGATCGGTGAACCCGGCGTCGGGAAGACGGCGGTCGTCGAGGGGCTTGCCCAGGCGATCATCCGTGGTGACGTGCCGCAGACCCTGAAGGACAAGCACCTCTACACGCTGGACCTGGGGTCGTTGGTGGCGGGTTCGCGCTATCGCGGCGACTTCGAGGAGCGGCTGAAGAAGGTTCTCAAGGAGATTCGCACCCGCGGCGACATCATCCTGTTCATCGACGAGCTGCACACACTCGTGGGTGCCGGCGCTGCCGAAGGTGCCATCGACGCAGCTTCCATCCTCAAGCCGATGCTGGCCCGTGGTGAGCTGCAGACGATCGGCGCCACCACCTTGGACGAGTACCGCAAGCACGTCGAGAAGGATGCAGCGTTGGAGCGTCGTTTCCAGCCGATCCAAGTCGGCGAACCGACGGTCGCCCACACCATCGAAATTCTCAAGGGATTGCGCGACCGGTACGAGGCGCACCACCGGATCACCATCTCCGACGAGGCGCTGGTGGCCGCGGCCACGTTGGCCGATCGGTACATCAACGACCGGTTCCTGCCGGACAAGGCGATCGATCTGATCGACGAGGCCGGCGCCCGGATGCGCATCCGCCGGATGACGGCGCCGCCGGACCTGCGGGACTTCGACGACAAGCTGGCAAATGTCCGTCGGGACAAGGAGTCGGCCATCGACTCCCAGGACTTCGAGAAGGCCGCTGCGCTCCGGGACACCGAGAAGCAGTTGCTCACCAAGAAGGCCGAACGCGAGAAGGCGTGGAAGGACGGCGACCTCGATGTCGTCAGCGAGGTCGATGACGAGCAGATCGCGGAGGTGCTGGCCAACTGGACCGGCATCCCGGTCTTCAAGCTGACCGAGGAGGAGACCTCCCGGCTGCTGCGGATGGAAGATGAGCTGCACAAGCGGATCATCGGCCAGGATCAGGCTGTCAAGGCGGTCTCGCAGGCGATTCGGCGCACCAGAGCCGGTTTGAAGGACCCGAAGCGGCCCTCCGGTTCGTTCATCTTCGCCGGCCCGTCCGGGGTCGGCAAGACCGAGTTGACGAAGGCGCTCGCCGAGTTCCTGTTCGGGGACGAGGACGCCCTGATCCAGGTCGACATGGGCGAGTTCCACGACCGGTACACCGCGTCGCGGCTCTTCGGTGCCCCTCCCGGATACGTCGGCTACGAAGAGGGTGGTCAACTCACCGAGAAGGTCCGCCGTAAGCCGTTCTCGGTCGTCCTGTTCGACGAGATCGAGAAGGCGCACCCCGACATCTACAACACGTTGCTGCAGGTGTTGGAGGACGGGCGGCTGACCGATGGCCAGGGTCGGACGGTGGATTTCAAGAACACCGTCATCGTCTTCACGTCGAACCTCGGGACGCAGGACATTTCCAAGGCTGTCGGCATGGGCTTCTCCCAGGGCGGCGAGGAGTCCAACTACGAGCGCATGAAGGCGAAGGTCAATGACGAGCTGAAGCGTCATTTCCGGCCGGAGTTCCTCAACCGCATC
Organism: Nakamurella sp.; assembly: GCA_050999445.1. Lineage (GTDB taxonomy): Bacteria > Actinomycetota > Actinomycetes > Mycobacteriales > Nakamurellaceae > Nakamurella. The sequence continues at coordinate 9,843 of JBPCPG010000118.1, read as the reverse complement.
GATGACGTGGTCGTCTTCCACCAGCTGACGACCGAGCAGATCATGACAATGGTCGACCTGATGCTCAAGCGCGTCGAAGGAGCGTTGAAGAACAAGGACATGGGCCTCGAGGTCACGGATGCCGCCAAGACCTTGCTCGGCGAGCGTGGGTTCGATCCGGTGCTGGGCGCCCGTCCGCTGCGGCGGACGATCCAGCGCGAGATCGAGGACAAGCTCTCCGAGAAGATCCTGTTCGACGAGATCAAGCCGGGCCAGATCGTCCTGGTGGACGTGAAGGAGTCCACCGACGGCATTGCCATTCCGAATGCGGACAAGGAGTTCACCTTCGTCGGTGTTCCGCGTCCGTCCGACATTCCCGATTCGGTGGCAGCGCTCGCGGTCGAAGGACCGGGAATCAGCTTCGAAAAGGAGTGAGCGCGTCGTAGTAAGGCCCGTTCGAGAACTCAGGCCCGGCCCCGCAGCAGCGGGCCGGGCCTGAGTCGTCCCGAGGCGACCATGGGCGCAGGCGAACAGGTTTTTCGCCGGGACGGTCGGGCTCGGGCTCTTCTCAGTCCGGCAGTGCCAGCGAGCCGTCGATCAGCCGAACGGCAAGGCCGTCGCTGATCAACGAGGCGACGCAACGCTCCCGTTGCGGGTCCTGCGGCCACACCGAGTCGACAACGGTCGGCGGCAGTGGATCGGCTGCGGCTCGGAGCGCGGCGAGTATGCGCCCACGTACTTGACGGTCCGTGCCGGCCCACCCCTGCACCGGGCGCCGCGGCGCGACCGTGGGGTATCCGGCCGCCTTCCAAGCGCAGCGGCGCGCGATCGGGCACTCATGGCAGCGGGGACTGCCGGCGGTACACACGAGGGCGCCGAGCTCCATGACTGCGGCACAGAATCGGGCGGCGACATGGGGTTGGCTCGGTAGCAGCGCTGCCAACTCCCGGCGGTCGAGGGCGGTCGCAGGTTCCCGGACGCTGTCCACCCCGCGCACCGATCTGGACAGCACGCGGCGGATGTTGGTGTCCACCACCGGGGTTCTGGTTCCGTAGGCGAAGGCCGCGACCGCCCTGGCCGTGTACTCCCCGACGCCGGGCAGCGTCAACAGCGTCTCGACAGAGTTCGGCACATCGCCGTCGTGGTCGTTGCTGATCGCAGTCGCGGCGGCATGCAGGCGCAGCGCCCGCCGCGGGTAGCCCAGCCGGCCCCATTCGCGAACTGCGTTACCCGGCGAATCCGCGGCCAGCTCGGCGGGGGCCGGCCAACGACGCATCCAGCTGTCGAAGACCGGCAGGACGCGGACGACCGGTGTCTGCTGCAGCATGAATTCACTGACCAGTACAGCCCATGCGCCCGCATCCGGCCGTCGCCAGGGCAGGTCTCGCCCGTGGTCGGAGAAATAGCGCAACAGCGTTCCCGGATCCAGAGCGGTGGCCACCGTCGGCGGGCTCTCCGGCTGCACGGCCGAAAGCACCCCACTCAATCGGCGAACACTTCTTCCAGAAGTCCGGACTTCACATCGAAGATGAATCCGCGTACTTCGTGTGTGTGGATCAAGAATGGCGACTCGCGAACCCGTCGCAACGATTCCCGGACGGAATCGTGCGGGTCCTTGAAAGCCTGCACGGCCCAGGTCGGCCGATATCCCGCGTATTGCGCCAACTGTTCTCGAAAGGTGTCCTCCTCCAGGCGCGCCAATCCGCAGTCGGTGTGATGAACGATCATCACCTCGACGGTTCCCAACGCGTGTTGCGAAATCGCCAACGACCGGATGACATCATCGGTGACCACGCCGCCGGCGTTCCGGATCAGGTGCGCCTCACCTGGTGTCAATCCGAACGCCGCGTGCGCGTCGACCCTGGCATCCATGCAGAGCACCATGGCGATTTCCATCGTCGGGGTCGGTCCTACCCAGTACGGGTGCGCCCTCGCTTTCGACTCGTTGCGGTGCAACAGTTCCTCGATCGCCGTCATTGCGTCCTTCTCGATGCTCGGATGGTCCGAGCTGCCTCGGACCAAGTTGTGAACCTGACAGTTCCGGCCCTGCTTCCGTGAATTTGCCGTCGATGCAGATTACCGTTGCCCTGGTGATGCATCCTGTCGGTCCTCGTCCACCGAGGGTTTACTGGCTTCGCCGGGTCATCGTCATCGTTGCCGCAGTCGCGGCCCTGATCGGCGTGATATTCATCGTCGCGAGTCGATCGAGAGGAAACCCCGTCAGGTCGAGCGGCAGCACAGCGGCGGCGAACGCATCAGCAATGCCCACGCTGACCGGAGTACTGGCGTCCAGAACCATTTCACCGGGATCAATGGCGACGCAGCTCGGCGCGAACGGGCCGGCGGTCGACTCCACTCCCGTGCCTGCTGTCGGAACGTCGTCTGCCGCGGCGTCGCCTGCCAAGCCGACCGCGACCTCGCCTGCCAAGCCGACCGCGACCTCGCCTGTCAAGCCGACTGCGGCCGCGGCGCAGACTTCCAGGACCACTCCAGCCAGGACATCGCCGGCCGGGCAGACTCCGGCCGCGACCTCGGCCGCCAAGCCGACCCCGGCGAAGACGGCGCTCGCCACGACGGCGCCCCCTGCGGCCGCGACGACCCCAGCGGCGACGGCCCCGGCGGCGACGTCTCCTGCCGCGACTTCTCGGGCCGTTACGTCTCCCGCCGCAACGGCGCCGGTCAAGGGGTCGCCCGTCCGCAGCTCCCGGTCCGACCCCACGCCTGGAAAGGTTCCCGTACCGTCCAAGCCGCCCAGCGGTCAGACGTCGCAGCCGGCTCCGAGCACGGACGCCCAGGGCCGGGTGCTCTGCGCGGATTCGAACCTGACTCTGACGGTGACGACGGGAGCTCCGAGCTACCCGGTCGGTGACCATCCGGTCTTTGGAATCTCGGTGACGAACGTGAGCAACGTCAGCTGCACCCGCGACCTGTCCGGGTCGTTGCAGGTGTTCACGGTATATACGCAGGCCGGCACGCGGGTATGGTCGACGACCGACTGCTACCCCGGCGAGGGCACCGATGTGCGCACGCTGGCGGCTGGACAGAGCGTGCTGTACGACGTGAAATGGGCAGGTACGACCTCGAACCCCGGTTGCGCGGCCGCGCGAAAGCAGGTGCCTGCCGGGCGGTACCAGGTGCGTGCCGACCTCGGCTCGCTACACGCGAAACCGGTGCCACTGGCGATGGACTGACGTCCGGCCGGCAACTGCGATTCCGCCGGGGCGACACCACAGCTGAGCACTCCCAGCTGAGCACGGTTGTGATCTGAGCCGGTGACCATCACCTGGTGACGATCGGCTGGTGACCATCTCAGGGTGACCGTGCGCCGGGTGACCGTGCGCTGGGTGACCGTGCGTTGGTGACCATGACCCGGGTGACCGTGAGCAGGGAGGTGAGCCGGCCAGAACGGACGGGCCGGCGCGGTCCGAGTTACAGCGGAGCGCCGTACCTGTCGACGATGGATGACTCGGCAAGCCGTGACAGGCCCTCGCGGACTACCCGGGCCCTACTTTCACCCACACCATCGACCAGTTGCAGATCGGCGGCCGTCGCCGCCAGCAACCCCTGCAGATTGCCGAAGTGAACAATCAGACGGTCCAGGATCACTGGCGGCACCCGCGGGATCCCGGCGAGCAGACGGTAACCTCGAGGGCTGGTCGGAGCCTCGAGCTGGTCGGATGTTCCGGAATAGCCGAGGGTTCTGCCCACCGCGACCAAATCGAGTATTTCGGTCTCGCCCAGCCGGCGTAGTCCCGCGACGACGTCCTGCACGTCCCGATCTGCATCGTCGGGCGGCAGGTAGTCGCGAATCAGGAGTTCGCGCATCTCCTCGGTGCCACTCACCAACTCGTCGAGCTGCAGGCCAAGCAGGCGGCCGTCGGTGCCGAGTTCGATGACGCTGCTGGTGAGTTCGTCCGCAATCCGGCGCACCATCAGCAGGCGCTGCAGCACCATCATGGCGTCGCGCAGGGTGGCGAAGTCCTCGATCTCGAGGGCCGAAAGCGATGCGGTGACCTCGTCCAGTCTGGTTTTGTAGCGCTGGAGAGTGGCGAGCGCCTGATTCGCCCTACCGAGGATGGTCGACGGCTCCGCCACCACATGGCGGATGCCGCCGAAATACAGGCTGATGATCGACATGGAATGGCTGACGGCGATCACCGGAAGGCCGGTCTGCAGACCCACCCGCTCGGCCGTCCGATGTCGGGTGCCCGACTCGACGGTCGGAATGCCTGCAGCGGGCATCAGTTGGACATTGGCTCTCAGGATTCTGCTGGCATCGTCGTTCAGGACGACGGCACCGTCCATCTTGGACAGTTCGCGCAGCCTGGTCGCCGAGTATTCGACGTCGAGCCGGAATCCGCCGTCGCAGATCGCCTCGACGCCCGCGTCGTAGCCCAGCACGATCAACGCACCGGTCCGACCCCGCAGGATGCGCTCCAGGCCCTCGCGAAGCGGCGTGCCGGGAGCGATCCGCGCGAGTATCTCCCGCTGAGCGGTCAACGCCTGACGCTCATCGGTCACCGGTGCTCCTGTGAGCCTTGTCGAAATCTCCTGCTCAGATGCGCGGGAGACTTCTGTTGCTGGTGGGACCAGGCAGTGGCTGCGAGGCCGGGGAGGTGCTAGCAGTTCTCAACTCGGAGCCAGTTTCCCGAGCGGTAGCAGTCTAGTTGCCACCCGTGACCGAAAGTGACGCTGACCCGGATCCGAACGGGGCAGCGATCCAAAAGAACCTCAGTTCGCCTTTCGCTCCAGCCAGCGGACGACACCCTTGTCGTTGCCGAGCGCGCGCATGGCTGCGCCGAGGTCCGCTACTCGATCGACCCGCATGCCGGCCGGCCGGCCGACATCGCCGCCGGCAGCGATGATTGCATGATCGAACCCGAGCCGGGCGGCTTCGATCAGACGGCGATCCATGTTCTGCACCGGGCGAATCTCGGCGGACAGACCGATCTCACCGAACATCACCAGGCCTGGGGCCATCGGTATGTCGCGAACCGAAGACCACACGGCCATCGCGAGCGGTAGGTCGACGCCCGGCTCGAGCACTTTCACACCGCCGACGGTGGCCGCCAGCACCTCCCGTTTCGCCACGTTCACCCCACCGAGGCGATGCAGCACCGCCAGCACCATGGCGGCACGGGAACCGTCCAGCCCGGACAGGGTGCGCCGCGGCGGACCTTCGCTGTCTGCCGTTCCGACCAGTGCTTGGATTTCAACCGGAATGGCCCGACGTCCCTGCATGGTGACCGTCGAACACGTTCCCGGAATGTGAAGTTTGCGACCGGAGAGGAACAAGCCGGACGCGTCGGTGAGTCCGACGATGCCGTCCTGGACCATCTTGAAGCAGCCGACCTCATCGGCCGGCCCGAACCGATTCTTGATGCCGCGGATCAGTCTGAGCGGAGAGTTGCGATCCCCTTCGAAATGGAGCACCACGTCGACCAGGTGCTCGAGCACGCGGGGCCCGGCTATCGCGCCGTCCTTCGTCACGTGGCCGACCAGCACGCACGCGATCCCGCGCTCCTTTGCGATGGCGGTCAGCGTGGCGGCGACCGCCCGGACCTGCGTGACGCCGCCGGCACTGCCGTCGATTTCGGACATGGACACCGTTTGGACCGAATCCACGATCAGCAGGCCGGGATTCACTGCGTCGATGTGCGCCAGCACTGCCGACATCTCCGTCTCGGCCGCGAGGTAGAGGTTCGGGTGCAGCGCGTCCATCCGATCTGCGCGCAGGCGAACCTGGGCGACGGACTCCTCGCCGGTGACGATCAGCGCCGGCGTGCTGTGCAGCGAAGCCCAGGCATGCGCGGCCGCGAGCAACAAGGTGGATTTGCCGACACCGGGTTCGCCGGCCAGGAGCACCACTCCGCCAGGCACCAGTCCGCCGCCGAGTACGCGATCGAGTTCGGCGACACCGCTCGGCCGGGCAGTGACCTGGCTGGCGTCGATCTCGCCGATCGGTCTGGCCGCAGCGGTGACCGGTCCGGGAGTCACCTTCCGGAGCATGGTTTTGACGGCGCCCGCCTCCGACAGGCTGCCCCAGGCCTGGCAGTTGGGACATCGCCCCGCCCATTTCGCGACTGCCGCGCCGCACTCGGTGCAGGAGAAGGTCGGACGAGCGGCCCTCGCCGCGCTGCGAGCCGCGGAGGCCGCCGGCCCGGTGCCGATCGAGGAGGCACGAGAAGCGCCGGTGCGGTCTGAGAACGATGATCCGGACATGTATCGAACACTAGTTCAGCCCACCGACAGTCCAGAAGTGTCTGGCCGGGCGGCCGGAACAGCGAACGCACTCGGGGTTGCGAGCCGGTAAATTCAGCCGAACGACCGCAGCCGGCGGCGCGAATCCCGAATACCGAGGTTGACAGGCGATGAAAGCGTGGCCGAGATTCGCGGTACCTATGACCAGCGCACTTCCGGCATCGGATGCCGACCGAGCTGCAGGTGTTGGCGGTGACGATCCGCTACCGCCCGGGCATCCGCGAAGGTTGTGGTGCGTCGGGTTCGCGCTGATCTTCCTGCTGCTGGCGGCGTGGTCGCTGGCCACGCCGAAGTACGCCGCTCCGGACGAGCCGGTTCACGCGATTCGGGCGGCTTCTCTGGTCCGCGGCGAGCTACTCGGCCAGGACGTCAGCAGACCCGGGGATCCCAGCGTCCGGGTGTCGGTGCCCGCCACACTCGCGGCCTACGACCCGCACTGTTTCATCTTTCGACCGTGGGTCACCGCTTCCTGCATGCCGAATTGGGTCGGGCACCCTGGCATGGTCCGGGTCAACACCTACACCGGCCGGTATCCGCCGCTCTATTACCTGGCAGCCGGATTACCGTCGCTCCTGACCACCGGGGGTGCCATGCTGCTCTGGATGCGGCTCGCACAAGACCTGGTCAATGCGGTGTTCCTCACCGCCGCCTTCGTTCTCTTGGCCCGAGCGCGGCAGTCGTCCTGGGCGTTGGTGGGAGGATTCGCGGCGATGACCCCGCTGGTCCTGTTCCTCGGCTCTGTGATCAATCCCAGTGGACTCGAGATCTGCTCGGCCATCGCCTGCTGGAGCGCGCTGCTTGCCGCGTTCGGCAGCGGGCCAGGGGTGCTGGCGCGCTCGACAGTCGTGTGGGCGGCGGTTTCGGCGTTGGTGTTCGAGTCCACTCGCGGACTGTCACCGGTCTACCTGCTGGCCACCGCGGCGGCGGTAGGCCTGGTGACAGGGCGGTCGAGAGTGCGGGAGCTGACTCGCCGACGCGATGTGCGAACGGCCGCCGGCATTGTGGCGGCGGGCGGTGTGTTGAGCGTCGGGTGGGTGGTGATCGCCGGCGCTCTGCGACTGTCGCGAACCACACCGATCCCGCCGAGCGTCAGCACCTTGCACATCCTGCATCTGTCGTTGCTCAGCAACAGCCGCTTCGCTCAATTCGTGGGGGAGTTCGGATGGTTGGACACGCCGTCGCCCTGGTGGGTCGTCGGCCTCTGGTGGGCCGCTGCGGCTGTCCTGCTGGCCGGCATGATCGCCAACCGGGCCTGGCGTGGACTGCTGATCGTGGCTGTGCTGGTTTTTGCCACCGTGCTGATTCCTACGCTGGGCGACCTGGTGCAGGCGCGGACGATCGGCCTGGTGTCCCAGGCTCGCTACATCCTGCCGCTGTCGGTCGGGGTGCCGTTGATCGCCGGTATGAGCATCGGTCACCGCGACCGGTGGGCCAGATTCGTCCCCCACCTCCTGATGGCCTTTCTCGCGCTGGGCCAGCTCGGAGCGTTCGTTCGAACCCTTCGTCGATACGAAACCGGTCTCGGGGGTGCGCCGTCGCCGTCCGCTCCGTGGTCGCCGCCCTTGGGCCCGGCAGCACTGACCGCGATTTTCGTGGTGGCCGGGGTAGGTCTGCAGATCTGGCTCTGGCAGCTGGTGCGTGCGCGTCGTACGCCCACACCAATTCCCGCGGTGATCGGCCCCGGCTGAGGCGAGGAAAGCGCGCCGGGTCAGCTATCACAGGGCCCACAGTGGAATTCAGCTACCGCAGCGTCGGCTGCGCAGGGCTCAGCTTCCCCCGGTCGTCGCCACGACTTCGTGGGTTGCGGTGCCGGTGGGCCGGCTGCCGGTCTGGCTCGCCTGCCACAGCGACGCCCCTTCGGACGGCTCGATCTTGATCTCCGGGCGGCCGGTGGTCCGAGCGTCGGGCGTTTCGACGGGGACATCGATCGTCACGCTGCCGGCCGTCACGAAATTGAAGGTGACCGGAACCGTCTTGCCGTAGGTGATCGAGTGGGTCAGCCCGTTCAGCGTGATGTTCACCTGGCCACCGACGAACTTCTGCAGGCTGTGCCCTGGCACCACTGCCTTTCCAGCGATGGCCACCTTGGTCGCCGCCGGTGTGCTGACGCCCGTCAACGTGTCGTCCGACACCCCGTCGTTGGTGACCCACACCTGCAAAGGAGCGTTCGATCCCTTGGCGTATGCGCTTCCCTGCGGAGTCGCCAACGTCGCGTTGAGGATGGCGATGTGCCCGACTTGTCCGTTCCCGCCGTCGATCGCGGCCACCTCGTGCGCCGTCTGCGAGATCTGCCCGGCCGCACACCCGGAAAGCATGAGGACGGCAAAGGCCATCGTGGGCAACGGGCCGAGCAGGCGGGGCAAGCGGGCGATGCGGGACACGGTGGTTCCCCTTTGTCCAGGTGAGGCTGACCGATACGAGTGAGGCAGAAGCCGACTTGTCGGTCGGCTCAGGTGATTCCGGAGTGCTGCCAACAGATTAGTCGGTGCACACCGTCAGTGCCGCCCGCCCGTGGGTCGATCCCGGTCCAACGGTTGTCGGATGCGCGTCCGGGGCTGTTCCGGTAGCGCGGCGCCGAGTCCGTCCGAGGCGCTACGCGCCAGGCCCGTCGCATGTTCGCCGCCGGAGAAAAGGTCGGGCAGCTCTCGCAGTCACCGCAAACACCCCCGTCGAGCGGTTTGCCCGGCGCACGGGATGCATGCTCGGACTGCGTTTGTCAAGACTCTCCAACGGGGCTCTGACCTGCGGCAACGAGTCGAGAGCCAACTTGTTTACGTGTTAACATGGAAATATCGAAAGGGGTACCGGACACATGGTTTTCAAGGTCGGCGAGACAGTCGTCTACCCCCATCACGGGGCCGCTCTGATCCAGGCCACCGAAACGCGGATCGTCAAGGGCGAGGAGCGTCTCTACCTCGTTCTCAAAGTCGCCCAGGGCGATCTGACGGTCAAGGTTCCCGCTGAGAACGCGGAAATCGTCGGTGTGCGTGACGTGGTTGATCAGACGGGATTGAACAAGGTGTTCGACGTGCTTCGGGCGCCGCACACCGAAGAACCCACGAACTGGTCGCGTCGTTACAAGGCAAATCTCGAGAAACTCGCCTCCGGTGACGTGAACAAGGTCGCTGAGGTGGTGCGTGATCTGTGGCGCCGCGACAAGGAGCGTGGCCTGTCTGCCGGCGAGAAGCGAATGCTGGCCAAGGCCAGGCAGATTCTCGTCTCCGAGCTGGCGCTGGCCGAGGGAACCAACGAGGACAGGGCCGAGGGCATCCTCGACGAGGTGCTTGCCTCATAATTCCCCGCTCGCCGCGCCGCTAGCGATCGCCTGCCTTCCGAGCTCACCGACGTGACGGTAGTGGCGCTGGTGCCTGCTGCCGGCCGTGGAGAGCGGCTTGGTCTGGGCATACCCAAGGCGTTCGCCATGGTGGGGTCGTTCCCGCTGCTGGTGCACGCAGTGCGGCAACTGCGCGCTGCCGGCGTCGATCAGGTGGTCGTTGCCGTCGGCGCCGACCAGCTGACGGTTGCCTCGTCGATGCTCGCCGGCCTGGCCGAGGTGGTCGTCGGGGGCGCCGATCGGGGTAGCTCGGTCCGGGCCGCCCTGGT
>JBPCPG010000108.1:0-13477 GCA_050999445.1 Nakamurella sp. | reverse complement strand
CCACAGCCTGGCGGGGCCTCGCCGTTCTGGCGTCCATCCTGGCGCTCGTCGGGGCAGTGTTGGTCATCGCTGCCCTCCGCAGCTCACGACCGGGGCCGCCGCAGCCGTCGCTGGCCGCAGCCGGGGTAATCGACGGGACCATACCTTCGCCACGCCCGTCCGTCCCGACCCCGTCCTCCCCGGCCCTGTCCTTCTCCCCCTCGCCGTCCCCGGGCTCACGCCCGGCCGCCAACAGCCCGGTCCGTACGACAACGGCAGGCTCGCCCCCCGCTCCGAAGCGTTCGGTTCGCCCAGTGCTCCCTTCACGTCCAGCTGCTCATCCCGCCGCGCCGACCTCGCACTCCCCGGGGCCGACTCCTCACTTCACAGGGCCTACCGCGCCGACCTCCGACACCGCACTCAAGGGCTTGATCCTCCCGGCATCGCCGCCGGTTTCGCTGTCCATTCCTGCCATCGAAGTTTCCTCACCCCTGCTCGCCCTCGGACTGAATGCGGACGGCTCGGTACAGGTCCCGTCGCTGGACGATCCGAACTCGAAGGCCGGCTGGTACCGCAATTCTCCGGCTCCCGGGTCCCTCGGACCGGCCCTGATCCTTGGTCACATCGACTCCAAGAAATACGGCCCCGGGGTTTTCTACGAATTGGGCAATTTGAAGCCCGGCCAGGAGATCGACGTCTCTCGAAAGGACGGGACAGTCGCTGTCTTCCGGGTCGACGGAGTGCGGTCGTACCCGAAAGCTCAGTTTCCGACCTTCGAGGTCTACGGCAATATCGATCATGCGGGTCTGCGACTGATCACCTGCGGCGGCGTCTTCGACCCGGGAAAACGGAGCTACGAGAACAACATCGTCGTGTACGCCAGTCTCGCGTCGTCGCATCCGGCCTGACGCCGGTCGGGCGACTCGCTCCTCGCCGGCTCTATTTCGCATCCGCGTAGCAGTTCACCATCACCGGGCGTACTGGGGTGGCAACCCTGCTCGTCGGAAACACCAGATTTCGCGCTGATTGGGCGGCGGCGACCGTCAGATCACCCACGATGTCGGCTGTTTCCACCGGCGTGTGCACCACGATTTCGTCATGCTGGAACAGCACCAATTCCGCTCCGGGAACCGTCCTGAGGTCACGACGCAAGGCCGACAGCCACACGCCGGCCCAATCCGCCGCGGAGGCCTGCACGATAAAATTGCGAGTGAACCGCCCGCGATCCCGCGCGATCTGCCGAGCCCGGCGCTCCTGCCCCTCGGTTGCGTCCGGCAGCGAGCCGGCTTGCAGCAGGTCCCACCACCCGGCTCCGGGACCAGGGCTCGTCCGGCCGAGAACCGAAACCACTGTGCCCCCCAACTCGCCCTGGCGCGCAGCATCTTCGACGCAGGCCATGGCTACCGGATACCGCTGACGCAGAGTTCCCAGCAACCGACCGGCCTCACCCGAGGTGGCGCCGTACATGGCCCCCAGCATGGCAACCTTGGCGTGGGCACGGTCGCCGCCGAAGCCGTCCTCGGCCAGCGCGGTGTAGAGATCATTTTGGGCAGAGACCGCCTGCAGTACGGGATCCCGGGAGATGGCGGCCAATACCCTCGGCTCCAGCTGGGCCGCGTCGGCCACCACGAAGATATGGCCGGGCTCGGCGATCACCGCCTGCCGAACCAACTTGGGGATCTGCAGCGCACCGCCGCCCCGCGCCGCCCAACGACCGGAGACAACTCCGCCCGGCAGGTAGCCGGCGTGGAAACGTCCATTCCGCACCCATTCCGCCAGCCAATTCCAGCCGTTGGCCGTGAACAACCGGGACAACTCCTTGTAAGCCAGCACCGGAGCAACCGCGGGATGGTCGAGGTCCTTGAGCACCCAGGACCGGGTGCTTTCGACGTCGAAACCGGCGCGCCGGAAAGCGTGGCGCAGCTCGACCGCAGAGTCGGCGTTGACCGAAGTTCCGAAGGCCGCATCGATCTGGGCCGCCAATGCCATCATCTTGGCCGGGCGGCCGCCCGATGCCGGGCGCGCCCCCAGTGCCTCGGTGAGAATGCCGTCGAGCACATCGGCGCGCAGCGGCAAGCCAAGGTATCCCATCTCGATGGCGGCGAGCGCCGCTGCAGATTCGGCCGCCAGCAACAGCCTCAGCGCATTCTCCGACCCTGCCCGCGCGATCTGATCGACATATGCCGTGCGCAGCACGAGCATCGGTTCTCCGACCGACTCGGGCGCTGTCGAGAACAACGCCGGATGCGCCGTCGGATGCTCACTCACCCGCTCCTTCGGAACCGGCAGCTGATTTCGACGGGCATGGACGGCGGCCGCCGACGCCGGCGCCCCGTGGCGCCCCTCCCGTCCGAGCAGAATCCTCTCCGTCGCTGTGATGTCGTGGCAGCGCAGCACCGACAGGCCGGCGGCCAGCAACGGCTGGTACGCCGGTTCGGTGGCATCCCACAACCATCGAACTCCGGCCGATTCCCAATGCCGCAGACCTTCGACCGACGAGACGACCACCGGTTCGGCGAGCGGCGATCCGTTCTCCGCGAGGGTTTGCACCAGCCAGCCCTGGTGGTCTGCACGGGGAACCAGCGCGGCGATCACGTCACCATCTTCCATGCCGCCACCGACAACTGGTCAAGTGGTTCGAACCTCAAGTTTGTCGAGGGTTCAAGCGCCTCGGGGCGTGCTGACAGCTCGCGGTGTCTGGTCGAGCGGGGTTCGGGCGGCTCATGGTTCGGCGCTCGATGTTGGTCATGTCGATGTGCACCAGATCGCGTTCGGTCCCTGCTTCGCCGGTCGGTCGGTTGCTTCGCAGCAGCGCCTCACACGACAGCGCATCCGGGCAACATCCGCTCCTATTTCACCCTGCCAACCAACTACCCTATGGAATGGACCTGTTACTCTCTGTCACTTCGTCGATATTTGTGAGAGTCGGCGCTGTCTTCTTCTGGAGGTGACAGATGAACCGATCGCCTAGAAGTGCGCCCGGCTCCGAGGCCCACGGCCTCAGTGGCGTGGCTCCAGGGGATCAGCGGAGCTGGGTGACCGGTACCGGCCCGGACGTACTCGGCGACGCTGAAGGGCGGCCGCGGGCCGCGGTTCTCGCCGCTCTGGATGAGGGTCCGCCGGCGCTGCGAGACGCGGCTATTGAGGAGCGGGAGTGGAAGCTGCGAGTCGCCGTTGCCGCTGTTGAGGAGCGGGAGCGGGCATTGCGGGCCGCGGAGGAATTGGCGCAGCTGGGCAGTCGGACCTGAGTGGTCGGGTCTGGCTTGGTGAGCTGGTCGGATTACGTGCACCAGATCTTCGGGACCGACCCGGCGGGCCCGCCGCCCACCTACGACGTGTACGTGTCGATGGTGCATCCCGATGACCGGGAACGGGTGCTGTCAGTGATCCGTACTGCAACGATGACCCGGGCGCGTTACGAGGTCGACCACCGGATCGTGCGACGAGACGGTGAGGTTCGGGAGATTCGCGGCAGTGGCCGAGCAGACGTGGATGCGAGCGGGCAGCCGGTCCGGTTGACCGGCGGCCTTCAGGACGTCACCGAGATGAGGGCGGCGGCCAGGGAGTTGAGTCGGTCGCGGGATCTGTTCTCCGGGGTCTTGGATGCCGCGACGGAGCAGTCCATCATCGCCACGGACCCCGATGGTCTTGTCACGGTGTTCAACACCGGCGCGGAACGGATGCTGGGCTATACGGCGCAGGAGATGATCGGCACCAGCCCTGAGCGGTTGCACGACGCGGGGGAGATTCGGGATCGAGCCGTCGAACTGGCCATGGAACCGGGTTTCGGGGTGTTCCTGGCCAAGGCCGCAACCGGTCAGCCGGAAACCCGGCGGTGGACGTACATCACCCGCGACGGCCGCCGACTGCTGGCGTCGATCACCGTGACAGCGATGCGCGGGTCTCGCGGTGAGGTGAGCGGGTTCATCAAGGTCGGCACCGACATCACCGAGCGGGTTCAGGCGCAGACGGCACTGCAGGAGAGTGCATCTCGGCTGCGCACCATGGACCACGCTCCGATCGGGTTGGCCGTCATGAGCCAGGACCTGCGCTTTCTCGAGGTTAACCCGGCGTTTTGCGCGATCGCGGGCTACCGGTCGGAACAGCTTCTGCAGTCGACCGTCGCCGACATCACCGACCCGATCTACTCGAAAGCGGATGCGGTGGCGATGGTCAGTCTGCTCCGCGGAGACCTGCCGACCTACACCACCGACGTCCGCATCCACGCTTCCGACGGTTCTCTGCGGTGGGTGTCACTGTCGGCGTCCACGCTTCGCGGCCCTGATGGGTCGCCCTCGCAGTACATCGTTCAGATCAAGGACATCGCCGAGCGGAAACAAGCAGAGAAGGAGCTGCTGGACAAGACCCGGCGGCTGCGCAATGCCGAGAAGGTCGGGCGCTCCGGGTCGTGGGAGCTCGACATCGCCACCGGCACGCTCACCTGGTCCGACGGATTGTTCGATGTGTACGGGATAGAACGCGAAACGTTCGGCCACGACTATGAGGCCGTCGCCCAATTTCTGCATCCGGAGGACCGCGCTCCGATCCGGGCATTGTTCGACGCCTGTGCCGGGTCCGGTGTGTCGTACACGATCCGGTACCGGCTGACCCGCCCCAGCGACGGGGCCGTCCGCTGGTGCGAAGAACGCGCGGAAAGGCTGATCGAGGACGGGCAGCCGGTGCGTGTCGGTGGATCCGTGGTCGACGTCACCGAGCTGGTGCTCGCGGAGAACGAGATCCATTCCGCGTACGCGTTCCAACAGGCCCTGATGGGCGCTTCACCGGACGTCATTTTCGCCCACAAGTTGGCGGAAAGGTCTGTGGTGTGGTCGAACCATTCCCTGGCCGGCCTCCTCGGGTTCCCGGATCAGGCAGGCGGCCACGCCGCGCGCGCGGGCGATGGTGGTGGTGTGCTACCGCCCCTCGGCGCACGTGAGTTCGAGGCTGCGCTGCTGACGGCGTTGAACACCGCGCGCGAGGAACCCACGCAGCTCGACCTCCGGCTGACGGACGCCAACGGTGAGCACCGTTGGTTCTCCCTGCGCACAACCCCGTTGCATCGCGACGCCCGGGGTGTGGTCACCGAACTGATGGGGATCCTGCGGGACATCACCGTCAGTCGGCAGGCGGAAGCTGCACTCAGGTCCGCTCAGGAAGCCGAGAAAACTGCGATGGTGGCTGCGCGGGATGCCGCCTTGGCCGCGACCGAGAAGCAAAGCAACTTTGCCGCCTCTGCCGCCCACGAACTCCGGACCCCGACAACCGCTGTGCTGGGCTTCGTCGAGGAGGTGCTCGACAACGACGCACTGGCAGAAGACGACCGCAAATACCTGGAGATGGCCTATCGCAATGCACTTCGGCTCGGTGCGTTGATCGACGACCTGCTGATCGTGGGAGAGGCCGATATAGGTTCGCCGCGGATGAGCGTCGTCGCGACACCATTGAGTGCACTGGTCGACTCGGTCGTTTGCTCCTTCTCGGCAGCCGCCCAGCGGGCCCAGGTCGCCCTGAGCATCGAATTCGCCGCAGCTGCCAACCACGATTTCGGCGAGGACCCACTGTGCGCGATGGTCGACCCGAGCCGATTGGAGCAGGCCCTGACCAATCTGGTCAGCAATGCGGTCAAATTCACGCCGGCGGGTGGTCAAGTCCGGGTGATCAGCAAGGCCGTCGATGACGAGGTGCACATCGCCGTGCAGGACACCGGCATCGGTATTGATGCCGCTGGACTCGAGCACATCTTCGACCGCTTCTACCGGACCAAACAGGCCGTCGACGTCGGCATCAAAGGCACCGGGCTCGGATTGGCGATCGCGCGGCAGATGGTCGAGACGCAGGGTGGACGGCTGACGGTGACCAGCGTCATCGGGGAAGGAGCAACTTTCACCATGACGCTACCCGCAGCGCATCGATGACAGAAGCGCCCAAGGTTCAGCCCGGATACGCCGTCGACTGGGTGTATGGCTCACCCTCGGCGACCCCGCCGCTGGCCCTGACCAATCTCACGAACTGATTGTTCAGACCACTATGGTGATGCGGTGACGTCGTCGGCCACCTTCGCTGTCAATCCACCGGAAAACCCCTCGCAACGAGCGTCCATCCTCACCGTCGACGATGATCCCGGCGTATCGAGAGCGGTAGCCAGAGATCTCCGGCGCCGGTACGGCGAGAAGTACCGCATCGTGCGCGCGGAGTCGGGCCCGGACGCGCTCGCCGCTCTCAAGGAGATGAAGCTGCGCGGGGACGAGGTCGCGGTGCTGCTCGCCGACTACCGCATGCCTCAGATGAGCGGAATCGAATTCCTCGAGCAGGCGATGGACCTGTACCCGTGGGCTCGTCGGGTGTTGCTGACCGCATACGCCGATACCGGCGCCGCGATCGAGGCGATCAATGTGGTCGACCTGGATCACTACCTGCTCAAGCCGTGGGATCCACCGGAGGAGAAGTTCTACCCCGTGGTGGACGCCCAACTCGAGAGTTGGCTAGCGTCCGACCGGCGCCCCGTCTTGGAGATCAAGGTGATCGGCCACCGCTGGAATGCCCGTTCGTCCGATGTTCGAGAGTTCCTGGCCCGCAACCAGGTTCCGTACCGCTGGTACTCCAGCGACACACCGGAGGCGGTCCGATTGCTGTCCGCCGCCGAGGTGGACTCCCGCAATTTACCGGTCGTCATCGGAACCGACGGAGCGGTGTCGGTCCAGCCCACGGACGCGGAGCTGGCCACCACGGTCGGGCTGACCACCTCGCCCACGGGCGACTTCTACGATGTTGTGGTGATCGGCGGCGGCCCGGCCGGCCTGGGAGCCGCGGTGTACGGCGCGTCGGAAGGGCTGCGGACCGTCCTGATCGAACGAACCGCCACCGGCGGTCAGGCCGGCCAGAGCTCGCGAATCGAGAACTATCTCGGGTTTCCCGACGGTGTCTCCGGCGCGCAACTGACCGACCGGGCCAGACGGCAGGCCACGAAATTCGGCGCCGAACTCATCACCACCCGCGACGTGGTGGGGTTGGAGGTCAGCGGGTCAGCGCGCACGGTTCGGTTCGCCGATGGCGCCACCCTGGCTGCACATACGGTCATCCTGGCCACCGGCGTCTCCTATCGCGAGCTCGGGGCCCCCGGGCTCGCCGACTTCACGGGAATGGGCGTCTTCTACGGATCCGCGCTCACCGAGGCGCCCAGTTGCGCGGCGCAGGACGTGTACATCGTCGGGGGCGCGAACTCCGCCGGTCAGGCCGCGGTCTATCTGGCAAGGACTGCTCGATCGGTGACCATCCTGGTGCGCGCGGCGTCCATCGAGGCGTCGATGTCGTTCTACCTGATCCAGCAGATTGCCGGCATCGAGAACATCCGGGTGCGTTCCCGGACGGAGGTGGTCAGTGCCTCCGGGTCCGAGCACCTCGAGCGTTTGACCCTGCGTGACAACGACACCGGCAGCGAAGAAACTGTCGACGCCGGGTGGTTGTTCATCTTCGCCGGCGCCACCCCCAGAACCGAATGGCTCGACGGCGTGGTGAGCAGGGACGATCATGGCTTCGTGGTGGCCGGTCCCGACCTGTCCTCGCAGGGCCGGCCGTCCGGGTGGACACTGGACAGAGCGCCCTACCACCTGGAGACCAGTGTGCCCGGGGTGTTCGTGGCCGGCGACGCCCGCGCCGAATCGGCGAAGCGGGTCGCTTCGGCCGTCGGAGAAGGAGCGATGGCCGTCATGTTCGTGCATCGCTATCTGCAGAAACTATGACGGAGCAACAAGTATGACAATTGTTTCGAAGCCGATCCCCTGCGACATCGCAGAGTTGCGGACGTTGTTCCTGTTCGAAAAGCTCGACGACGAGCAACTCCAATGGCTCTGCGAACACGGTCACACCATTTCGGTCGAACCCGGGCAGGTCTACGCCGAGGGCGAACCCGCGACCTGCTTCTACGTTCTGCTCGAGGGCGGGCTGGTGATGTCGAAGCTGATCGGCGGCGATGACGTCGAGGTGACCAGATCGTCACAAGTCGGCGCCTACTCCGGCGCTTTTCAGGCGTACATGGGCGACCGTATTCCGCAGATCTACAACAACACCATGCGGGTGTATGAGCACAGTCGGTTGCTGGTGCTGGACGCGAAAGACCTGGCGCTGATCATGCAGGATTGGTTCCCGATGGCCGTGCATCTGCTGGAAGGTCTTTTCTGGGGGAACCAGAACATGCGCCAGGTCACGGATCAGCGGGAGCGGCTACTAGCGCTGGGTTCGTTGTCAGCGGGGCTCACACACGAGTTGAACAATCCGGCCGCCGCTGCGGTCAGTGCCACCTCGGCCTTGCGGGGCAGGGTCGCGGGGATGCGCCACAAACTGGGTGCCATCGCGGCCGGACCCTGGGATCGCACCACGCTCGAGCAATTGATGAAGCTTCAGGAGAAGGCCGTCGAGCAGGTCGCCAAGGCCCCGACCCTGAGTCCGCTGGATGCGTCCGACCGGGAAGAAGCGCTCGGCGAGTGGTTCCAGGACCACAACATCGGCGGCGGTTGGGATCTGGCGCCGACGTTCGTCCAGGCCGGGCTCGCTGCCGACTGGCTCGACGAAGTGGATGCGGTTGTCGCCGACGGAGTCCTGGAGGGTGCCGTTCGGTGGATCAACTACAGCGTGGAGACCGAACTGTTGATGAACGAGATCGAAGACTCCGTCACTCGGATCTCCACCCTGGTCCAGTCCGCGAAACAGTATTCCCAATTGGATCGAGCGCCGTTCCAGGTCGTCGACGTCCACGAATTGCTCGACGCCACGCTATTGATGCTCAGCGCCAAGATCGGTAAGGGCATCATCGTGGTCAAGGATTACGACCGGACGCTGCCGCATATCTCCGCCTACGCCTCGGAGCTCAACCAGGTGTGGACCAACACCATCGACAACGCCATCGGCGCGCTGGCCGGCAACGGAAGGTTGACCGTCCGGACTGCGCGCGACGGCGATTGGCTGCTGGTCGAGATCGGTGACACCGGACCGGGTATTCCCGACGAGATCAAGAGTCGGATCTTCGAGCCGTTCTTCACCACCAAGCCCGTCGGCGAAGGCACCGGGCTCGGTCTCGACATCTCCTGGCGCATCGTTGTCAATAAGCACCATGGTGATCTGAAACTGGTCTCCGAACCGGGTGACACCCGCTTCCAGATTCGATTACCGCTGGCGGCTCCGACTCAATAATCGTTCTCAGCCGACCAATTCGGCTGGTGACAAGAACAATCCAGGTGGACTGCACTTGAGGAGATCGATGACCCAGACCGCCGGTATCAACCCGGATGTCGCACCCAGCGGCTCCGGCTGCGTCGACTGCGATGCGGCCGCCGGCTGGTGGGTCCATCTGCGCCGATGCGCGCAGTGCGGGCACATCGGTTGCTGCGACAGCTCGCCGTCCCAGCACGCCACGGCTCACGCCGGCGCCACCGGGCATCCGATCATCCAGAGTTTCGAGCCAGGCGAGGACTGGTTCTACAACTATTCGACCGGAGAATCCGACGGAGGGCCGGCGCTGGCGGAGCCCACCTCGCATCCGGCCGATCAGCCCACGCCCGGACCGGCCGGGCGCGTCCCGTCCGACTGGATGACCCACATCCACTGACAGCTACTGTTCGTGTTCCAGTCTTCGCGGCCGACACAGCCGAGTCAGACACTGCCGAGTCAGACACTGCCGAGGCAGACACTGCCGAGTCAGACACTGCCGAGTCAGGGGTCCAGCGTCCGCCGGATCTCCTCCAGTTTGTCTTTCGCGGCTTGTTCCCTGATGGCACTTCGTGCTGCTGCGGTCTCGGTCGCCTGCTTCTGCTCCGTGGCCCGGCCTGCCGCCTCGCGGTCGGCCGCAGCCTGAGCGAGTTCGGTGCTACCGAGAGCAGTGACGTACCGGCCCTCGATCCTGTCTCGCAGATAATCCAGGCTCGGCACCCCCGCATCGGTGTAGTCGGTCGAAGGCAGTGGGGGCGCCGGTAACGGCGGACAGGCTGCGGTTTCGACAATCTCGGCGTCGATCACATCGGCATCGTCATCCAGCGGGGACGGTGCGTGCTCGTCGCCGACAGCGCCGGCGTCCACCTCGTTCGACTTGGTGCCGTCAAATGGCGGTACCGCAGGTTGAACCATCAGCGCAGCTCCCATCGCCGGTTGTGCACCCGACGCTACAAGATACCGATCTCGCGGGTGACGCCAGCGGACGACACCTCGCAGCGCGACGGTGACCCTTGCCTAAGTTACCGGTGAGTAATAACCTGTTCCTACTCACCGGTAACTTAGCCGGCAGATCAGGTGGCAGCAGCCGTCGACCGACTTGTTCTGGTATGCCGCAACCGCCGACCGGTCGGAAACCACCCCGTAGGGAGCAGTTCACATGAGCCACTACCGTTCCAACCTCCGTGATCTCGAGTTCAATCTGTTCGAGGTCTTCGGCACTGGGGAGCGGATGGGTAAGGCCCCGTTCGACGAAATGGACGCGGAAACGGCTCGCGGAGTGCTGACCGAGTTGGAAAAGGTGGCCACCGGCCCGATCGCGGCGTCGTTTGCCGACGCCGATCGCAACCCACCGGTCTACGACCCGCAGACCTTCTCGGTGACGATGCCGGAGTCGTTCAAGAAGTCTTTCGCCGCGGTGATGGATGGTGACTGGTGGCGGCTGGAACTGCCGACGGAACTCGGCGGCTACGGCGCCCCGCCCTCCTTGCGATGGGCCGCTGCAGAGCTGATCCTCGGCGCGAATCCGGCCGTCTTCATGTACGGCGCCGGCCCGAACTTCGCGCAGGTGGTGCACAACCTCGGAACGCCGGAGCAGCGGAGGATCGCCGCGCTGATGATCGAACGGCTCTGGGGCTCCACCATGGTGCTGACAGAGCCCGATGCCGGATCCGACGTCGGTGCCGGACGGACGAGGGCGATCCTGCAGCAGGACGGCAGCTGGCACCTCGAGGGCGTCAAGCGGTTCATCACCTCGGGCGATCAGGACATGACGGAGAACATCGTGCATCTGGTACTGGCGCGTCCAGAAGGCCCCGGTGTCGAGACTCTGCCCGGAACGAAGGGTCTGAGTCTGTTCATCGTTCCGAAATTCAATTTCGACGTCGAGACCGGCGATCTCGCCGAGCGCAACGGTGCCTTCGTCACCGGAGTGGAACACAAGATGGGATTGAAGGTCTCGTCGACGTGCGAACTGAGCTTCGGCCTGAACGGCATCCCTGCGGTCGGTTCGCTGGTCGGGGACGTTCACAACGGCATCGCGCAGATGTTCCACATCATCGAATACGCCCGGATGATGGTCGGCACCAAGGCGATCGCCACGCTCTCGACCGGTTATCTGAACGCCCTCGACTACGCCAAACAACGAGTGCAGGGCGCCGACCTGAGTCGCGCAGCAGACAAGGCCGCGCCTCGGGTCCCGATCATCCAGCACGCCGACGTCCGACGGATCCTGCTGAAGCAGAAGGCGTATGCCGAGGGCCTTCGCGCCACCTATCTCTACACCGGGAGCTGGCAGGACCGGATCGCCGCCGGAGTTACCGAGAACGGAATCGATCTCGGCCTGGCCAAGCGCGTCAACGATCTGCTGCTGCCGATCGTCAAAGGGGTCGGCTCCGAGCGGGCGTACGAGAACCTTGCGCTGTCGTTGCAGGTGTTCGGCGGCTCCGGCTACACCCAGGACTACCCCATCGAGCAATACATCCGCGACGCGAAGATCGACACCCTCTACGAGGGCACCACCGCCATCCAGGCGCAGGACTTCTTCTTCCGCAAGATCGTTCGGGACGACGGTGCCGCGCTGGGGGTGATCGCCGCCGAAATCGGTGAGTTCCTGAGCTCGCAAGGCGTCCAGGGCAGCCGACACAAGGAGGAACTGGCGCTTCTGGGTTCGGCCCTGGCCGACTTCCAGGGCATGGTGGGCGCACTGGTGGGCTACGCCCTGGCCGCTGCCCAGGACAGGTCCAGCCTCTACAAGATCGGGGAGCACGCAGTATCGCTACTGATGAGCGCAGGGGATCTGTTGATCGGGTATCTGTTGATCAGGCAGGCAGTGGTCGCCCAAGCCGCTCTCGACAGTGGCGCCACTGCCGGAGATGTTGCTTTCTACACTGGTAAATTGGCTGTGGCACATTGGTTCTCGCGCAATGTACTGCCGGAGTTGACCGCACGCAGGGCCATCGTCGAGACCGCCGACGAATCGTTGATGGAGGTTCCCGAGGCAGCGTTCTGAGCGAGCACCACGGGCCACCTTCGTCACCCCGCTGTCCACCCGATCAAGTGGTCCGAATCCCTGCGTGCGACGCAGATAGCATGCTGGGGTGGCCTGAAATCGACAGTCACGCGGTCGAATGGCGGGAATGGTGAAGGTGTTCCAAGCAATCGTGCGCAGATGACCGGGCCGAACCCTGCGCAGGTGCCGGCGGCGCGAGCCCGAACGCTCGGCGAGTTGGATCTGCTGGTCGCCGACTGCCGGGCCTGCCCGCGGCTGGTGACGTGGCGGGAGCTCGTCGCCGCCCAGAAGCGCGCGGCATTTCGGGACGAGACGTATTGGGGACGACCCGTTCCCAGCTTCGGAGATGACCAGGCCTGGTTGCTGGTCGTCGGGCTGGCGCCGGCGGCCCACGGTGGCAACCGTACCGGTCGGATGTTCACCGGTGATCGGAGCGGCGACGTGCTGTTCGCCGCGCTTCACCGCGCCGGCCTGGCGTCGCAGCCTCACTCGGTGGCGGTCGGTGACGGGACGCGGCTCATCGGTGCACGCCTGACCGCCCCGGTGCATTGCGCGCCGCCCGACAACAAGCCGACTCCGGGTGAACGCGACAACTGCGCGCCCTACCTGGGTCGCGAGCTGGAACTGCTGGCTCCCACCGTGCAGGTTGCCGTGGTTCTGGGTGCCTTCGGTTGGCAGGCACTTCTGGCCGGGCTCGACCGGCAGGGTTGGAGCCTGCCGAGACCGCGGCCGAAGTTCGGGCACGGCGTGGAAATTGCCGTATCAGGTCCGAACGGCGCCGCGCTGACCTTGCTGGGTTGCTACCACGTCAGCCAGCAGAACACGTTCACCGGCAGGCTGACGCCCGAGATGCTCGACACCGTACTCAATCGTGCGAGGCAATTGCGTCGGCCGACTGATTCTCGGTGACGACTACCGGAAATGACCGATGCGACGGGATGAGCACCATGGACTTCGACGAATACCAGCGCCAGGCCATCAGAACGAATCTGTCCAATGATGACCCGCTCAAGGAACTCATGCAGCAGGTGCTGGGAATAGGAGACGAGGCCGGTGAGGTGCTGGCAATCTTCAAGAAATGGATCCGCGACCAGGACGCAGATATCGCCGCCCTGGACAAGAAAAATATCGCCAAAGAGCTCGGGGATGTCCTGTGGTATGTAGCCGTCCTTGCGGACGACCTGGGCATCTCGCTGAACGCCATTGCTGAATCGAATATCACGAAACTCAGCAGCCGACAGCAGCGCGGCACGCTCACCGGCAGCGGCGACGACCGCTGACGTCCGC
>JBPCPG010000065.1:0-5479 GCA_050999445.1 Nakamurella sp. | reverse complement strand
GCACAGTGTCCCGCGTCTGCGGTGGATCCGCGGTGATCGCCGTTGACATGAGGATGTTCCTTTCTTGAGAAATGTTCATCAGGGGTGTGAGTCGGGGGCAGGGGTGGGGGGGGGGGGGGGGGGGGGGGGGGGTGTTGTTTGGGTGTTTTCGCCCCCCCCCCCCCAGGCCGAGTTCGCCGAAGCCCAGGCTCCCTAGGAGATGCCCAGCTTGCTACAGGCAGCGGCGTAGGTGGAGGTGCAGATGTCGGCGGCCTTGGTGATGCCCTTGGTGACGATCTCCGCCTTCAGGTTCTGTGTGGTGATGACAGCGGGGACGAACAACTGCGACGGGGCCCCGTACAGGGTTGTCGTTGCGGTGGGGGTCTTGCCGTCAAGCAGCGCCACGGCGACCTTCGCGGCGGCTGCGGCGACGATCTCGCTTGGCTTGGAGATGGTGTTGTACTGGTCACCGGCGATGATCAACTGCAGGCCGGCCAAGGTTGCGTCGTTACCGGTGACCGGCGGAACCGGGTTGGTTCCAGCCGCTTTGAACGCGGCGATGGCGCCGCCGCCGGTGCCGTCATTCGCGGCCACCACTCCGACGATCTTGGAGCCGAATCGGGAAACCTGTCCACTGACCCATGTTTGGGCCTTCGCCGGGTCCCAGTCGGGCGTGTCATATTCGGCGAGCGTGCTGATGCCACTGCCGGCGAGCCCGGCGTGGATGCCCTTCTTGATCAAACCTGCGGCTGCATCGGTGGGGGAGCCGTTGACTTCCAGAATTCCCGCACCGGCCGGGATGGTGCCCGACTTCAGCTTGGCGACCAGCGACTGAGCAATGACCGTGCCGATCTTCTCGTTGTCGTAGGAGACGTAGAAGTCGGCCTGCGCCGAGGGAATCGGCCGGTCGTACGCGATGACCTTGACGCCTTTGCTATGCGCCTCCTGCACCAGGGAGGCAGCCGCGGAGGAGTCGACCGGGTCGAGCACGATGACCTTGGCTCCCTGCACCAGCGCGGAGTTGAACTGCTGCTGCTGCTTGGAGGCATCAGCATTGGCGTTGTTGTACAGAACGGTGCACGCGGGGCAGCTCTTGGACATCTGGGCGACGAAACCTGGGTGGTCGTGCTGCTCGTAACGGGTGGACGCCTCATCGGGCATCAGGAACGCGACCTTCCCCGTCGAGGCGCTCACCGGGCCGGCACTGCCGGACGCGGCGGAACCCGAGGTCATTGCCGAACCGCTGGGCATCGCCGAACCGCTGGGCATCGCCGAACCGCTCGACATCGCCGAACCGCTCGACATCGCCGAACCGCTCGACATCGCCGAACCGCTGGGCATCGCCGAGCCGCTGGAGGTGGCCGCACCAGCGCCGGCCGCGCCGCTGCTGGATGCGGTGGTGACCCCCGCAGCAGCACTGCTGCTGCTGGAACTGGTGCCACTGGACCCGGCGGCGGTGCTGCTGCTGGAGCAGGCGGCCAGGCTCAGCACCATGGCGGCGGCGGCGACCGAAACCGTGACGCTCTTCCTTACAGTTGACTTCATCAACACTCCTTCATTTGGTGAAAAGAATCGAGATTGGTTGCCCGAACCGGTGGATCGGGGGATGCAGGTGGTGTGGGCTCGGACGGTGAACACCGTGGAGCAGCGATAGGGCGTTGTGCGAGTAGCGGTGCCACCGCCAGTGATGCGGAGCTTTCAGTGGACGCCGTCCGTCCCTCCTTTCACGTGCACATTGAGCGAGAGCAGCGAGCTGATGCGGTTGCGGTCCGCAGGCACCGCCATTTCGCTGATCGCGCCGTTGTCCAGACGGGGGAAGATGTCGCGGTACCGCGACACGGGTAGGCCAAGGAGCCGGCAGATGGCCAGGCGCAGCAGCGTGTTGTGCGCAACGACGAGGATCTTCGCTCCGTCGAACTGTTCCGCGAGCAACCTCAACGCATCTGCTGCCCGGTCCGCGGCCTGCTCCGGGGGTTCGGCCCCGGGAAAGGGATGTGCCACCGGGTCGGTCCGGAATCGGTCCACCATGGCCCCGTCGAGGCTGATCAGCTCATCGATGGTCCGCCCCTCCGCCAACCCGAAGCCGACCTCTCGCAAGCCCTCCACGATCTGCAGCGGGACCCCGGCTGCGGCGGCGCTGGGCGCGGCTGTTTCCACGGCGCGGCGCACCGGGGAACTGATGACGGCGTCCGGCGCGAACTCCACGCACCATCGTGCAAGCGCCTGCGCCTGATGTCGCCCCTTCGGGGTGAGGTCGATATCGCTGCTGCCGCCCGCATACCGATTGTCGCTGTGCCACACGGTTTCTCCGTGCCGAGCCAGCGCCAACCGGACGCTGCCGGAAGGCACTTTGGTTGCCTGCACGATGTGCTCAGCGCTCGTCGAGGAGTTCAAGGGGACCGCACCGCGCCGGTCAGCGCCTTGGCGGCCAAGTCGGAATCGAGCCAATGCCGATCCACCAGTTCATCGAGCAGCCGCTCATAGCCAGGCCACAGCTGTTGCCCGCGAGCCGGGTCCGGTGTGTATCTGGCACCGATCCCCACCATGCGTTCGGCAGTTGAGGCGAGCTGACCACGAGGCGCTGCCGCGATCACCGCCATACCATTGGCTGCCTCGGCAGATTTCGGAATCGACGTAGGCCGACCGAGAATGTCGGTGCGCAGCTGATTCCACCAGGAGTTGGCCGTCGCTCCTCCGGTGAGCGCGACCGGGCCACTTACGTCCGCTCCCAACACTGCCAGGACGTCGTAGGACAGCCGCTCGATGTAGGCGATCGACTGGCACAAGGCGGCGAACCTCTGTGCCTCGTCAACGGCGTCGGCGGCCAAGAACCCACGAGCCTGCGCTGCAACGAACGGGAACCGTTCGCCTGCGCCGGCCAGGGCGTACGTCACACCGGTCACCGCACCACTGGACCGCGCCCGGTCGGTGAGCATCTGCAACGCGGCGGCGTCAGCGCCCGGGAACTCTTTGCTGATAACGCCGGCGCCGCTGCTGGACGCACCTCCGGGCAGCCACCCTCCGTCGGGGTTCCGATGCGAATACACCGCGCCGCGCGGATCCCGGATCAAATCTGTCGTCGACCCCTTGATCACCAAGGTGGTGCCAAGAGCACTGCTCCAGCTTCCCGGATGCAGGGCTCCCGTTGCGATCTGCGCAGCGCAACCGTCGGTCATTCCAGCCCGCACCCTGGTACCAACTCGCAGACCTGTGGCCGCCGCCCCGCCGGCACCGACCTGACCGATGTCTGTCCCCGGAAGCACCACCGGCGGCAGCAGTGCCGCATTTACCCCCAGCTCATCAAAGATCTCATCAGGCCAGGAAATATCACGAAGATCGACTCCGGTCTTGAGCGCATGTGAAGAGTCAGTTGGCACCGGTGACCCGGTGAGACGGCGCAGCAGATGATCGGACTGATGCACCACCCGGTCCCCCGCACCGACTGCGCCTTCCTGGAGCAGCCACATGATCTTGGGCAGCGCCCAAGACGTCTGCATCCGGTAACCCAGCACATCCCACAACTGGGCGCCGACCCGTTGAGCCCGGTTCGCCTGCTCGGACGCGCGAGCGTCGTCGTACATCAACCCCGGGCCGCGGGCAGTCCCGTCGACGCCTTCTACCAGCACGGTTCCAGACGTGGCATCCACAGCGAGACAGACAATATCGAATTCGGCACCAGCTTCGGTGACAGCCGCCCGGACGGCCGACACCAGCGCCGCCCACCAGTCGTCGGGGCGCTGCTCATGCCGACCAGCCGCCCGATCACCCGGTGCCAGGGCGGCACTCCCGCTGCCAACGCGTTGCCCATCAGCGGTAACCACGACTGAACGGACACCCTGGGTTCCGACGTCGACGCCGCAGAAGGCCGGCTGAGTCCGACCGGCAACCAGGGTGGACATCGCACACTCCTCGCGGGGCTCGGCAACATTGGAAAGCAGTCAAAACCTCAATCGGCCTGACAGAATTAACACACATCCTGAGACACCGCACAAGGGTTCGAGATCAACCTGTGACAATCGGACTCGGTGTGACAGTCGTCAGACTGCAGCCCGGAGACGGCGAATTGCCCCGGCAACACCCGTCGCCAGGGGTTACTTTCGACGAGGTCTCACACCGCAGCCGCCCCAGAGGCGGCCGCCCCGCGTTCTACACCTGGGAGGCACCGGGCACGCGAGCGACCCGCACGTCCGAGCAACGCGCGTGCAGGTCGGCCAGGTCCTTGGGGTCGACGCCCGCATCGGTGATCACCGTGTCGAAAGCATCGACCCCACACAACAGATGAGAAGCAGATCGACCGAACTTGGCGTGATCCACCAACAACACCCGCCGCGTCGCCTGCGCCATGAAGGCCTGCCGCACCACGATCGTGTTCTCCGACCGGTGCAGGCACGTACCGGTCAGGATCGCCGTCGTCGACATGAAGAACACGTCGGCGTGCAACTGACGAATAGCTTCCACCGTCTGCCGCCCCTGGCAGGCCTCCTGCCGCGGGTAATACTGCCCACCCAGCAGCTGGATCTCGATTCCAGCGGTGTCCTGCAACGCCGAGATCACCGGCAAGAAGTTCGTAGCGACCGTCATCGGTGTCCACGCCGCCAGATATGGAACCAGACCCAGCACGGTCGTGCTGTCATCGAGGAAGACAGTCTGCCCATGCGTCAGCAGCGAAGCAGCCAACCCGGTAATCGCGGCCTTCTCCGCCCTCATCGCAAACGATCGCTCCCGCACCCCACCGTCCACCACGGCTGACGGATTGGCTGTGGCGCCCCCTCGGCTTTTCACCAGCCACCCCTCGGCCTCCAAGGCATCGACGTCCCGGTGGATCGTCATCAAACTGACCTCGAACGACCTAGCTAGGTCATCCAAGCGGGCGAAACCCTCGGCAACGATCCGTTTGCGAACCAGCTCCCGCCGAACAGCCGGCCCCTTTTCCGACACACCGAACCCGTCCGCGGTTTTCACATCGTTACCCTAGAACATCTCAAACTACGGGTTCTGGCGCCGCCCGTGCTGGCCCGTCAGCGCGAACCTGGCTACTCGCGCCCTCTCCGGTTCTCTCGCACGAACGATCGAACCAGCGCTCCACATCGAGGCGGTTCAATCGGCCTCGGTTGGGTGAGCAGGCGATTGGTGAAATGTTTTGCTGCATCGCGCTATCAGACCAGCCGGCCGACCGCGTGTCGTCGCGGCTCGCGATACAGCGGGTAGAGCTCACCGACCGTCGACTCGACCAGGTCGCGGTCGAGCCAGGCGGCCCCACCGATGGCATCGAGCGCGTCATCGGTGAGGCGGACAGGCAGCCTGCTGGGCCGATCCGGTGGGCCAAGGCCGACGAGCGGACTTCCGCGCTCCAGTAGACGCACGAGCACACGTCCTCCGATGCGGAGGTATGACATCGTTTCCACCTCCAGGCCAGGCACCAGCACCTTGGCCGCGAAGATGCCGCCGATCCGGCCGACCACGGTCAGCACGTCGAACGCCGCAAGCCGGCGCAACATCA
>JBPCPG010000397.1:0-5504 GCA_050999445.1 Nakamurella sp. | reverse complement strand
GCGCGCTTCCGCGGTGACCAGACTCAGCAGGAACGACTGAAGGGATTGGCCGCGAGCGGCAGCCCTGTCCGCCAGCGCCTGGCGGATGTCGTCAGGGACTTCTCGGATCTGCAGAGCAACCATGCATGTAGTTTACATGTATGGTATGGCTCACGTGAAGCGCTAGGGGATGGCCAAACGGTGACCATGCAATCTTGTCCAGCACGCCTGCGGGGGCCGTCTCATAGGACGGCTACCGACCGCGCTGTCACCGTCCGTAGCGGCGGCCGGCAATCAGACCCGAGCAGGTCTCACGTCGGAGCCAGTTCGTCGTGCCGTTCCTGCCCGATCATTCGTCTTCATCGTGCCGACCGACCCTTCTGCTCGTCGGCACGCCAGTGGCGATTTGGGCGGCATCCAGGCCGACGGTCAACAGGCAACCACCTGGATGAGCAGTGCGAACGCTCATCTCGACGGTGCCCGTCCGATCGATGTGCTCGCTCTGCGCGGCCCGGGACCCGTCCTAGCAGCGTTGGACTCCGGGGCGTGGGGTGGAGCGGCCTGAACCGTGCTGGTCTACCGAATCCTTCCGTATCTACCCACCGCCGCCAGCGGGGAGCCAGGTCACCCGGAGTAGGAACATCGCCCGCAGCGTGGTTGGCGGATCGATCACCCCGACTGCTTCGCCTGGTACGTCGCCGCCCAGCCGACCGGCGGTAGGGGAAGTGTTCGGCAACCTCGGGGAACTCGATGTTCGCATTTCCTGTTTTGCCTGGGGCCCGACGAGCACTCGGTACCTATCGCCTTCCTGACGACCTGAGGTTGCTCGACCTTGATGATCCCGCTGAGCTGGTCGCGCGGCCGATGCGCCCGACGCAGGTTGTGGTATGCAACCTTCCAGCGACACGGGCCTGGGGGCATCGGATCTGGTGTGAACGGGACTGGCTCGAACCGGGCCGACGCCGATGGCAGGCTGTGAAGTGGTGGCCCTTCCACCGACCGAGCTGGGACATCCTCGCCAGCTGGGAGAGGCCCGACGTGGAGCTCGTCGACGACGTTGCGTTGGACCATCCCGCCGTCCGCGACGCCGCGATGGCGCTCAACCGGCCACTTCCCTGATTGGCGCGCCGGATATTCGTCGACGCCCGATTCGGGCACAGCAGCCACGAGGGGCATCGCCAACTGGAGGAATTTGTCGGTCTGGCTCACGCGTGGCTGCCTCGGTGACGGCGCCGGGATTCGAACCACAGCACCACCCCCACGCCAATCCGTGCGGTAACGCTTCCCATGCGACTTCGGCAATAGATCACGGTATCTTCATCCAATAGCCGCCCGCATCGTCATGGCCCAGCGGATCATTCATCTTGACCACACCTTTCGGTGCGTGAAATATAATGACTACGCGGTGCTCAATCTCCGGCGGCGGGTTTTCTGGCCCTCAATTCGTTGAGGTTTGCCCGAGAAAAGAACGACGAGTCGTACTTGACTCCCTTCACCAAATTGGGTTCCCCGCGTGCGGAAAGCATCATCGATGGCGTCGTCGGCGTGATTCGCCGGCACCACCTCGCTTCCAATACTGCGGCCAGGCGTCGTCCGGCAGCGATGCCTGCCCGGCTGCGCGCAGCTCCGCGACTCCTGCAAGGATGATCCATCGTGACCACGACACCAGAGGAAACCCCTTCCAAAGCCAGGTACCTGGCATTGATCGCGATGCTGTTCGCGGTCGCCATGACCTTCATCGATCAGACGATCGTTTCGATCGCGACTCCGCGGATCCAGGAGGAGCTGGTGCTGTCCAGGAGCGGCGTGCAATGGGTCGTGAACGGGTACATCCTGGCTCTCGCAGCAGGTTTCGCGTTCGGAGGCCGATTGGCCGACGTCATCGGATCCAAGCGCATGGTGCTGATCGGAATCACCGGGTTCGCCGGCGCCTCGGCGCTGTGCGGCGCGACGCCCAAGGGCTCGCTCGCAGAGGCGTGGATCATCTTCTTCCGAGTTCTGCAGGGCTTGTCGGCCGCGCTGATGATTCCGGCGGCCCTGGCCGTCGTGGTGTCCTCGTTCCCGATTCGCGAGCGGGGCAAAGCGCTCGCCATCTTCTTCGGTGTCAGCGGCGGCCTGACCGCAGTCGGTCCGATCGCAGGTGGCTACCTCACCCAGTGGACGTGGCGGGCAATCTTCTGGATCAATGTTCCGATTGCGGTTCTGGCTATCGTGCTCGCCGTGATGGCGCACATCAAGACGTCCGGTCGGCGGGAGCCCATCGATCTGCTCGGAGCGGTGCTGGCGGCCGCCGGAATGGGTTTGAGCGTTTTCGGGTTCGAACAGGCAGAGACGTGGGGTTGGTCCGACGTTCGCACCTGGTTGTGCATCGTTGGTGGGCTGGTCGTCATCGCAGTCTTCGTAAGGGTGCAACTGCGGACGAAGTATCCGCTCATCAAGGTGAGGATTTTCAACGACAGAGCGTTCCTCGTCGATAATGTCGTCCTCTTCTTCTCGATGATCGCCTTCGTTCCGGTGTTCTTCTTCGCCAGTGTTTATTCCCAGGTGTCCCTGCGTTACGACGCGACCAGCGCCGGCCTCTACCTACTGGTGTTCTTCGCGGGATTCGCGCCGGCAGCGCAGGTTGGTGGTCGCCTACTGGACAGCCGCGGCGCGAAGCTACCCATTGTCGCGGGGTCCCTGATCGGAGCCATCGGCTTTTTGCTGTGGGCTGTCAAACTCACCGATCTGAGCCTCGGCGCCCAGTGGTACGCGATCGTGCTGGCCGGCGCCGGCATCGGCCTGCTCCTCGGACCTGCCAGCACCGACGCGGTCAACCGGGCGATCGGCGCCTCCTACGGCGAGGTCACCGGCATCTCACAGACTGTCCGCAACTACGGGTCGGCGTTGGGTCTTGCCGTGCTCGGCACGTTGCTCGGCAATGTGTTCGCCAACCGACTGACCAACACGTTCACTGCGGCCGGCATCCCCGCCGACCAGGCGGCGAAAGCCGCCTCGGCTGCGGCGAGCAGCAGCACCGGCGGCACCGGCGGTTCCGCGCCAGGAGGGGCTTCCTCTGCGATCGCGGCGAAAATTCAGGCGGCAATTCCGGCCGACTTCGCGGTCGCAACGCGCGCCGTTCTGATCGGAATGGCCATCGTGCTCGGAATATCGCTGGTGGCATCCCTATTCCACCCGGGCGGCGTGGTGACTCACGAGAAGCCGGCAGAGGAACCCGCTCAGATCTGACCGCGGCCGAACTGACATTTCAACCGGCCGGTCGCCGACGTGATCAATGCCGGGCCCTGAAGTGCACTGAGGTCGGACGCACGACGTTTCACGACTCTGGCCCGCAACGCGCGAGCGGTGCGGGCCAGAGTTGTTGGCAACGAAGAACTACCCGAGCATTACGGGAAGCTGACCACGAAGCTCGGGGTGCCGACCGCCGCACTGGTGACCGGAGCCCCAGTGTCGTTGATGACGTGATCCAAGGTGCCGGCACCGAGTTCTACCGTCAATAGGTGATGCATCTTCACACCAGGGGTCACGGGTACCTCGAAGCCGCGGGTGGCATGAAGAGTCGGATCGACGTTGGTGTAGATGTAGCTGCCACCACCCCATAGTTCATGGGTCTTCACCGAGTTGGCCACCTTGTAGGCGGCCCAGCCCAGCACCCCGTCGTGCTGCCACGCGGCCTGGTTCGGCGCGTCGTACGGCAACTCGTTCTGGAAGAAGATCGTCTTTCCGTTCTCGCCGTTCCAGATGACGTTGTACTTCTGGAAATGCTCGACGAAAAGGCCGGTCGCAGTGACGTTGTCACCGTTGACGATCACGCCGGTATCAGCGGTATTGACCGTCCAGCCGACCCCGGTGCCGTGATCGGCACGCCAGGCCCAGATGTCATCGAGGATCACATTGTCGCTGTTCACCACGAGGCTCGCGCTGGCCTTGCCGACGTGCGGTCCACCGACGCGGAAGAACACGTCCTGGACGCCGGTGGGATCGGACGAGTCGGAGTGCTCGTGACTACGGCCATGGCCATGGCCGTCGTCGTCGTCGTGGCTCGTCCGGCGAGTACCGATCTCGAGCAGGGCCGGAGAGTTGACCGTCCCGGCGTCGATCATGATGCCGGCGATGTCCACTCCGGGGACGTCGGCAACGGTCAGCGGCACAGCGCCATTGACCGCAGTGAGGGTGGCGATACCAAGGCCGAGCACGACCGTGTCGGCACGCTTGACCTTGATGCTCCTGCCGATGTTGTAGACGCCAGGCGTGAAGATGAGGTTCTTGCCACGAGCCAGTTGGCTGTTGATGGTCTGGACGGAGTCGGTCGGTCTGGCCAGGAAGAAATCGTTGAGGGAGATCGATCGCCCGGGCGTCTGCCCGTTCGCCCAGGTGGTTCCGGCAGAGTTGGTCTTTGCGGCCGGTACGAATACGTTCCACCGGTTCGCTGCGGACAGATAGAGATAGGGCTTTTCCCTACTGGCCGGATTGGCAGGCAGAACCGTGTACGGATCCGGCTTGGGGAATGTCTCAGCCGGGGCGCCGGTGGTGCCGGCGAAGACCTGGTTCCAGACGCCGTTCGACCACCCGCTGCCGCCCAGAACGCTGTTGCGCACCAGGAACTGCTGCTGCGATCCGTTGACAGCGCCGCCGTTGAGCGCGGAATCTGCGAGGAAACCGCCGCTCGCGTAGTTGACATCGCCGCAATAGTCCATGAACGTCGTGGTGCCGTTCACGTTGACCCGGCGCATTGGAGCGGCCTGTGACACGGCCCAGAATTCATTACCGCCGTGGCAGCCGTCTGCACCCTTGAGAGTGCCCATAGCGTTGATGGTCAAATTCGAGAGTGACCGCCAGAAGTTGTCCAACGCAATGCAGTTTTTTCCGGTGTCCGGCTTCGTATTGTCCGCACCGGGAGATAAGCAGCGGTTGTAGACATCAATTTTGCCGTTGATCGTCACGTCGCGGGGCGACTGCCCCAAGCCGGCCACCTCGGTGTAATAACCGACCTGGAAGACCAGCGGCTGCGCCGCGGTGCCATAGGTCCCCGGCTTGAACAGGAGCGCATATCGCTGCGTGCCCATCTCGTTGTCGACCTGCGCAGCGGCGATCGCGTCGACGGTGGCCTGAATCTGCGCCGTCGGCATGCTCGGGTCGAAGATCTTGACGTTGGCACCGAAATTCGGCGGGTCGGTCAGATGGCCGGGTATCGGAAAGGGGTGGGAAGGCGCTTGCGCCGCGGATACCGCTCCTGTGCTCAGGGCGGAAACCGTCACGGCGGCAACCGCAAGGACCAACAACCGTTTGACCAACCGCGAGGGCCGGCGGCCATGTCCGGAACTGATTTCTGTCTCTGGTGCCGATGGATGGGACAACGTCATTCGAGCCTCCTTCTGGGTGTGGTGTGGCTGAACAACCAATCCCCAGATGGCTGCTCTGCCATGCGTCGACGTGCTGGTGGAAGAGCCGGCTTGGGGGGGGGGGGGGGGGGGGGGGGGAGGGGGGGGAGAAAGACGGGGAGAGGGAGGCGACCAACAAGAGGG
>JBPCPG010000390.1:0-3476 GCA_050999445.1 Nakamurella sp. | reverse complement strand
CGGGCAGCGGGGCGCAGCGGCGACCAATCGACATCAATCAACTCATCACGATGTCCATTCGACACCATGTCCAGTCATGACACCGATTGATCAACACAATGACCAATCAATACACCACCGCACGATGTCCAATCAATACGATGACCAATCGAGACAATGGGGGAATTCAGTGAATCGCGCTCAAAGTGTGCTTACGCTTCTTGGGGCCGCAGGGCTGCTGGCCGGGTACGCGTCAACAGCCACCTCGGCGCCGGGGTTCCGAAGCGAGTTCACCCACCGCCGGCAGCACGGCCATCGCCACCAGTGCAGCAGGCCCCAACGCAGCAACCTCCGGAGTGCCGGTTTTCTACCCGGCAGCTTCCACTGCGGCCACTTCCGACATGGCAACTTCGTCAGGGCATCGTCTCAGCGGGTTGAGCGGCCACCGCCGGGGTGCGGCCGGTGGCGGGACGCAGGATCAGTAGCCGCTTCCACCGGCCAGTGACACCGCGCCGGTCGGATGCCACACGGTCTTGGTCTCGAGAAAGGCACGCAGCCGGGCGGTCCCGGGAGCCTTGGCGAAGTCAGTCGTGTTCGGGGCGAAAACCCGCTTGACGGTTCCCGCGGCGGCGCGTGCCAGGGAGGTCCGGAGCTCACCGGTGGCGCCGGTCAGGTCCAACGCGTTCACGTCACCGTGCGCAGCGAGGTGCGGGGCAATCTCCGCGGGGTCACCGGTCAGGATGTTCACCACTCCGCCCGGCAGGTCAGAGGTGGCGAGTACTTCCGCCAACGCAACCGCGGCCAGCGGGTGGTCCTTCGACGCGATGACGACGACGGAATTGCCCGAGGTGATGATCGGGGCGATGACGGAAATCAGGCCCAGTAGGGAGTCCTGTTGCGGCGCGAGCCCCGCGACCACGCCGGTCGGCTCCGGCGTCGAGAACGAGAAGAATGGGCCCGCCACCGGATTGGCGCCGCCGAACACGGCCGCCAACTTGTCCGTCCAGCCGGCGTAGTGCACGATTCGGTCGATCGCGGCGTCGATCGATCGTCCGGGATGCTTCTCTCCGGCGGATTCCAGTAGTTCGACGAATTGCGCACGGCGTCCCTCCAGCATTTCGGCAACCCGGTAGATCACCTGCCCGCGGTTGTAGGCGGTCGTTCCGGCCCAGCCGCCGAAAGCCTTGCGCGCAGCGGAGACTGCGTCCCTGGCATCCTTTCTCGAACCGCGGGCGGCATTGGCCAGGAACTGCCCGTCCGCGTCCGTCACCTGATAGGTGCGGCCGGACTCCGAACGTGGAAAGGCGCCACCGATGAACAACTTGTAGGTCTTGGCGATCGCCAGCCGTTCTTCGTCCGACATCAGAATGCTCCCTCGTCGTCGGTATCCAGATACGCAGCCAGCCCGGAGCGGCCGCCTTCGCGGCCGAATCCGGATTCCTTGTAACCGCCGAACGCCGCGGTGGGATCGAACCGGTTGAAGGTGTTCGCCCACACCACACCTGCCCGCAACGCCGATGCCATACCGAGGATGCGTGAACCCTTCTCGGTCCAGACGCCGGCCGACAGGCCGTACGGGGTGTTGTTCGCCTTGGCGAGCGCCTCGTCCGGCGTTCGGAACGTCAGGACGGACAGGACGGGACCGAAGATCTCAGCCCTGGCGATCCGCATCGATTGCGAGACGGAGGTAAAAACAGTTGGTGGGAAGAAGTAACCGCGATCCGGTACCGGACACGGCGAGGTCCAGCGAAGGGCGCCCTCGTCCTCGCCGGTGGCGGAGAGTTCCGTGACCCGAGCCAACTGCTCCGCGGAGTTGATCGCACCGATGTCAGTATTCTTGTCCATCGGATCTCCCAGCCGCAGGGTCGAGATACGTTGCTGCAGCTTGGCGATGACTTCCTCGGCGACCGACTCCTGGACCAGCAGCCGCGATCCGGCGCAACAGACATGACCCTGGTTGAAGAAGATGCCGTTGACGATGCCCTCGACGGCCTGATCGATCGGCGCATCGTCGAAGACGATGTTGGCCGCCTTTCCGCCAAGTTCCAGCGTCAGCTTCCGGCCGGTGCCGGCGAGCGAGGCCTGGATTTGTTTGCCGACCTCGGTGGAACCGGTGAAGGCCACCTTGTCGATTCCGGAATGGTTGACCAAGGCGCGACCGATGTCGCCGTCGCCCGGCAGAATGTTCACCACCCCGGCCGGTAGATCGGCATCGGCCAGTATCTCGGCCAGTACCAGGATCGACAACGGTGTTGTCTCAGCGGGTTTGATCACCACGGTGTTGCCGGCGGCCAGCGCCGGAGCGATCTTCCAGGCCGCCATCAGCAACGGGAAATTCCACGGGATGACCTGCCCGACCACGCCGAGCGACTTGGGGCTCGGCCCATAGCCGGCGTAACCCAATTTGTCGGCCCAGCCGGCATGGTAGAAGAAATGCGCTGCCGCCGTGGGCACGTCGACGTCGCGGGATTCCTTGATGGGCTTCCCGTTGTCCAATGTCTCGACCACTGCCAGTTCCCTTGCTCGCTCCGCGATTCCGCGGGCAATTCGGAACAGGTACTTTCCACGTTCGGCGCCGGACATGCGGGACCAGACGCCGTCATATGCTCTGCGCGCATGACCGACGGCGTCGTCGACGTCGACGGCGGACGCAGTGGACACCACCGCGAGATGTTCCGCAGTGCCGGGATTCAACGTCTGGAGATCGTCACCGTTGCCGTCGACGAAGCTGCCACCGACGAACATCTGATAGCGGTTCCGAATCCGGCCGATCGCCGCGGACTCGGGCGCCGGCGCGTAGTCCCAATCGGGCGCGCCTCGCAAACCGGGGGAGTGCGGATCGATTCTCTGCAGCGACATCTAGTCCACCGTCACATAATTGGGGCCGGAATAGTGGCCGTCCGTCTGGGTGCGTCGTTGCATCAGCAGGTCGTTCAACAGCGAGGACGCGCCGAAGCGGAACAGATGAGGATCCAGCCAGTCCGGACCCGCGACCTCGCGCACCGCTACCAGGTATCGCAGGGCGTCCTTGGTGTTGCGGATGCCACCGGCGGCCTTGACCGCGCGGCGCTCACCCGTCAGGTCGTACCAGTCGCGGACCGCTTGCAGCATCACGTGAATGACCGGCAAAGTGGCGGCCGGTGCGATCTTGCCGGTGGAGGTCTTGATGA
Organism: Nakamurella sp.; assembly: GCA_050999445.1. Taxonomy (GTDB): domain Bacteria; phylum Actinomycetota; class Actinomycetes; order Mycobacteriales; family Nakamurellaceae; genus Nakamurella. Next base: position 327 of record JBPCPG010000390.1, on the reverse strand, counting down.
AATCGGCGCCGGCCAACAGCGCCAGAACCGATGCTCTGCGGACATTGTCGTAAGTGGCGAGCTCGCCCGTCTCGAGGATGACCTTGAGACGGGTAGCTCCGCATTCGGCCTTGATGGCCTGGATCTCGTCGAACACCTTGCCGTAGTTGCCGATCAGAAAGGCCCCCCGGTCGATGACCATGTCGACCTCGGTCGCACCGGCGTCGATGGCCAGGCGGGTGTCGGACAATTTGACCGCCAAGGACGACCTGCCGGATGGAAATGCCGTCGCGACCGAGGCGACTCCCACGCTGGTGCCCAGCAGCTCTCGGGCGGCGACCTCGACCA
>JBPCPG010000364.1:0-7635 GCA_050999445.1 Nakamurella sp. | reverse complement strand
GGCGCAGCCGGCCTGGGTATCGCCTTCAATGCAAAGCCCGTCGTCGCCGATGCGGCCGATACGGCGCTCAACCAGCCGTTCCTGGATCCGGTGCTGTTCATCCTGGGAATCACCCGCGACGAGGTGGAGGACGCGGATGCTGCGGACGGCCAACTTCGCCGCGTCCCGCTGGTCTGATTGGTCAGCGTCGGCTTCGCACCACCCCTTCGCTGCCCTTCGGCCCGATGGTCCGGGTCGGCAAAGCCCGGCCCGAACTTCCTGGCTGCCAATGAGTCTGGAGGAGATCGATGGTTGGTGAGGTGCTCGCGCCGCTTCGCGCCAGATATGCCCATTGGCTCGGGCTCGACGGCGAGCAGGTGCTGCAGGACCGAGTGGAAGCTGCGCAGGACGTTCGCGCGCTGCAGTTGCTGGTGCGCATGGAGCGGGACCGGCCGCCGTCCTGGCACCGGGCCTTGGCGCTGTCGGCAAGCAGCAGTGCGGCCATCTGCCTGGACCCCCGATCCGAACCCGGCGGTGAATGGAACGATGCTGTCCGGGCGTATTGCGCCGGGCATATTCGGAAGGTCACCCGGCGGGGCAGGGGTGCTGGATGGGAAGCGACCGCTGATCTGCCCGGGATCACCTTGACCGATGGCGGCACCGAGGTCCGGGCGCTGGTCCCCGGTCGGGTGGAGGACCTGGACAAGCGGGTCGGCAAGCTACAGGTCGGCGGCACCGACGTCGAGCCGGATGAGGCGCCTGCTCCGGCATCCGGACCTGTCCTGCGAATCTGGTTGGCCCCGGAGCCGCGAATGACGCTCGGCAAGGCGATGGCCCAGACGGGTCACGCGGGCATGATCGCTGCCGCCCTGCTGACTGCTGATCAGCCGCGCCTGGAGCGGTGGAGAGCCGCCGAACTCCCGGCTGTGGTGAACCGCGCAGACCACCGAATGTGGCGCGAACTGTCGGCAGCAGTCGCTGACAACGGCGACGCCTGGTCGGACAACCGATTGCTGGCCGTACGTGACGCAGGTTTCACCGAGGTCGCGCCAGGAACGATCACGGCTGTTGCCGGCATCGATTGGGAATCGGCGCCCTCGTCCTGCAATTGCTGAGTTCAGACGACGGTGACTCCGGCCGCCCTCATCGCGCTGATCGCCGCTTCGGAGTCGCCGGCCTGCAGTTCGACGAACCTCGTCAGGGCCAGTGGGACGGTGGTCCGGTATCCCAGTGCGACGCCATCGATCGCGGTTGCCTTGACGCACCAATCTCCGGCCAGCCCGACCACGGTGATGGCCATGATGCCGTTCTCGTCGAGGATGGTGGAAAGTTCGGTTCCGGTCGTCGCGCCGGTTTCGAGATCGAGCACCGAGAAACCGCTGTACCCGTCCTGCGGACCCGAACCCTTGCGCACCACTGGCCCGTTCTGCGGCAACCCGGGAACGAACTCGGCTCCCGGAGACTCCATGACGCAATGGACCGGCCACAGTCCGCCGTCCGCTGCGAAATGCGGTGTGTGCTCCGGATGCCAGTCCTGGGTGTAGACGACCACACCACCGGCAGCCACCGTACCGGCGATCTGCTCGACGATGCCCGGCAGAACCGATTCGCCACCGTGGACGTACAGCGAACCGTTCGGGTCGGCGAAGTCGTGCTGCATGTCGACCACGATCAGCGCGGTGGTGGAATCGAAATCGGTTGTGGTCAATAGCTTCTCCGCATTCGGCACAAGATCAGTTGAGATGGGCTGCAAGGACGCTGGTCGGAATTGCCGGCTCACCCTGCGACAGCTTCAGCCCCTCCCACGGCAGACTGAGCAAAGAATCCGTCAGACGTCGCCGGGCGTCCTGCAGGGTGGGCAGCCCAGGAACCGGACTCCCGTTCCGGATCAACGGGATCTGCAGGCGAAGGTCACCGGCCTGAGCCTCGGGGGCCGGTCCGGCCAACTGGTAGACGATTTCTTCGGTCACGGTGCCGGTGGATCTACGACGACGAAGCGCACCCTTCGCCCCGCCGTTGGACTGCTTGTTCTCGCTGCGCTTGGCGACGGCGCGGCCGTCGACCTCGACCATCTTGTAGACCATGCCCGCGGTCGGCGCGCCGGATCCGGTGACCAGCGAGGTTCCGACGCCGTAGACGTCGACCGGCTCCGCACGCAGAGACGCGATGGCGTACTCGTCGAGATCGCCGGACAGCACGACCTTCGTTCCGGTCGCACCGAGGGAATCGAGCTGCTCCCGGGCGGATCGGGCGAGCACCCCGAGTTCACCGGAGTCGATCCGGATCGCGCCCAGTTCTGTTCCGACCACCTCGATGGCGGTCGCAATGCCGCGGGTGATGTCATAGGTGTCCACCAGCAGCGTGGTCCCTTTACCCAGCGCCGCGACCTGGGCCGCGAAAGCGTCCGCCTCGCTGTCGTGGAGCAGGGTGAACGCGTGCGCCGCGGTGCCGGTCGTCGGGATGCCGTACCGCTGTCCGGCGGCGAGGTTGGACGTAGCGGTGAATCCGCCGATGTAGGCGGCTCTGGCCGCGGCCACCGCCGCCTGTTCGTGCGTGCGCCTTGACCCCATCTCGATCAACGGCCGGCCGGCCGCGGCGGAGGTCATTCTGGCGGCCGCGGCGGCGATCGCGCAGTCGTGGTTGAGGATCGACAGGATCACCGTCTCGAGGATGACCGCCGACGCGAACGACCCGCGCACCGTGAGCACGGGTGACTGGGCAAAGAAGAGCTCGCCCTCCGGGTAGCCGTCGATGTCGCCGTCGAACGACCAACTCGCCAGGTGGTCCAGGGTCGGCCGGTCCAGGATCGGCTCCAGGTGCGCAAGTGCCGCCGAATCGAAACGGAAATCGGAAACGGCGTCCAGCACTCGCTCCGTGCCGGCCACGACTCCGTACCTGCGGCCGTTGGGCAGCCTTCTGGCGAAGACCTCGAAGGTGCAGATTCGATCGGCACTCCCATCGGCCAACGCGGCCTGGAGCATGGTGAGTTCGTACTGATCGGTCAGCAGCGCTGTGCCGGCCGACCGGTTCCCGGGCACATCGCGCGCTCTCATCCGCCCACCCTAAGGGTCGACCACCCCGTTCTCCGGCTCGCCTCGGTGGTCCCGGGGCCGACCAGGCAGGCTCGCCGGGCAGCGCGTGCCACACTGGACCGGTGACAAGCAGTGCGCCCACTACGGAGAGAACAGCCGGCGTCGAGGGCTCCACGGTGGCCGACAGCCCGTGGGTGACGATCGTCTGGAACGATCCGGTCAACCTGATGTCGTACGTCACCTACGTCTTCCAGAGGTTGCTCGGCCATCCGCGGCCCAAAGCGGAAGCGCTCATGCTGGACGTGCACTCCAAGGGACGCGCCACTGTTTCGGTCGGCACCAGGGACGCCATGGAGGCTGACGTCCTCAAATTGCAGACGGCGGGGCTGTGGGCCACGATGGCGCAGGACAAATAGCCGTGGCGCGGGGCGAGTGATGCGGCTCTTCACCAAACGCTTCGGCCGCTACATCGCGGTCTTCGAGCCCGAAGAGGCGACTCTGGTCTCCGATCTGGTGGATCAGGTACGGCAGATGCTCGCCGGTCGACGGGCGGAGTCTTCGGCGGATCCCCTGGCGAAGGTGACCGGAATGGCGATGGCGCCGAGTACGCCGCCGGCAGACCCGGCCATGGCCCGGTTGCTGCCGGACTTCCATGCTTCGGACACCGAGTTGGCTGCGGGCCTGCGCATGCTGCACGAACCGGATCTCATCGCCCGCAAGGACGCGTGCGCCATCGCCCTGCTCGACACCTTGCCCAGAGGCGGGGGAACGGTTCATCTCGATTCCGCCGCCGCCCAATCCTGGGTCTCGACGCTCAACGATGTCAGGCTCGCGCTGGGCGTCCGGTTGAACATCACCGACGACGACTACGAACTGCCGCCCGACACCGATCCCGACGGCGCGCAGACAGCGATCTTCGCCACTTATCGGTGGCTGTCGGCCGTGCAGGACTCATTGGTGACAGCTCTGCTGAACTGACCGGCCGGAGAGCCGTTCTGCACTCGATAAGCTGTCCGCGTGTTGCGCATACCTGATTCCATGTTCGAGGCGATCGTGGCCCACGCCAGAGCCGACCATCCCGATGAGGCTTGCGGGGTGATCGCCGGCCCGGCCGGCCAGGACAGCCCGACCAGGTTCATTCCGATGCTGAACGCGGAACGCTCGCCGACGTTCTACCGGTTCGATTCTTCAGAACAGCTCAGGCTCTACCGGGAGCTCGACGAGCGGGAGGAGGAGATCGTCGTCGTGTACCACTCGCACACCGGGACCGAGGCGTATCCCAGCCGCACCGACATCGCCTACGCGGGCGAGCCGCAGGCGCACTACGTGCTGGTGTCGACACGCGACGCCGATTCGGCGGAATTCCGGTCGTACCGGATCATCGACGGTGAAGTGACCGAAGAAGAGGTCGAGGCGCTCTCCTAGTCCGGAAGTTTCGGCTTCCCGGAAGCTGTGGAGCTAGACCAGCGTTGCACGTTCTGCCGGTATCTGCGCCATGCCTCCAGTATCCCACCCAGCGATCTTCCAAGTATTACGAGGAGAAGTAATGAGTGTTTCGGTGTCCGTCCCCACTATTCTGCGGCCCGTGACAAAGGGGGAGAAGGTCGTATCGGCCGAAGGTGCGACCGTCGCCGATCTCATCGCCGACCTCGACGGCCGGTACACCGGACTCGGCGATCGACTCGTCAAGAATGGGGCTCTGCACCGCTTCGTGAACATTTACGTGAACGATGAGGACGTGCGCTTCACCGGCGGCCTGGAAACCGCGGTCGCGGACGGCGATCAGGTCACGATTCTGCCGGCGGTCGCCGGTGGTTCCGGGGCCTGAGCAGCAGTGACCAGGTACTCGAGCCTGGTCGACGCGGTCGGTGGCACGCCGCTGGTCGGCCTGCCACGGTTGTCCCCGTCGAGCGACGTCCGCGTCTGGGCGAAGCTGGAGGACCGCAATCCGACCGGTTCCATCAAGGATCGGCCCGCTCTGGCGATGGTGGCCGCGGCAGAGGCAGACGGCCGGTTACGACCCGGTTGCACCATCATCGAGCCCACCAGCGGTAACACCGGCATCTCCCTGGCGATGATCTGTCGCGTCAGGGGGTATCGGTTGGTCTGTGTGATGCCGGAGAACACGTCGGAGGAACGGCGTCTGCTGCTGCGTGCCTACGGAGCTCAGATCATCTCCTCGCCTGCCGTTGGCGGATCCAATGCCGCCGTCGCGGCCGCCAAGGTGCTGGCGGCGGACCATCCCGACTGGGTCATGCTTTATCAGTACGGCAACCCGGAGAACGCCAGAGCGCACTACGACACCACCGGTCCGGAACTACTGGCGGATCTGCCGGGCATCACTCACTTCGTGGCGGGCCTGGGAACCACCGGCACGCTGATGGGCGTCGGTCGCTACCTGCGGGAGAGCGTGCCCGGCGTCTCCATCGTGGCGGCCGAGCCGCGCTACGGGGAGTTGGTCTACGGGCTGCGCAATCTCGACGAGGGCTTCGTGCCCGAGCTGTACGACGCCTCGGTGCTCACGTCGCGGTTCTCGGTCGGCTCCGAAGACGCGGTTCGACGGACCAGGGAACTGCTCGAGGTGGAAGGAATCTTCGCCGGTATCTCCACCGGCGCTGTGCTGCACGCCGCCCTGGGAATCGCGGCCAAGGCGGACATGGAGGGCCGCCGGGCCGATATCGCATTCGTCGTGGCCGACGCCGGCTGGAAATACCTGTCAACGGGGGTCTACGGGGCGACAGACGACGAGGCGGCCGCCGCCGGTCTCGAGGGCCAGCTCTGGGCGTGACGTGCGACCAGACATCGGGTGTGACCTGCCGCCAGATATCAGGGACCGAATCAGTGCGATCCCCGATCCGGTGACTGCCCCGCGCAGTAGCCTGACGGCATGACGGTTTCGAATGTGCCGAATTTTGCTGGCTCTTCCGGCAGTGAACCGGCAAAACGCGTTCGCGGCTCGGTGCTGCCGGCCAAGGTGAAGCCGGCAGCCATCACGGTCGGGAGCCTGGGCGCGCTGCTCACCGTCGTGCAGCTGGTCAACTCACTGATGTCCTACCGGCTCAGCGCCGACTTCGGACTGGTGGCGCGCTCGTTGCACGGGCTGATCGGGATCGTCACAGCGCCCCTACTGCACGCCTCCTGGGGTCACCTGCTGTCGAACCTGGTGCCATTGCTGATCTTCGGGTTCCTCATCCTGGTCGGCAGCGTTCGTCAGTTCGTCGCTGTCACCGTGCTGGTGTGGCTGGTGTCCGGGCTCGGCGTCTGGCTGATCGGTCCTTCCGCCACCATCACGGTCGGCGCTTCCGGGCTGGTGTTCGGCTGGCTGGCCTACCTGGTGACCCGAGGCATCTTCACCCGCAATCTGGGGCAGATCGCCATCGGAATCGTTCTGTTGATCCTGTGGGGCGGCGTCTTCTGGACCGGCATCGTCAAGGTCGCGGTGGCCGACATCACCGATGTGGTGACCATCTCCTGGCAGGGCCACCTCTTCGGCGCGATCGGTGGTGTGCTGGCGGCGTTCCTGGTGGCCAAGGCCGATGGGCCCCGCCGTCCGAAGTCGGCCGTGCCGGCCCTGACATCGGGGCGATGATCTCGCCCGCCCGTTCCTTCGAAACCGGCAACGACGCCCCGATCGGCATCTTCGACTCCGGCGTCGGTGGCCTGACGGTCGCCAGGGCGATCATCGATCAGCTGCCGAGCGAGCGGATCCGATACGTAGGGGACACGGCCAACAGCCCGTACGGGCCGCTCACGATCGAGCAGGTGCGGAGGCATGCCCTCGCCGTGTCCGACCACCTGGTCGAGTCGGGGGTGAAGATGTTGGTCATTGCCTGCAATACCGCCTCGGCTGCCGGCGTGTTCAGCGAGGCGAAGATGCGGTACGACATTCCGGTGGTGGAGGTCGTGCGACCCGCCGTTCGCCGGGCGATCACCACGACCCGGACCGGCGAGGTGGGCGTCATCGGTACGTCCGCAACGATCGCCTCCGGTGCGTATCAGAATGCGTTCGCCGACACGTCTGACATCGTGGTGTGGGCGCAGGCCTGCCCGTCGTTCGTCGACTTCGTCGAAAGGGGTATCACCTCTGGTCGCCAGGTCCTCGGCCTCGCACAGGCCTATCTCGCGCCGTTGCAGCGCACCGCTGTGGACACACTGGTGTTGGGCTGCACGCACTATCCGCTGTTGACCGGTGTCCTGCAGTTGGTGATGGGAAACGGTGTGAATCTGGTCTCCAGCGCCGAGGAGACTGCGAAGGACGTCTACCGCCTGTTGACCGAATCGGAGCTGCTGGCCGATACCGGGGGCGAGCCGGGTACGCACGAATTCCTGGCGACCGGCGATCCGGCCTCCTTCACCCGACTCGGTCGCCGGTTCCTCGGTCCCGAGATCGACGTGGTCACCAGGGCTTCGGTCACCGTGTGACCGGACACTGCCGGCTTTCCGGGCGCCCAAATTCGCCTGGGCACCCATCTGGTTGCCCAGGTCGATGGCACGGATCGGCACCGCTAGGTTGGAGTCATGTCCAGACTTGATGGCAGAGCCGATGATGAATTGCGACCGATCAGCTTCACCCGGGGGTTCCAGGCTCATCCGGCCGGTTCGGTGCTGGTTGAATTCGGTGGCA
>JBPCPG010000255.1:0-6604 GCA_050999445.1 Nakamurella sp. | reverse complement strand
TCCTACCCGCGGGTGATCAAACGCTACGGACCCTGCTACCGGCCCATCAAACGACCCAAGCACAAACAAACCAAACACGACGGCCCAGGAAACGTCGAAATCCGCGCCGCCTAACTACACGGCATTGGGTCTAGTTCTGCCCGGATGACCACCGCGCGCAGAAGGTGGGACTCCACTTCGAAGACCAGGTTGGGTTCGGTGAAGTCGATCCGAGCCGGGCCCTGTTCCGGCAGGGCACGACCGTGTACCGATGCCGCTGCAACCTTGCGCAGCCAGCCGGCGAGGCGGGGCGACTCGTCACAAGTCAGCGCCTGCCAACGGAAATCCCAAGTCTCCGTTGGGGTGCCGACTCGGCCTTGAACCATGTGCCAGCTGTATCGCTTCCGTGGATCATCCTCGTCCGGGAACTGGTAGCCCACGACCGACAGATCCAGCACGTCACCACCTTCGGCTCCCAACCGCATGACAAAAGCGTCTCACGCCGCCCGACCCCCGAGCGTTGGGCTGACGATGACGTATTTGCAGGGCCGGCGGATGGCGCTGGTGCCTGGTTCGGCATTTGCCGTCGCGGACCGACGTCGTCCCCGCATAGCGCTGGGCAGTCCGTGCCGGGTCGGCTCGCGATCAGGTCCCGATCTGGACAAGTCCTCCACTAATGGGCCGGCCTGTTGCCAGCCCCGTTGTGGTGCGTGAGCAACTGCCCGTCGAGTTCCAAGACCCGCGAGGTGATGACACCTGACGCCATGCACATCAGCTGCGCGGTTACGTTGCCGCTCGACCATCCGAACTGAACCTGGACGCCATCTTGATACCCGTTTTGGTTCTGCAGGGTCCATATCCACATCACGCCACTACCGACTGCCGCCGACCACGGGGCCGAGTCCGTGAGCTGAACGGCATACGGCAGCGTCATCCGCCCTGTGGTCAGACGAACGGTGTCATCGTCTGCGGCGGCGCTGACGGTCAGGTACCCGTGTTCGAAGGCAAACTCGTACTGGTCGAATCGGGCGGGAAACGCGGGATCGACTGGGTCGACGCTTCCGCCGGCTAAGGAGATGAGGGCCCCAAATCCGTCGACGACCCGCTTCATGAGCTCATCCACGGCCGCAGTCCCCTTCAGATCGTTGCGCTGGCTGCGCCGCCATCGGCGAGGCCGCGACGGACCGCTGTCAGCCAATCGTGCCAACGCGCCGGGTCCGAGTGCAGATATTGAAGCAACAGGTCGATGCGCTCGGAAGGTTGCGGCTCCAAGGAAGCGTAGAGCTGGATCATGTAGAACGCCGCACGGAATGCCTCGTCGAGGGTGAGTGACGCGGGCAGCTCGTCTGCCGGCGCCGGAACACGGCGATCATCCACGAACTCAGACTGCCACCGCATGATCACAAGAACCAACAAGACTTCCGCAGTCAAGACTGGCGATCACCGCAAGCCGAACCCCCTACGGGAACGACGCAGGTGGCTGCGGTGCAGGTGGCCGGACCGTCCCGCAACACCCGTCCGGTGAAAATTCCCGCACAGGTACCACCTACGGGACGACCACGCCCGACTCGTGACCCCGGTTTCAGGCCTCCCAGCCAAGACCCCAACTGATTGCACCCGTCACACAGCGTCGCCGCGTCGGAGACCTCCATCGCCAGACAGGCCACCGCGGCCAAAACTCGAACGGAGCTGCCGATGGCGTCACCCCTGCCGATCGACGCGCCGACATTCGTCGGCAGCAGAGTGGCGATTTCATCGTCAGGCACAGCGTGAGACAGCCCGAGGGCGTCGCATCCCACAGTCCGCGCCGATTCGCCATGATGATTACCGAGATTACCTTGACACGATCGCGCCGACGCGCGGTATGGTCCTATTCATCATGATGATTTGACCAGCTGAGGAATAGGTCGTCCCCGGGCGAAGCTCAACGGCCATTGCATCCGCGCCCCGCACCGCCTGCCTACATCTACTGCTCAACGACGAACAGGAACCGACCTCGTGCGTACTGCGAACCTCTCCGGACGGCTTACGCTCGTCATCGGAAACACCGCTGTTGACGTCGAGAAGGCCAGCGACGGGGAGTTCTCGGCCGATCCGCAGGCCGTATACGACCAATGGGAATCGTTCTGCCGCTGGGTGAACGAGGCCGAACTGCCTCCCGGTGACCCCTTCGACCAGGATCAACTCGGGTCGCCCGCGACGGTGCCGCGACAGGTGCTCGCGATCGGGCTCAACTACTCCGAACATGCTGCCGAATCGGGCTTCGCCGTCCCTACCAGCGAGCCCCCGTGTTCACCAAGTTCAGCCCCTGCATCGTCGGACCACGCGGGAAGATCACCCTTCCGCCCGGTGGACACCGACTGGAAAGTGGAGCTGGTCGCGGTCATCGGCTCGGTCACCATGGGAGTGCCAAACGTGCTCGAAACGACCGACTACTACGCGGAATTCGGACTCCGACCAGAGGCCGACGGCTGGTTCTGCGCCCGTGATGACGGCGGTGGAAAAGGCATGGTTCGTGCTGACGACCGCGCCCGCACCCTCGATTGCACGCTCGGCTCAGGAGGTGCTGGACCGTCTTGATGCCGCCCTTCTCCGGTGGGCCCGCGGGCGGTACTGCGGACGTCGTCGATCTCGACGGCCGCTATGGCCGGTGGTTCGATGAACTCGGCGCCGACACGGTGATCCTCCGACCCGACTTCTACATCTACGCCGCAGTCGACTCCACTGAGCTGGGTGCGGCGCTGGACGAGCTAGATTCTCAATTGCCGTCCTCGGCTGGTATTGCTCGAGGCAGCGCTGATCAGTGCGATGAGCGTCATCACGGACAGGAAGAAGTAAATGGACAAGACCTTCAGCTCGGCAGCCGAGGTGGTCGCAGACATCGCGTCGGGTTCGTCGCTCGCGGTCGGTGGCTTCGGGCTCTGCGGGATTCCACACGTATTGATCGGGGCCGTGTTCGACGCCGGTGTCGAACGGTTGGAGACCGTCTCGAACAATTGCGGAACCGACGATGCCGGGCTCGGAATCCTGCTGGCCGCTCGGCGCATCCGCCGGACCGTCAGTTCCTATGTCGGCGAGAACAAGGAGTTCGCGAGGCAATACCTGACCGGTGAACTCGAGCTGGAGCTCAACCCGCAGGGCACTCTCGCGGAGCGCCTGCGCGCCGGGGGGTGCGGCATTCCCGCCTTCTACACACCGGCCGGTGTCGGAACACTGGTCGCCGACGGCGGTCTGCCGTGGCGCTATCGCCCGGACGGCACCGTGGCGGTGGCTTCGCCACCGAAGGAGACTCGCCAATTCAGCGGCACCGACTATGTGCTCGAGGAAGGCATCGTGACCGATTTTGCTTTGGTGCGCGCTGCGGTCGGCGACCGGCACGGGAATTTGATGTACGACGCCTCAGCGCGAAACTTCAATCCGTTGTGTGCGATGGCGGGCCGCATCACGATCGCGGAGGTGGAACAGTTGGTGGAGCCGGGCGAGATCCCTCCCCAGGATGTCCACACACCAGGAATCTTCGTGCAGCGAGTAATCGAGGTGGGAACCGTCGGCAAACGAATCGAGCGCAGAACCGTTCACAGTCCCCGGGAATCATCATGACCCGCACCCGCAATGAGTTGGCAGCCCGGGTCGCCCGGGAATTGAGCGATGGCCAGTACGTCAATCTGGGTATCGGGCTACCCACTCTCATTCCCAGCTACGTCGGGTCAGGAATTCATCTGATCATGCAGAGTGAGAACGGAATCCTCGGTGTCGGGCCCTATCCGGACGAAGACCAGGTCGACGGCGACCTCATCAATGCCGGAAAGGAGACCGTCACCGTGTTGCCGGGTGGCTCCTTCTTCGACTCGGCCACTTCGTTCGGAATGATTCGCGGTGGACATATCGACGTCGCCGTCCTGGGGGGTATGCAGGTGGCCGCCAACGGCGACCTGGCCAATTGGACGGTGCCGGGAAAGATGATCAAAGGCATGGGTGGCGCCATGGACCTGGTTCACGGCGCCCGCAGGGTTCTGGTCATGATGGAACACACCGCCAAAGATGGCACGCCGAAGATCGTGCGCCGCTGCACGCTGCCGCTGACCGGAGCCGGCTGCGTCCACCGGATCATCACTGATCTTGCGGTGCTGGACGTCACGCCTGACGGTCTGGTCCTGAAAGAGACCGCGCCGGGCGTCGGCGTGGAGGATGTCCGGCGGGCCACCGCTGCGGACGTGGACTTCGACGGCTACCGCAGATCCGCCACTGCAGACGACCGATAACAGAGCCGCCCCGGTCCGGCTTTCGAACGATTCTTGAACGGGCCGAACCGGATCCCAACCGGCCGGCCCGGATCCGGTGCCCGGCCGGGTCGCGGATCGTTCTTACCCGCAGAGCGTCAGGTTGGAGCCTGCGCCCCGTCCGTCGCTCACTGCGTCAGCGCGGCGTCGGCGCCAGGGCCCGAAGCTGTCGGGAGCAGTGCGCCCGGAAGTGCGTTGGAGGTGTTGTGTTCGGCGATCAGGCGGAGCGCCCGGTCGCGGTCCCGGTTGTCGATGGCATCGACGATCGCGGCGTGCAAGGCCTGTCGTTCGGCGATATAGCTGCGGAGCGGTTGCTGACTGCCGGGCAGTACGTCCAGGGTGTGCGACTCGATCTGGTCCAGCAGGCTCAGGTACAGCGAGCGCAACACGGGATGTGGACTGATCGCTGCGATCCGTGCGTGCAGCTGCCAGTTCGCGTGCACGAACGCCGTCGGGTCGTATCCCGCGACGGCTGCGGCCATATCGGCCACGATTTCCCGCATGCCGGCGATATCGGCGGGTGAAGCGTGCCAGAGCGCGTCGTCGATCAACAAGGGATCCAGCGCATCTCGTAGTCGGATCGCCTCGGCCACCGAGTTGTCGCTCGCGTCGAGTGCGAGAACCGAATTGCCGAGCCGCACCATTGCCGATTGGGTGGCGACGAACAGGCCGCCGCCGGGTCCCGGGCGAACTGAGATGACGCCTCGCGATTGCGCGATCCGCACGGCTTCGTTGAATGTGCCCACCGACACGGCCCAGCGTGCGCGCAGGTCGTCTTTCGAGCCGAGCCGGTCACCAGGTGCTGCCGCCTCGGCGATTGCCATGAGGTGGTCGGCGATGCTCTCGGCGCGCGATATACGAGCGGCCGGACGCTTCACCGGTGACGGCCCGCGCCGGCCGCCGCCGCGTGGCGGAACGGCAGCGGCCTCCGTTGATGTGGGTCCGGTGGGTCTCCGACTGTGTTGACTGACCACCGAACATCCTCTCGTCGGGGTATTCACCATAAACAATATGCTGATCCGGCGCAGTTGCCAAACGACAGCATCGAGCTTGGTCGTGCGAACCGCAATGACGATGCTGATCGGCCGCAGGAGTTTGCCAGCGGGGTTGAATTTCAGCGTCACCAGGCGGGCCGTCACGACGTTTTCGCCCAAAGTCGTGACTATGAGAAGGGTGTCATTACGGAGAGTGAAGAAGGAGTTCGACCATGCGAGCCCAAGTCGACCCGATCGGGAGACCTTCCTGCTGGTATGCATAGAGTAGCGGCACTGTTGGCGAGCACGTGGCGACATGCTGGGTCGCAATTCGCGGTTTTTGCAAGGCCAATAGTGGAGGTAGACATGGCGACCAGCCATGCGACGCAAGAACCGGCTCGATCTTTCGAGGACGACGACGTTGTGTTCCTACTCGGTGCGGTCGCCAATGGCGATCAGGTCGCGTTCGACCGGTTGTACACACATTTCCGATCTCGTGTGTTTGGTTTGGCCGCAAGGATTCTGATCGACCGCGACCAGGCGCAGGAGGTGACCCAGGAGGTATTTCTGCAACTCTGGCAGCAGGCGGCCCGATTCGACCCGTCTCGCGGGTCGGCTATTTCCTGGGTACTGCGGATCACTCATGCCAGGGCGGTCGACCGTATTCGCAACAGCCATTCCAGCAGTGTCCGGGATACCCGGTACGCCGCCGCCGGGCACGTGGCAGATACGGACACGGTTGTCGAGCAGGCGTTGCTGCGGGAGGAGCAGCTGGTGCTGCGTTCGGCGTTGGTGCTGCTGTCCCCCGTGCAACGTGAGTCGATTCAGTTGGCGTACTACTCCGGGTTGACCACGTTGGAAATATCGGAGCGACTCGGCGTCCGGCGGGCAACCGTGAAGACCCGGATCCGGGACGGGCTCATCAGGCTGGGAGCTGAACTGAGGTCGCCCAGCGAAGCCACTCCAGCACGCACCGGTCCTTCGGCGGCAACCTCCGGACGGCGGCAGAAGCAGGTCCCGGTCAGAGCGGGGGCGATGAGCTGACTAAGCTCTGCTCGCTCGGTTCAGGACCGGCGGGATCCCCCGCCGGCCTGTGTCAACGAAGGGATCACCAATGATCATCCTGGGGCTCATCCTGCTGGTAGTCGGCTTCATCGCGAAGATCTCCATCCTGTGGACGATCGGCATCATCCTGATCGTCATCGGAGCGATCCTGGCTGTGTTGGGAGCAACGGGCCGCGCCATCGGCGGGCGCAAGCACTGGTTCTAAACCGCGCCTGCTCCATCGACAGCGGATCGTTGTGGCCGCCCCCCCAAAGGGCGCGTCCACCACAGGCCACGGCTGCCGCAACGGCCCAAGTCTTTTGTTTT
>JBPCPG010000230.1:0-19165 GCA_050999445.1 Nakamurella sp. | reverse complement strand
CAGCCACCGCCACGTCACCCCCGGTTCGTCCAGTTCGGAATCTCGGGCCTCGCCGCCTTCTCCTGAAGGCAAGCTGGCGTTCTCGACCTGGCTCATCGGAGTTCCTTTCCTGTGGTTTGTCATCTGGCGGCTGCGGCACCGTAGAACAGTACGTGGGCCGGTCGGAGTGCGTCGGCGCGCCGACAGTGCAGCGGGCGTGCGGCTCGACGGTAGCGTGAGCCGAGCCGCACCGGCGGCATTCGAACAGGAGGATCCGACGTGACCGTCGAATTCGGGCCGGTCAGGCCACCATCGCACGACGACAGGGCGCCGTTGTCGGCGTTGGGCACTTTCGGACCGTTGATTCGCCTGCTGGAGAGCTGCTCGCTTCCGGGCCACGATCTGTTGGAACGACCGCGGATGGTGGTGTTCGCCGGCGATCACGGCGTGGCCGGCCTCGGCGTGTCCGCGCACCCCATCTCCGAGACGGCGCGCAGGGTGAAGGATCTCGCAGCGGGACTCGGACCACTGGCGGTGATCGCCGCGGGCGCCGGAGTCGGAGTGCGGGCGGTCGATGTCGCTGTGGACGCCGACCTGACCGACACCGGAGTGGACATCTCGGTGAAGGTCCGGCGGTCCAGCGGCCGGATCGACATCGAGGATGCGCTGGGTCACGAAGACGCTCAGACGGCACTACTCGCCGGTCGGCAGATCGCCGACCTGGAGATCGACGGGGGTGCCGACCTGCTCGTCGGAGGGCTCTGCGGCGTCGGCGCGAGTACGGCAACCGCTGCCATCGTCGCCGGCCTGACCGGCATCGAACCCGTCGAGGCCACCTCGCGCGGGTCCGGTATCGGCGATGCCGCGTGGATCCGCAAGGCGGCGGCAGTGCGCGATGCGCTGTACCGCATGCGGCTGGCAGGCACCGACGCTCACACCATGCTGCGGGTGTGCGGTGGCGCCGATCTGGCGGCGTTGACCGGATTCATCGCCCAGTGCGCGGTCCGCGGGGTTCCGGTGTTGATCGACGACGTCGCCAGCACCGCCGCCGCGTTGATGGCCAACCGGCTGGCGCCGGGGTCGAGCGCCTACGTCGTGGCGACCTCGCTCGCCCCGGAACGAACCCATTCCCGGTTGCTCGACCTCCTCGGCCGCGATCCACTCACCGCCTGGTCCCTGGGACTGGGTGACGGAGCCTCTGCGGTCCTGCTGGTTCCGATTCTTCGAGCCGTCGCCCGGGCGGCCGAATCGCCGGAGGCGACCAGCGGTGAGCGGACCGCGGACGCCATCGACAGCTGGGATCCTGAGCTGTTCTAGCTGATTGGCGCAACGCTTGCCAGGCCCGGGTGCTCGGCAGGCTGCCCGTTCGGGTGCGGTCGACGTCGGGCGATGCTCGTGGGCGAACCACCCTTTCAGCGAACCACCCTTTCAGCGAACCACCGACGGCAGCCCGAAGGTCGTGCGTACTCCCGGCGAGAACAACGGCCGCAGCATGGCCCCGGCAATCCGAACTCCGACTCCGGAAACGAGCTCGTCCTGCAGCCCGAGCAGTTCGGCGGAATGGAGCGGCCAGGGGCCGTGCTCGTTGGGTACCCACAGCGTGCGGCCGGCGAGCCGGGTGTGCAGGCCCCAGCGTGCGGTGAGCCAGACCTCCAATGGAGTCGGCTCGACCGGTCCGCCCACTCGAACGGTGATCTGGCCACCCGGTCGCCGGCCACCGGACCGGGGCCAGCGGCGGGTTGTTCGGTAGCGGAGGAGATCGTCGACGTGGGTGGCGCGCATCTTCGCCCACGTGTAGGGCAGACCAAGGCTCCACCTCGCCAGCAGCACGGTGGCCAACCGCTCCGCCTCCAACGTCCGGAATACGATTCCGCTCCGACCCTTTTCGTCCACTGAATAGAGCCGCACGTTCGTCTCGCAGAATTCGCCGAGGTATGGAATGGGCAGCCGGCCGCCCGGTCCGGCTTTTCGCATCCGGAACGGCACCAGACCCACGTAGGTGAATCCGTCGAAGACGTCCGGAGCAACACCGGCAGGCAGAAACTCCCGCACGGATTCCGGTTCGACCGGCCAGTGCAGAAATGTCAGATTGCTCCAGCGCTGCGCGGACAGCACTCGACCCGCCAGGGGCGGAGCCACTTCCTGGATCACGTCGGTGATCGCTCCTTCTGCGGTCGAGCGGCAAGTCGAGGTCGAGTTCGAGTTCGGTTGTGCTCCTCGAGGGCGCACAGAACCAGGTGCCCGTCGAGTTATGTCGGCATGGCGCCGAAGACGGTGACATCCGGCGCCGGGCCTGCCCACGCCTCCAACTGGACGAGGCAGGTGTGCGCACTCGATCCCTGAGCGAGCGCCGACGTGCCACGGTCGGCCGTGAGCACGTTGGGATTTCCGTGCACGTCGAGGCCGCCGGGAGTCAACGGGTCGTACCACGCCCCTGTCGACAACCGCACCACACCCGGACGGATGTCCTCCGAGACGACCGCGCCGGCCAGACACTGCCCGCGATCGTTGAACAGCCGGACCACGGAGCCGTCGGTGATCCCGCGTTCGGATGCGTCGACAGGATTGATCAACACGGGTTCTCGACCGGCCACCTTTCCGGCCCTGGAATGGGAACCGTTGTCGAATTGGGAGTGCAGCCGCCGCTCGGGCTGGCCGGACACCAGCGCGAGCGGGAACCGCCTCGCTGCTGCCGACCCCAGCCACTCGAACGGCTCGAGCCAGGTGGGATGTGGGGGGCAGTCGGGATACCCGTAATCCGCGATGGTGGTGGAATAGATTTCCAACCGGCCCGATGGCGTCGGAACGGGGTGTTCGACGGGATCGGTACGCAATGCGTCCAACGGCTTGGCCGGCCCCGGCAGATCCGGTAACGAGAACCGGCCGGCCGCCACCAGTTCCGGCCACTCCGGCAGCTGCACGTCCAACGCCGCCGCACGCTGCCGAGTGCGCTCGTACAAGTGCGCCACCCATTGCGCAGCCGTGCGGCCCTCGGTGAACTTTTCCCGCAGACCGAGCTTGTCCGCAATGCGCGAGAAGATCTCGTAGTCGGTCAGCACCTCACCAGGCGGCTGTGCGGCCTGGATCACGGCCATCAGGAACGGGTCCTCGTTGCCGGCCGCGAAGTCGGTACGTTCCGCGAAAGTGGCTGCCGGCAGCACGATGTCGGCATGCCGGGCCAGCGCGTTGGCGAAATGCTCGTGGACGATCACGGTGTCAGGGCGTTGCCAGGCCCGCACCAGCCGGTTCAGATCCTGGTGGTGGTGGAACGGGTTGCCACCGGCCCAGTAGACCAGCCGGATATCGGGATAGGTGTACCGGCCGCCGTCGTAGTCGAATTGCTTGCCGGGGCTGGTGAGCAGGTCCGAGATTCGAGCCACCGGAATGAAATCGGCCACGTTGTTGACACCCTGTGGAAAGGCGGCAACCGGCATCTTGGACAACCGCATCCCGTTGCGGTGCAGGGCACCCAACCCGCAGCCGAAACCTCCACCAGGTTTGCCCATCGAGCCGGAGATCGCAGCCAGGGTCAATGCCATCCACGGCACCTGCTCGCCGGAAGCGGCGCGCTGCACGGAATACGAAACAGAGATGACCGTTCGCTCGGTCGCGATTCGCACTGCCAACGCCTCGAGGACGTCGGCAGACAACCCGGAAATGTCCGACGCCCAACTCGCGTCCTTGGGTACGCCATCGGCGCGTCCCATCAAATAGTCCTCGAACTGTGCCCAGCCGGTGGTGCTCCGAGTCAGAAAGTCGGTGTCGTGCAGGCGCTGCGACACGATGGTGTGCGCCAGTCCCAGCATCACCGCAACGTCGGTGCCCGGCCTGGCCGCGAGCCAGGTCGCATCGAGGAAGTCCGCCGCATCGGTACGCAGCGGTGAGACGGAAACGAAGTCGACACCTGCCTGACGAGCCTTGGACTGCGCACTCGGCGCGAGATGCGCGCCAAGGCCGCCGTCATTGACCTGCGAGTTGCGCAGCGCCAACCCGCCGAAAGCCACGACCAGCGAGCCGGATTCGGCGATCTCGTCGAATGTCGGCGAAGAGTCCATCGCGGTCTGCCAGCCGCCGACCACCCGGCGGAGCAGCACGGTGATGGCTGCCGAGGAGTAGCTGTCGACCGACCGCGTGTAGCCGCCGATCGTGTTGAGGAACCGGTGGATCTGCGACTGCGGGTGGTGGAACCGGCCGGCCGAACCCCAGCCGTAGGAGCCGCCGAAGATGGCGTTGTTCCCGTATCGGAGCCGGACCCGATCGATCTCGCCGGCAACGAGGTTCGCAGCGGTGTCCCAGTCAACCGGCACATAGCCGTCGTCCCCGCGGTGCCTGCTCCCGGCACGGTCGGCCGGCCCCGACCCGTCGTCCAGCCAGCCCCTGCGCACCAAGGGAACGGTCAGCCGGCCGGGGCTGCGCAGCGCGTCGACGACGGAGTTCCCGATCGGGGACGGGTCCGGATCGTCGGGGTGCGGGTCCAGAGCCAATAGCTCGGAACCGTTGCTACGGGCGACATATGCGCCCCAGTGGGTGGCTGTCGGAACGCTGCGAGTCCCGTCGGTCCTGTCGCCGAGTGTCCTCTCGGGGCCAATGGCACTGGTCGGATCCAGTCCCGGGTCGAGCGTCATTGCAAGGTCCAGTCGACCGGTTCGGCTCCCTGCGCGATCAACAGTTCGTTGGCTCTGGAGAACGGCTTCGAGCCGAAGAACCCACGGTCGGCCGACATCGGGGACGGGTGCGCGGAGGCGATGTGCACGGTCGCTCCGAGCATCGGGATCAGCGTCTGCGCATCCTTTCCCCACAAAATCGCGACCAACGGTTGCCGGCGCGCGACCAGTGCCTCGATCGCTCGCTGGGTGACCTGTTCCCAGCCCTTGCCCTTGTGGGCGGCGGACTGGCCGGGCGCCACCGTCAACACACGGTTCAGCAGCAGCACACCCGACTCCGTCCATCCGGTCAGGTCGCCGTGCGACGGTGGAACAAGGCCGAGATCGGTGCGCATTTCCCGATAGATGTTGACCAGCGATCGCGGAAGAGGCCGAACCGACCGATCGACGGCGAAGGCCAGGCCGATCGCATGTCCGGGAGTGGGATACGGGTCCTGGCCCACGATCAGCACTTTGATTCGGTCCATCGGCGTCCGAAAAGCCCGCAGCACGTTGGCTCCGGCCGGTAGATACGTTCGGCCCGCGGTGACCTCGGCCCGCAGGAAATCACCCATGGCGGCAATCCGGCCGGCCACCGGCTCCAGCGCGGTGGCCCAAGTCGGATCCATCGCCGCTCCGACGGAAGGTTCCATGAGGGCGACCGTACCGCCGCCGGTCAACGGAAGTGGTCCCAGCCGCCCGGCTCGTCGCGAATCGCGCCGTCGACGGTCACCCCGGAGCCGGCTTCGCCGGGAAGCCCCACCGTGCCGATCGGCTGCCAACCAGGGGGCAGCGACGAACCGTGCGGGAACGTTGCGACCAGCGGGTGATCGTCCCCACCGGAGAGCAACCACTCCATCGGGTCCTTGCCCAACGCCGATGCCACCTCGACCAGCCGCGGATTCACCTCGAGCGCCGCCGTGCGGATGTTGATCGACACTCCGGACGCCTTCGCGATGTGCCCGAGGTCGGCCAGCAGCCCGTCGGACACGTCGATCATCGAGGTGGCTCCGGCGGCCGCCGCAAGCATTCCAGCGGCCAGCGGTGGCTCGGGTACGCGGTACGCCCCGACGACCGCCGCGGGCGAGCGGAACCCACGTGAGAGCACCGCCAATCCCGCCGCCGCCCAGCCCAGCCGGCCGGTGATCGCCACCTCGTCACCGGGGCGAGCCCCTGACCTGAGAACCGGATCCGCTCCCCGTAGGTTTCCGAGCACCGTCACCGCGATGGTCAGCACGTCGGACCTGGTCATGTCCCCCCCGACAACAGCAGCGCCCGCCTCGTGGGCGGCCGCGTGCAGGCCCTTGCCGATGCTCAGCAGCAGGTCGGTGGGTGTGCTCGGCGGCGCCGAGATGGCCACCACCAGCGAGGTGGGCGCGGCTCCCATCGCCGCGATGTCGGCCATGGACGCGAGCGCCGCGCGGCGGCCGATCTGCTCGCCGGATGCCCAATCGGTACGGAAGTGCACGCCGTCCACCAGCATGTCGACGCTCACGACCACGCGTCCGTCCGGTGCGGTGACCACTGCGGCGTCGTCACCGGGACCCACCGTGGTGTCGTCGAGTTGCGGTTGATCCTTGATGACGGCCGCGATCAGCGCGAACTCTCCCAGTGCCGCCACTGTTCCGTCCTTGGGCGTGTCCGCCGCGGACGCAGCATCCTGCCTACGACCTTGCGCCGGACCGGTTCTGGGCTGCGGGGTACTGATGGAACACCTCCGGTGATCGTGTCCGAGCCTGCGCTCGGTTCCGTCCCGGTGTTCCGGGTGCGGTGCGAAGAACCTGCTGCGGACAGGGGTCCGGGCCGCGGACTCCGCTGACAATGGGCTCGTGCCGGCCCGGATGTCATGGTGCCCCACCGGAGCGCGCCGGTCCACGACCGGCACGCAGTACGGCACCTGGGTAACCACCGTCTCACCCCTAGCTCTCGGCTCGGGGGCAGCGGCGACGCGCAGGACCGATAAACTTCCGGTGATCCGCAGAACAACGCCGGGCAGAACAACGCTGCGCAGAACGACACCGAGCAGAACGACACCGAGACAGGAGCACACCGTGGTGCAGGCCTTCATTCTCATCCAGACCGAGGTCGGGCAGGCAGCGGCAGTCGCCAGCGCGATCGCCGAACTCCCGGGTGTCACCAGCGCCGAAGACGTCACCGGCCCTTACGACGTCATCGTCCGAGCAGAAGCAGATTCGGTCGATGAGCTGGGCAAGCTCGTCGTGGCAAGGGTTCAGGGTGTACCGGGCATCACTCGCACGCTGACCTGCCCGGTCATCCGGATCTGATCCGTATTTCGGCCAGAGCATCGGTAGGTGACTGATGATCAGCGACGATTCGACGAGGGCTCGTCGCCGGGTGCCCGAGATCGAGTCGAACTCGTTCATCACCTGGCAGGTGCTTCTCGCCCTCGCGGTGGTGGTGGTGACCATCGCCGTGGCCGTGGTGCTGGGCGTGGTGAAGCGGGCTCATCCGGTGGTGGCCGGTGGCCCGCTCCCCGTGGCGACGGTGGGCCAACCCGGCGCCGACTCGGCTGCCTGCAAGCGCCTGATGCCGGCGCTGCCGGGCGATCTCGACGCAGCTCACCGTCGCACCCTCCAGGGCGGAGGTTCCGGAGTCGCCGGCTGGGGAGATCCGCCGACGATCCTGCGGTGCGGTATGGAGACGCCGGAAGAATTGAGCTGCAGTTCGCCGCTGACCGTCATCAACGGTGTGTCCTGGCTGCAGCTGCCCACGGAGGTCGGGCTCGATGAGACCACCTACCTGGCGGCCGACCGTTCGGTACGAATTGCCGTCACAGTTCCCCGCAGCGCTACAACCGCCCCGATCACTCTGCTGTCCAGCGTGATCGCCACCGCCCTGCCGGCGCGGGAACCCTGCAGCGCCGGCGTTCTGTTGCCGACGGACATCAAATAGCGGCGCAGGTCAGCGCAGCCCGGTACCCCTGGCGATCGCCGTCCGCAGAAGCACCGTCAGCAATTCCTGGTAAGAAAGTCCGGCGGCAGCCCACATCCGCGGGTACATCGAGATCGGGGTGAATCCAGGCATGGTGTTGACCTCGTTGATCACCACCTGTCCGGCATCGGTGACGAAGAAGTCGACGCGTGCCAGCCCCTGGGCGTCCAGTGCGCGAAAGGCCCGGACTGCCAGTGCGCGGATCTGCGCGTCGATCGAGTCGGGCAGCCGAGCCGGAATGTCGAATGTCGCGACGTCATCGAGGTACTTGGCACGGAAGTCGTAGAAGTCGTATCCGGCGGCGACGTGGATCTCGGCGGTCGGCGACGCCTCCACCCGACCGTCCGGGAATTCAAGCACACCGCACTCGATCTCGCGGCCGATCATCGCCGCTTCCACCAACACCTTCGGATCGTGCAGCCGGGCAACGGCTATCGCGTCATCGAGCTCCGTCCAGCTGTCCACCCGGGTGACTCCGAGCGATGACCCGGCTCTGGCCGGTTTGACGAAAACGGGCAGTCCCAGCCGGTTTCGCTCCGCGTCGGCCAAGGTCGCACGGTCGCGCCGCAACACGACATGGTCGCCCAGCGGCAACCCTTCGGCGGCCAGCAGCTTCTTGGTGAACTCCTTGTCCATTCCGGCCGCGGACGCCAGTACGCCCGGTCCCACGTAAGGCAGCCCGGCCAGTTCGAGCAAACCCTGGATGGTGCCGTCCTCACCGAACGGGCCGTGCAGAACCGGAAACACGACGTCGACGTCGAGAGAGCCGCCGACGTCTCCGAGATCGACCAGCGACGCAGAGGTCGGATCAGCGGGCAGGACGACGGCGACCCCGCCGGACACCGAAGGCAAGGTGCCGCCGAGGTTCTCCAGCACCAGCGCCGGGTCGACCCGAACCCACGCGCCGTCGGGCCGAATGCCGATCGCCGTCACGTCGAACTGCTGCGCATCGAGCTCGCTCAACACGCTGCCGGCGGAGATGCACGACACGGCGTGCTCTCCGCTGCGGCCGCCGAAGATCACTGCGACCCGGATGCGTTTCGACGTCATGCGGCCAACCCTACGGTTTCGTCGGCCGGTCCCCGGAACGTGTCATGGCATCGGTCATTCCGGCGTGTGCGGCCGGTCCATCAAAGTTTTGATCATGTCGATCGGCGCCAGATGCCGATAGCAGACCTGGTAGACCACCTCGGTGATGGGCATGTCGATATGGTGCCGCTGCGCCAGGTCTCGCATCGAACGACAGCTCACCACGCCTTCGGCAACCTGGCCGCCGGCGGCAGCGACTGCCGCCTCCAGCGACAATCCCGCGGCAAGGCGACCACCGAGCGTTCGGTTACGGGACAACGGGGAGGAACAGGTGGCCACCAGATCGCCGAGACCGGCCAACCCCGCGAAAGTGGCTGCGGACCCACCGAGAGCCTGACCCAGCCGCGAGACCTCGTTCAGGCCTCTGGTCATCAGTGAGGCGGCGGTGTTGAGACCCAGTTGCAGTCCGTCGGCGATGCCGCAGGCCAGGGCGATGACATTCTTGCCGGCACCGGCGATCTCGGCACCGATCACGTCTGTGATGGTGTACGGACGGAAATAGCTGGTAGCGCAAGCCTTTTGCACCCGGACGGCGACGTCGTGGTCGAGGCAGGCCAGCACCGAGGCGGTCGGCCGATCATGGGCGATCTCGACGGCGAGGTTGGGGCCGGTGAGCACCACCACCCGCTCCGGCTCGACGTATCCGACGCGCGAGATCACTTCGCTCATCCGCAGACCGGTACCGATCTCGACGCCCTTGGCCAAGGAGATCACCGGAACGCCGACCGGGAACAAGTCGCGGAATACGGTCAGGTTCTCCCGCATCGACTGGCTCGGCACACCGAGGGCGACCGCTTCCGCGCCCAGCAGTGCCTGGTCGATGTCGGAGGTGGCCCGCAGATTCACCGGCAGCGTCACTCCGGGCAGGTACGCCTGGTTGGTCCGGCCGACCTGGATGTCGGCCGCGACCGAATCTCGTCTAGCCCACAACATCACGTCCCGGCCCGCATCGGCCAGCACCTTGGCGTAGGCGGTCCCCCACGACCCGGCGCCCAGCACAGCCACCCTGCCCAGGGCCGACCCACCGAGCGGCATCGGACTCAGTTGCCCATCCGACCGTTGCTCGCGGACGCCCCGCCGCCTTCACCGGCACGTCCTGATCCAGCACTGGGCTCCGGTCGGGCTGCGGCGCTGAGCCGGTTCGCCTTCTTCTGGTCATAGAATTCTGCTGGCGGTGTTTCGCCGCGTACCTCGCCGAGCAGATCGCGCACTGCTCCCTGGATGGCGTAGGAGACGTCCCGGATCAGCCGAGAATCCACCGGCCGTCCCCGATAGGCGCTGAGGTCTATCGGAGGGCCTGCGACAATCCGGATCCTCTTGCGCGGCAGCGGGTGGAAGCCCCCTTTGGTGTATGGAACAAAAACCTGCTGGGTGCCCCAGTGCACCACCGGCACGACCGGGAAATCTCCCGACAACGCCAACGCTGCCACTCCGGGACGGGGTTTCATCGGCCATTGATCAGGATCACGGGTCACTGTTCCATCCGGATAGATCAGCACGAGTCGACCCGCCTTCAACGCATCGACGGCGGCATCCAGCCCTACCTGGCCCTGGCCGCCGCCCCGCTCCACCGGGATCTGCCCGGCCCCGGCGATCACCTTGCCCACCAATGGAATCTTCCACAACGATGCCTTGGCCATGATGCGCGGCAGGCGACCGGATTTGCGCAAGAACACCGCCGTGTACACCGGGTCGAGCTGCGAGATGTGGTTGGCGACAACGAGAACTGGCCCAGGCACCGAAACGTGTTCCAGACCTTCGAAAGACCGGTGGCCCAGTACGCGGGTCAGCGGGAACATGACCAACTCGCACAGCTTGATCCAGCCGTTGCCCTTTTCGAAGACTCTCTTGTGGAATGCACTCTTTTCCGACACCGGACCGCGACGACGCACGCCGACTCCCTTCGACCGAGCACGACCGATCGCCGGCCGCCGCTGATCCACACCAGTTCAGCAGCCTTCACCCTAGGTCAGCCGCTCCTGCCCCATTGCCGCCCACCAACCGACGACGCCCTGTCCGGCCTGCTCGGGCAGGGTGCCGGCGTTCGATGGACGGCCGCTCGTTGCCTGCCGTTCAGCGGTCCCTTTGGTCAATGGCGTCCCGGCACGGAACAATGACCGGGTGACCACCACGAGAAAACCGACACCAGTGCGGCGGCGCCCGTCGCTCGCCGCGGTCGCGAATGACGGGCCACCCCGCAGGGCCTCCGGCGACCCGTCAGCGGCCGCAGTCGGCGAACTCGCGGAAGCGGAGTCGGCTGCCATCGAGACCGCGGCCGTCGAACCGTTCCACGTGCCGAACAGCGAGCCGGCCGTCGTGCACGAAGACGTTTCGCTTCCCGCCGATCGGTTCTACAACCGTGAGCTCAGTTGGCTCGACTTCAACGAGCGGGTGCTGGCCCTCGCCGAGGACACCGACCAGCCGCTGCTGGAGCGGGCCAAATTCTTGGCGATCTTCGCCTCCAACCTCGATGAGTTCTACATGGTGCGCGTCGCGGGCCTGATGCGCCGCCGCGACATGGGCCTGGCGCTGGCCAGCGTGGACGGATTGACCCAGTCCGAGCAACTGGCCTTGATCTCGGCCCGCACCCAGGAACTCGTCGAACGGCAGGGCCGGTGCTTCGCGGACGACGTGATGCCGGCGCTTGCCGAGGCCGGTATCCGGATCGTTCGATGGAACTCCATCGAGGACGAGGACAGAACCCGGCTCGCCGAGTACTTCACCGAGCAGGTGTTCCCGGTTCTGACCCCGTTGGCCGTCGACCCGGCACACCCATTCCCGTACATCTCCGGCCTGAGCCTCAACATGGCCATCATCGTTCGGGACCCGGAGACAGGGGCGGAACGTTTCGCCAGGGTCAAGGTGCCCAACAACGTCGACCGATTCATCCGGGTCCGGCGGGGAGTCCTTGACTTCCTGCCCATCGAGGATCTGCTCGCCGCGCACCTGGCCGAATTGTTTCCGGGCATGGAAGTGCTGGAGCGCCAGATCTTCCGGGTCACTCGCAATGCGGACCTGGACGTGGAAGAAGACCGCGACGAGGACCTCCTGCAGGCGCTGGAGCGCGAACTGGCCAGGCGTCGATTCGGTCCACCGGTCCGGCTGGAGATCACCGACACGACCAGCGAGCGCATCCTGGACCTGCTCATCTCCGAACTGGACGTCGACCCGTCCGATGCCGTGGAAGTCCCCGGCCTGCTGGACCTCTCGAGCCTGTGGCAGCTGCACGGGCTGGACCGCCCGACGCTGAAGGACGCGCCGTTCGTTCCGGCCACCAACCCGGCCTTCGTCGAGGGCGAAAAGCCAAAAAGCGTCTTCGCCAGGTTGCGGGAGGGCGATGTGCTGTTGCATCACCCGTACCAGTCCTTCGCCACCACCGTGCAGCGATTCATCGAGCAGGCGGCGGCAGATCCGAATGTGCTGGCCATCAAGCAGACCCTGTACCGCACCTCCGGGGACTCGCCGATCGTCGACGCCTTGATCTCGGCGGCAGCCGCCGGCAAGCAGGTGGTCGCCCTGGTCGAGATCAAGGCTCGTTTCGACGAACAGGCGAACATCACCTGGGCCAAAGCCCTGGAGCGGGCCGGTGTGCACGTGGTCTACGGCTTGGTGGGGCTCAAGACCCATTGCAAGACGGCGCTGGTCATCCGGCAGGAGGGCAACACATTGCGCCGGTACTGCCACATCGGAACCGGCAACTACAACCCCAAGACGGCGCGCATCTACGAAGATCTCGGCCTGCTGTCGGCGGATCCGGATCTGGGAGCCGACCTCACCGATCTGTTCAACGTCCTCACCGGATACTCACGACAGACCGAGTACCGCAACCTACTGGTCGCACCGCATTCGATCCGCACCGGAATCGTCGACCGGATCGAGCGCGAGATCGACCATCTCCGCGCCGGAAAAGGCGGCGTGGTACGGCTCAAGATGAATTCCATCGTCGACGAGGGCGTCATCGACGCGCTCTACCGCGCATCCAATGCCGGGGTGAGGATCGACCTCACCGTTCGCGGTATTTGCGCGCTGCGGGCGGGTATCCCTGGGCTGAGCGAGAACATCACGGTTCGGTCGATCGTGGGCCGTTTTCTCGAGCACTCCAGAATCTTCTACTTCGGCGGCGGTGGCCAGGAGGAATACTGGATCGGCAGCGCCGACATGATGCATCGCAACCTCGACCGCCGGGTCGAGGCTCTGGTGCAGATCACCGACAAGTCGGCCACGGACAAGATGGCGGCCCTGCTGGCGGCGATCGCCCGACCTGATACGCGTTGCTGGCTGCTGGGTCCCGACGGCTGGACCCGGTCACCCACCGAAGGGCCGGGCCGGGATCTGCAGGCCGATTTGTTGCGTCGAGGGGCAGCAGGTGCGGACTGACGGCCTCGTGGTGAAGGCCGCCGGAGCCGTGCTCTGGCGCCCTTCCCGCAAACACGGAATTCGCGTTGCCCTGGTACACCGACCGCGCTACGACGACTGGTCACTGCCCAAGGGCAAGGCCGAAGCCGGCGAGAGCGCACCCGTCACGGCCGCCCGAGAGGTTCTGGAGGAGACCGGCTTCGAGTGCATGCTCGGCCGGGCCCTGACGACCGTCTCGTACACCGCTGCCGGGCGGGGTAAAACGGTCGCGTATTTCGCGGCCCGCGAGGTGGGCGGCGCATTCTCGGTCAACAAGGAAGTGGATCGACTGGAGTGGCTTTCCCCAGCATCGGCCCGGTCCCGGATGAGCTACGAATTCGATCGAGCCGTACTGGACACGTTCTCATTGCAACGACCCGATCTGACCGGAGTTCTGCTGGTCCGGCACGCACGGGCCGGGCACCGCGAGTCCTACGACGGGGACGACGCGCACCGCCCGCTGGATGCCAAGGGACGCCGACAAGCAGCGGCCTTGGTCGCCGAGTTGACGCCGTTCCGACCGGGCCGTGTGCACAGCGCCCCACTGGAGCGCTGTGTCGCGACGGTGGCGCCGCTGGCCGCCGTCTTGAACACCCAGATCGTCCTGGAGCCGTTGCTGGCCGAGGACGCCTACCGTGACGACCCTGCTGGCGCCCGGAGGCGGCTGGTGGAACTTGTCGCCGGACGCAGCTTGCCGGCCGAAAGGGTGAACACCGGCACGGCGGCCCCCGGGCAGAGCCAGGGAGTCGCGCATCAAAGGCCGACTTCATCGGATCCGCAGGACGGCCGCTCGCTGCATACGGTGGTGGCCTGCAGCCAGGGCGGCGTGATTCCTGGAGTGGTGAAATCTCTTGCCGGGCGGTCCGACGTGACAGTCGCAGTAACCGGAACGCCGAAAGGTGCATTCTGGTATCTGAGTTTCGACGGCCGTTCTCTGGTGCAGGCAGATCCGTATCCCAGCCCTTCCGTCTGACGGGCGCTTGGCGCACGGCCGAGGCCGCGTCGAGCGGGGAATCTCACCCACCGCGAGCGCAGATTGCCCGGGCTGCTGGATGAATCAGCAGGCCCGGGCAACAATTCTGCGGTTCTGCTCTGGCGGTCGTCAGCCGGGTCGGTTACTTCTTCTTGGCCGGCGCCTTACGTGCGGCCGGAGCCTTTGCCGCCGGCGCAGCCTTGGCCGCGGACGCCTTCGGGGCGGCTACCTTTGCGGCAGGTGCAGCTTTGGTTGCGGTGGCGCGCGGTGCTTTGGCGGCCGACGCCGCTGCCGCCCCGCGGGCACCCGTCGCAGGCTTTGACGCGACAGCGACTTCGACCGGCTTGGCAGCGGCGCGAGCACGAGTTACAGCTGGAGCCTTCGCGGCGGAGACCGGAGTCCTGGCTGCCGCCGCAGCCGCCCGCGCGGTCGTCGGCTTCGCCGTTCCCTTTGCGAGCTTCACCGTGCCGGCAACGACGTCCTTGAAGTACTTTCCCGGGCGGAAGGCGGGCACCGTGGTCTTCTTGACCTTCACTGCCTGTCCGGTGCGCGGATTGCGGGCCGTTCTCGCGGCTCGGGCCCGCTTCTCGAAAACTCCGAAACCGGAGATCGAGACGCTTTCGCCTCGCTGCACCTCCCGCTGAACGAGGTCGATGATGCCCTCGACCGCGGATTGAGCCGCCTTCTTGTCTCCATCCAGTCGCTGTGCGAGCTGGTTGATGAGATCGGTCTTGTTCACTGTCCCTCCCAGGACTTTCCGGCCCGAGGGATGAGTGGGCCGACTGGTGGCCCACGGTAGGCCCGAAACGCTCACAATGCCAACAACCACGCCAGCCGTTCCCTGCACTTCCAAGGGATTTCGAGCTGTGAAGGGCCGTGACCGCCACCCTTTTCGAATGTCCCGTCCTGATGATCTGGTCATCGAAAAATCGAAAGCGGTTCGAACAGAACAACTCTCGCTGTTTGCGCTGGTCAGCGTGTTGTTGCTCAGACGGCGGTGGTCGTCGGGGCGAAGGCGGGCCGAGATTTTTCAAAATTGGTGATCTCGTCGGCATGTCTGAGGGTCAAAGAGATGTCGTCCCAGCCCTCGAGCAGCCGCCATCTCGTGTAGGCGTCGATCTCGAAGGGCACCACCAGTGATCCGGCCGAAACGGTCTGCTGCAGAAGGTCGACGGTGACCTCTGTTCCGGGATTGTTCTCGAGCAGCTTCCACAGCAATTCGACGTCCGACTCGGTGACCTGAGCGGCCACCAAGCCACCCTTGGAAGAATTGCCTCGGAAGATGTCCGCGAAACGTGGCGAGATGACGACCCGGATCCCGTAGTCCATCAGTGCCCAAACTGCGTGCTCCCGCGATGATCCGGTGCCGAAATCCGCGCCGGCGACCAAGACCGAACCGCCGGCGAAGACCGGCTGATTGATCACGAAGCCCGGGTCGCTCCGCCATGCGGCGAACAATCCGTCCTCGAATCCGGTGCGGGTGATCCGCTTCAGATATACAGCCGGAATGATCTGGTCGGTGTCGACATTGCTGCGGCGCAAGGGGATGCCGATGCCAGTGTGCGTGCTGAACGGTTCCATGTGTCGATTCTCCTGAGGTGGCCCGGATGATCGGTGCGGTCGCGAGGGTGTGAGCGACGCCCGGCGTGCGCGCCGGGCGTCGAATACAGCGCAGCTCTATCCGGCAGCAGACGCAAGGTCCAGATCGGCCGGCGAGGAAAGAGTTCCACGCAGCGCGGTGGCTGCGGCCACCAGCGGCGAGACCAGGTGGGTGCGGCCACCTTTGCCCTGTCTGCCTTCGAAGTTCCGATTGGACGTGGAGGCGCTGCGCTCCCCTGGCGCCAGCTGATCGGGATTCATTCCAAGGCACATCGAGCACCCGGCGCTACGCCATTCCGCCCCAGCCTCGACGAATACCTGGTCGAGCCCTTCGGATTCGGCCTGGGCCTTCACTCTCATCGAGCCGGGAACCACCAACATCCGCAAGCCGGGATCGATGTGCCTGCCGCTCAGAATCGCTGCCGCAGCCCGCAGATCCTCGATGCGCCCATTGGTGCAGGAGCCGAGAAAAACGGTGTCGACCCGGATGTCGCGCAGTGGCGTACCGACCGTCAGTCCCATGTATTCCAGGGCCCGCTCGGCAGCGGCCCGCTCGTTGTCGTCGGCGATCAACTCCGGGTCGGGAATGGAGGCCGACAACGGAAGTCCTTGGCCAGGATTGGTGCCCCAGGTGACGAATGGAGTCAGGTCAGCAGCATCGAGGACGACCTCTGCGTCGAAAACCGCGTCGTCGTCGGTGGTCAACGAGGACCAGTACTGCACCGCCGCTTCCCAATCCGCTCCCTGCGGCGCGTGCGGGCGGTCCTTGATGTATTCGTAGGTGATTTCGTCGGGCGCGATCATTCCGGCACGGGCACCGGCCTCGATCGACATGTTGGCCACCGTCATCCTGGCCTCCATGGACAAGGCCCGGATGGCAGAACCTCGATATTCGAGGACGTAACCCTGCCCGCCACCGGTGCCGATCTTGGCGATGACGGCCAGAATGATGTCTTTCGCGGTGACGCCGTGGGCCAGCTCGCCGTCGACAGTGATCGCCATGGTGCGGAACGGCTTCAACGGCAGGGTCTGGGTTGCCAGCACGTGCTCGACCTCGCTGGTGCCGATACCGAAGGCGAGCGCCCCGAAAGCGCCGTGGGTGGACGTGTGAGAATCTCCGCAGACGATCGTCATACCGGGTTGGGTGATACCCAATTGCGGCCCGACGACATGGACGATGCCCTGTTCGAAGTCGCCCATCGGAAACAGCCGCACACCGAACTCCGCACAGTTTGCCCGCAGCGTGTCGATCTGAATGCGCGAGACCTCGTCCGCTATCGGCAGATTGATACCGGTCGTCGGCACGTTGTGATCTTCGGTGGCAAGCGTCAGATCGGATCGCCGGACGGGCCGTGCTGCCAGCCGCAATCCCTCGAAAGCCTGCGGACTGGTGACCTCGTGAATGAGGTGGAGGTCGATGTACAACAAGTCGGGTTCGCCATCGGCTCGATGCACGACGTGTGCTTCCCAGACCTTCTCGGCGAGAGTGCGCCCCATTGCAGACCTTTCCCCATGCGTTGAAGTCCGCGGCGCACCGTAGGCACCGCTGGGTCAATCTGCTGATCCGACAAGAAACCCTGCTGCACGTCGATGCCCACTGCCGTAGTGGACATCTCACGATCCGGGAATCTAGTATTGCTACATGGGACAGCTTAGCGGTATCGGTGTCTTGGACAAAGCCGTGCAGGTGCTGCGCGCCACCGCGGCCTCCCCCAGCGGCCTGGCCGACCTGTGCGCGGCGACCGGTCTGCCCCGCGCCACCGCGCACCGCCTTGCGGTGGGCCTGGAGGTGCACGGACTCCTCGCCCGGGACTCCAACGGCCGTTGGCGCCCGGGGCCGATGCTGGCCGTACTGGCATCCGGCGCACCCGACCTGCTGGTCGCCGCCGGGGCCGACGTGCTCCCACGACTTCGGGACCGCACCGGCGAGAGCGTGCAGATCTACCGTCCTGATGGGTTGTCCAGAATCTGCGTAGCCGTGGCCGAACCGACGGCAGGGTTGCGGGACACCGTTCCGCTGGGTAGTCGACTACCGATGACGGCCGGATCCGGAGCGAAGGTGCTGACCGCCTGGGCGGATCCGGCGACGGCCAGGGCGATCCTGTTGGAGGCGTCGTTCACCGAACGTGTCCTGGTTGACGTCCGCCGCCGCGGTTGGGCGCATTCCGTCGCCGAGCGGGAGGCCGGAGTGGCATCCGTGTCCGCGCCGGTCCGCGACCCGCAGGGCCGGGTGGTCGCGGCCGTGTCCGTCTCCGGGCCGATGGAACGAATCGGACGCCGCCCAGGGGAACGATGGGCCGCAGATCTGATTGAGGCCTCGGAAGCGCTCACCGCGCGGCTGTGACGTGCCGGTCTGGCTGAGAGTTCCACCCCGAGCAAGGTGATCGCACCTGAGCTCGGTGATCGTGGGCTCCGCGGACCGCAGTCGCACCGCACCGCATCGCACCGCATCGCACCGCATCGCACCGGAGTTGTCCACATTTTTGGTGGCGTTCGGTTTTTGGGTGTGGTGGGTGTTGGTGGGTGGGCTGCCGACTGGGTGGCGATTCGGTTGGGGTGGTTGGTGTGGGTTCGAGGTTTGCGGTGCATGAGGATGCGGTGAATGTTCATGCGTCGAATTTGGAGGTGTCTGCGCTACACCTCCCCCGACCCCCTCGGCCTCACACCAGCACTCGACCTCCACAACTTCACCCCCAACCCAACCCGATGGACCGACCCACTCGGCCTCACCCCCTGCGACCCACGGGGATGCCTTC
Organism: Nakamurella sp.; assembly: GCA_050999445.1. Lineage (GTDB taxonomy): Bacteria > Actinomycetota > Actinomycetes > Mycobacteriales > Nakamurellaceae > Nakamurella. The sequence continues at coordinate 779 of JBPCPG010000230.1, read as the reverse complement.
GAGTGAGTCGTCGAGTACTCGTTTTTTCAGAGTCGAGAGCCCAGCAAACGCTCGCTTACATATCGGTCAATCAGGAAGCGTTACGATCTCCGGTGATAAGATGCTATTCCTCAACTTCGGCGATGAGATGAGGTCGCAAGAGTTCCTCGCAAGACGACTTGATCAAAGATTAGGGGATACGGCCGTGCGAACCTTTGACGTGCCCACGACCTACGTTGAGAATCTGGCAGCGCGCGCTCGACCTGAGAGTGCGGGGCGTTTACGGGGACTCCGGTAATCACCGTCGATACAGGCAGAACGGGCGCGTCCTACGGCCTGCGTTCGACTGAGTTTCCTGCGCTGCTCGCTGCGGTCGTCCCCGGTTCCGCGCGGTGAACGACACCGAGGAATTATGTCACCACCGTTCGGGTCCGGCTGTCGACAGCCGGACCGGCAAGTACTGCACGATCCAGATTGACGCCACACTGTCAACAACATCTGACCTATTCCTTTGCCGGTGCCATGAGGTTCTTGGAGTCATTCTCGAGGACACCGGAGAATCCTGGCCGAGCGTCGCGCACTGGCTCAGCATCTTACCGCGATGGTTCGTTGAGGCATGCGCTGCGGAAGAAAGTGAAAAGGAATCGGAGCTTTGGTGGACACAGTGGCAGAAGCTAACCTGGATTTTTCGTGCAACTGGGGCCGACACGGGTTGTGAAGTGGTGAAAGTGCCTGTCTCGTAACGGATAATGGGACTTGTCTAAGGTTCACATCATCGTCAGATCGGGCACTTTCAAGGT
>JBPCPG010000211.1:0-12224 GCA_050999445.1 Nakamurella sp. | reverse complement strand
CCGTCTGCCCGCAGCAAGGTGGGCGCTTTGGTCCGGCGCACCGAACCCGCCCAGCCGGTATGGGATCGTCACGGCGTGTGCCGGGACCAAGTGCCGCAGCCAGGAATTGAACCCGGAACCTCCGGCGTTTCACACGGGTGCTCTGCCAGTTGAGCTACGAGGGCTGGATATGCGTGCGTTGGTGCTATCGGAGGGATTCGCACCCGCACTGACCAGATCCTAAATCTGGCGCCTCTGCCACTTGGGCTACGAGAGCGTTTGAACCCAGCCCACGGCTGAAGCCGGGGGATTCCTGACTCAGGCTGCCTGTGGACCCATTGCGGGGTCCAAAGGTCTTATGCCATCAACGTCAGCAGGGGCGAAACCGGCCCTGGCGAGCATGACTCGCGCACCGTCTGAGCTAGCGGGGTGGGTCCGGCGATGGCTGACCTCATTGGCATGGTCGCTCCCAGGCCACCTGGGCACTCCCATCGACTCGCCGGAACCGGTGGTTTGACGTGGACTTCCGAACCGCGGGTGTCGCGGCCGCCTGCCCAGTGCCTTCGGAGGGGCTTGAACCCTCACAGACCGGTCCCGTGGAATCGGTTGCTCTGCCAGTTGAGCTACGAGAGCATGCGGTCCATCTCGCCGGCTCGAAGGCGGTGGACCTTCGGACAGGGCGGAGCGGCAGTCGCAGTGAACCGGCGGCCCGAGCGCCAACCCGTCCGGATTTGATTTTCGATGTGCACGAACCCACGGCCGGTTGAATCCCGTTCGCGTTGGCATGTTCGTGCTGAGCTCGTCGTCCAGCAGATCGCTGGCCCGACGAGAATCTCGTTCGCTGTGGAGTTCTCAAGGTGTTCCCGTCCCACGCGCAGTGGTCCGGACTTGCGGCAACGCCGGCTCGAAAGCCGGTACTGCTGTTGCCGTTCGGCATGGGCGGCAGGAGTTGAACCTGCAACCGGCGGTTTTGGAGACCGCTGCTCTTCCAGTTGAGCTACGCCCATTCAGTGCTGTGAAGTTGTGGTCGTGCTGCCTGTACGAGTGCGGCGAATCGGTGGCTGCGCACCGGCCGGTTCGGCGGACTCGCACCAACGAAAAGCCGCCCCGTGGCGTACCCCGGAGCGGCTGTCTGATCGTGCTGGCCTTGGCTATCGGCCTGCATCACTTCAGAGGCGCCACCGGTGGTACTGCTCGTCGCGGCTGGCATTCCATTCGACGAACGACGGCTTGGTCGCGGCTTGAATGGGCGTGCTCGCGACGGCGAGCAAGGTCAGGGCAGGGGAGAACGCCGGCTGCGTGTGGCACGCTCCGGTCGATGCTGACAACATGGCTGCGTCGTGCATCGCGGTCTCACCCCCTGGCAGTGTTGGCGCCCGGATAGTTGTCTGACCGGGCTGGATGAAGCTAGCACGCACCTATGACACCGGTCGTGCGAGTTTGGTTCCGGCGGCGTGTTGGTCGGCCCGGCAGCCACCGAATCCCGTCCCGACACAGGACGGATGTGGAGGCAACACTGTGCGGGACGATCACTCAACCGGAGCTGCGGCTGCGGTTCAGTCGTGCTGCCCTGCACGCTGGCACCGGAGCGCTGTTGTCCGACTGGGTGAGGGAACTGCCAGGCAGACGGTGGGATCAAGGGCGGGCCTGCTGGGTGGTCTATGCCCTCGGCGCTCGCTACAAGGGCCTGCTGTCCGGTGCCGGCTTCACCTTCCAGTCCGAGCTCGACGTGCCGATGGCCGGGCTGATCCGGCCGCTGGCCGCCTTTGTCGACGGGTCAACAACGCAGGTGGTGATCTGGCCGCGGCTGATCGGATTCGAGGCGGCTCGTCGGGTGGTGCCGGTTGGTGCGCCTTGGCAGAAGGGCAAGAACCACTGGCTCGTCACACCAGCCGATGTGCTGCGCGGTGGCAAGCCCATCGACGGGTTGCAGTACGCCGAAGGCGTGATCGAGGCCGCCACTGCGAGTCTGACCGCTCCACTGCGGCGTCGCGAACCGGCGACCGGGATACCTCAATGGTTCGGCCTGGCACTCGACCCGTACCAGATCGAGGGGGCGCTCGCGGCGACGGGCGGCAGGAGTTTGCTCTGCGACGCACCAGGTCTGGGCAAGACGAGGTGTGCCTTGGCGGCGGCCGCGGCCGTCGGCGCCGAGCGGGTGGTGGTGCTCTGTCCGCCTGTCGTGTTGACGCACTGGGCGCGGGAGACCGAACAGTCCCGAGTGGCTGCCTTTGCCGGTTCGGACGCCGAGATCATGGTGATCAGGGCTGGACGCAAACAACAGGCTCTGCCGATCTCGGGGGTGGTGATCGTGCCGGACACCCTGGTGGCCTCGCGTCAGCAGTTGATGGACGAGCTGGTCGCCTGGGCGCCGGACGTGTTCATCTACGACGAGGCACACAGGTCGAAGACGTGGGGCTCGAAACGTTCGCTGGCCGCGATCGCGGTGGCCGGCGCAGCGTCCCAGCTGCGGATGCCCCTGACGGGAACGCCGATCATGTCGAACCCGGTCGAAATGGCGCCACTGCTGGAGATGACCGGGCATCTGGGTCCGGTGTTCGGTGGATGGTCGGAGTTCTCGGGACGGTACGCGCGCAGAGACAAGTTCGGTGGCTTCCGTCCGCCGGCACGCCAGTTCCTGGAGGAGCTGAAGACGAAGCTCGATGACGGAATCTGGGTGCGGCGCACCAAGAGTGAAGTGCTGAAGGATCTGCCGCGCAAATCCCGCCGCGCGCAGTTCCTGGACGTCGACCCGTCCGGCTACCGGAAAGCGCACGCCGACGTCCTCGCTCGGATTGACGAGTGGCTCGACGAGTGGTCCGACAGCCACGGTGGTGTACTGCCCCGTCTGAAGGAACAGGACGACAGCAGCACCAGCGACATGTTCTCCGTGCCGAACAGCACTGACGACGACGCGGTCCGCGAGTGGTGTGCAACCAACGTCGCGTTGATCACCTTGCTGCGCAAGGCGGCTGGACTGGCCAAGGTCCCGGCCGCAGCGGAGATGATCGCCGAATGGGTAGACAGCCAGGAGGTGACGCCGTCCGAGGATGGCAAGCCCATCTTCGATCGCCCGCTGGTGGTGTGGACTCATCACCGGGAGGTGGGCGAGGCGATGGCCCGCGCGGTCTCCGGCGTGCACGGCGGCGCCGGAATCATCCTGGGCGGCACCAGTCGCGAGCAGGTAACCCGGCTGGTCGACACCTTCCAGAGCGGAACACTGCCGGTGCTGGTGTGCTCCATCCAGGCGGCCGGTGTGGGAATAACCCTGACTCGATCTTCGGATGCGCTGATGGTGGAGACGGACTGGACCCCGGCGCTCGTTGAGCAGGCGGAGGCCCGCATCGACCGACGCGGGCAGACCAGGCCGACGATGATCACCACGCTGATCGCGCCGGACACACTCGACGAGCACATCCAGAACGTGCTGGCCCGCAAAGGGCGGCTCCTGGATGTGGTGATGGCCGGCGGGGACAACCAGGTGGCCGTGGCCGAGAACACGAGCAATGACGCGGGCTCGGTGCTGTGGGGGTTGATCACTACCCGGATCACGGAGCGTCGACAGCGCGGTCGCCGACGGAGTGCGGCGGCGTGATGTCGTATCGCGCCGCACTCAGGGCAGTCATCACCTACTCCCTCGGAAGGACCAACCAGCGTGGGCGCCCGTAAACCGCCGCAGCCGTTCCAGTTCGTCACCGACACCTCGGCGCCGGCTGCAGTTCAGGCTGCTTCGTTGGGGTTGGCGATCATCGCCGCGGTGAAGTGCGAGACCTGGGACGACCTGGTCCTTGGGCAGGAGAACGATGATCCGGCAGTGCAAGCTGCGGTATCGACGTTCGAGCTGACCGTTGAACAGCACGAGATTCTCACCGAGAATGAACCGTGGCTCACCCTGCTGCGGCAGCCACTCCACAAGTCCGGCGGTGTCGGGGTGTCCCTGGCTGTGTGCCCGGTCTGCGGTCTGGTCAGCGCCGCCGCCAGTGCAGCCGCGACTTCGTGCGCCCTGACCGATCAGTGCCCCGGAGTGCCGATCAAGGCGAAGAGAGCGGTCAGGCGCAAGACCGACAAGGGCGCGAAGTCCGCTGCCGTCAGTGTGCCCGGCGACACGGCCGTCGATGAGGACCCGGTCGAGCCCGATGACCAGGCCGAGGCGGACGCCGGCGGAGGTACCCCGCCGCACTCGTAGACAGCATGGCAAGCAGAGGCAAAGCAGGGGGCGCGTCCGTTGGACTGGCGTTCGTGATCGCGATTTTGATTCTGGCGTGGAAGCCTGAACTGCTCGACTGGGTGAACAAGGTGCCGACGGGATCATCGGCGGTGGCCTCGCACAGCACGAGCGCGCCGGCCAGCTCAACGAAGCCGTCGGCCTCGACCAGCGGCAACGCTCCCACCAGCCAGGCAATCACGACCACCGGTCCGGGCAAGGGGACGCAGACCGGAAACGCGATGAAGACCCTGGACACGCTGACAGTCAAGGGAAAGGCGCCGATGACCGGTTACGATCGGGTAGGTGAATTCGGCCAGGCTTGGACCGACGACAACTCAAACCCGTTGGGGCACAACGGATGTGACACCCGAATTATCTGCACTCCCATTGCCGCGTCACGGCGATTGAACAGCCTGTGACCTGCACAAGAAGCCGGAAATCATCGGTGCTATAGGTGGAGTAACGGTAGGGATAAGCCTGGTCGGACGTTGGTTGCGAGCGCGCATCGACCAGGTCGAGCCGGCCGCTCTGGTCACCGTGTTGCCGCAGATCTGAGTGTGGCCAATGAACACCGTGACATGCTGTCGACGAGGCGGTGCGTGTGTCGCTGCATGTTGCTCATCCCCCGAGGACCGGACTCCGTGCCGTCGGATCGTCGATCAAAACCCGTGTGCGCTCGGACGAGGGGCCGTCGCAGGCGGTGTTCCACCGCCCGGCAAGTCGGAAGAGCCGTTGATCGGCGCGATACACGATGTATAGCCGACAGCTAAGGGTCTTGCCGCGTGAGCTGCCAACCGTTTAAGCGATCTCGGGACAGGGCTGGTTGTGTCGAGCATCGTTGGATTTTGCCAACCCGGCACCATCAAGCCATGTGCTCGATCCCGCGCGGCTGTTGCATTGCGTCAGCAGTCCCACAGCGAACACTTCGGTGAGTTGGCACGTGTATATAAGTGTGATGAACGCAGCAGCTCCGGCGGATCCCTCGCGGGCGAGGGGGACCGAAGACGTGCTGTCCGTTGCCCGGCGTCTGTTCGGGCCTGCTAGAGCGCTGCTCGGGGCCGGTCCGGAGGCCGAGGACCTGGTATACGACACGATCGCATCGCTATATCCGCGCTGGAACCAAATTAGCGGCAACAAGCTGGCCTACGCGCGGCGCGCACTGACGAACCGATTTCTGGATCAACAACGGCACTTGCAAGTGAAGCTGGCTCACCAGAGCGAGCTCGCGACCCCAGCACGCCTAGAAGGGCCTTACATCACGATCGACACCATAGTGGACGTTCAGCGGGCCTTGATGCACCTACCGGCCCGGACCCGGTCCGTGGTAGTCCTCCGCTACCTGCTCGATCAGCCCGCCCGCCAGGTCGGCGACAGGCTCGGAATCCCTTCCGGCACCGTCCGCAGGCTGGCCCACGACGGTCTCCACCAACTGAGCTCCTTGCTCATGTCCACTACAGAAGGACCCAGCGATGACCGCTGAACAACTGATCAAACATCGACTGCAAGCGGAATTCGACGAACAACCCCTGCCGCCCGCTCTCACGGCTCGGCTCACCGCACTCATCGAGTCCGTCCCGCACGAGCAAGGCACATCGCACAGAGGCAGCTCGCGGCGAGAACTCTCCGCTTGGCTGGTAGCCGCCGCTGTCGTGGGCATTGCGGTGACCACCACCCTGTTGATCACTCGAAATGCGCCGAGCTCGCCGCAGGTAGCTTCTGCGCCTCCTGTGACTAACACAGCCCAGCTCGCCGCGGTTTCACCACGTCCACCGGGCTCTGTTGACGGCGGCACAACGTCGGGGTTTAGCGTCAATTGTGGCGATCTATGGACTGCGCCCCAAGCAACCGCGGGAATCAGCACTGAGCCGCAATGGCCGGCATCCCTGAGCCCACACCACTCAACGCCTATGACCTACCGGCTGACGAACTCAGGGGAAAGCGATCTAACCACATACATCACCTGGCGAGTAGTGCTACTGCAAGACGACGTCATTGTCTCGAGAATCGGCGACGCGAACCTGGTCGCGCTTCCACCCGTCGTAGTCCGAGCGGGTAGCAGCGTTACCTCCGCCGTTGACGTCCCGCCGACCGGGAACTGTGACAACGCCCAACCACTGAAGCCAGGGCAATATTCAGCAGTGCTCTATGCGCACCTCACCTACGTCGGCAAGCCAGCCACTGATGTGGCAAGCGAACCAGCCGATATCACCATCGTGGGCTAACTGGCTAGACCATCGGATACCTGACAGAGCCCATCACAGCGAACGCTTCGCACCCTTGGCGGGTGCGTCAGGGCCAAAGCGACTCGTTGGAGGCTCGGACCGGCCAGTAGACGGACTCACACCTCTGTAGTGCCACATCGATGGGTGTCCATTCGGACGCCTCCGAATATCTGGGTAGACTTTTGCTCGCCATGTGCCTGAGCGCCATTCATTCGTGTATTGACCATGGAAATGCCATCGAAAAGGGACTACGGGCCAACGAGATGAACATTTCGTTGACCCAAAGCTTCGTTAAGGCTGCGATAATTGTCAATACCATAGCAGGGTTGTCCATTGTAGTCTGTCACGATGGGCCCCTGGCCTTCATCAGTGATGCCATAACCGACACCAGAAACGAAGATTGGCCCACCACTGTCACCTGCACAGGCGTAGTGGTAATAGATACCATTCGCATTCTGGTCGAAGACGAGCTCGCCGAACCCGGTATTGCCCGTATCCGGGCTGGTGTGATTCACAGCCTGAAGGCGGCCACATCCGGTTCCACCAGTCGCCCCTGACTTGCAGATATACTGACCAACTAACGAGCCGCTAGCCCCCGGGGTACTACTAATCGGATAGCTATCATTGACAGATGTCGGATGCCCACCCCCAGTACTAGCTGCGACCGCGACACGCCCGGCGCCGAACGTCAGCTCGGAGTTGACCTGCACGATACCTGAGTCGCTGGCGCTGCTAACAATATAGGAATGTGACTTCCCGAGAGGATAGGTGGAGCCATCTGGGCGTGCGGCAAACCAGTCGACGAGATTTCCTCCAGTCTCCTGTATGCAGTGCCCTGCAGTAAGCACATACGGAATGCTGTTTGAGTTGCTCCGAACATTAAAGCCAATAGAGCAGTAGGCAGCATGATTGGTAGCAGGAAACATCCTGGGCCCACCACGCGTAGGCGCGATACAAGTGAAGATTACAGTTTCAGTAGGCACAGAGCAGGAGCCGAGATAGGCACCGCTAGGGGCTGGGAGCCTCGGATTGGTTTCCTCGAAAGACACGGCCGCTCCAAACTTGGCCTTTAGAGCATCGCGAACTTGAGATCTATCAGACGCGTCATTGTACAGCGCCACACGCAGCGTGTCGTCCCAGATATGAACATCGGTAACGATTCCCACGTTCACCGGCAGCGCTGCCGTAACATCCGGCCACAGACGATTCAAGTCCGCTAGGCTGAATTTGACTGTATCAGTCTCACTGGGGATGTTTTGAGGCATCAATAAATGAAGCTTCATAAGCATTGCTGTGGGCCACTCCTTAGCCTGGAAATGAACCGTGCCAGAATTCTGCTGATCGATGTATGCACCAGCGAAGTCATCGGGATACTGCTGACCGAGCGCGACAGTGATCGCTTCTAGCGCAGGTTGCTGTTGAACCCTATACTGAGCGTCGTCGAGCGGTATGCCCCACTCATTGGCCACTGCAACAGCGGCCGGATCGTATAGTGAGTCGATCGGCTCACTCGCGGCGGCGGCGGATCCAAAGCCCGGCACCAAGCAGAGCGTCACAAGGGCAGCGATCGTGATCCGAGTTCTGTTCATAGTCCATTCCTGATCGCTAGATGTGACGAGCTACGTTGCCGGGAGAGAGCCGTCAGCCGAATCGGTCCCGTCCAGGCGAGCGTATTCTCATGCCGGAGCCTTGACTACCCCCGAGCCTTGGCGTTGACCCCGGGCCACTGTTGTTGACTATGGACCTCGGAGGGGTCAACGTTGCCAAAGCAGTCAGCCCACCGGGCCCGACAAAGTCGCATTCGCCTTAGCTGACGTCCGATTGCCGTCCCCAAATCGCACCTATCTGGACGCGTCGCGTGTGTTGGTGTCGCGGATGAGGCGGCGGTTGGCAGCGCGGGCGGCTTCGAGGTCTGCCGTTGCTGTGGCGAGTTCGGCCTCCGTGTGGGACGCGCGGGCAATTGCTTCGTTGTGTTCGGTTTCCAGGGTGTGGTTGCGTTGGTCGAGGGCGGTGATGCGGTCGAGGAGTTCGCTGCGGGAGGCGTGGTCAAGTTCGGCGCCGAGGTTCTGGCGAAGATGGGCGCGTAGCTTGTCTCGTTCGCGGCGAAGCTCGCGGATCTCTTCCCGAGCGAGCATCAGGTCGGAGCGCAAACCGTTGTCGGAGGTTTTGCTGATGGTTCGTTTGTCTGGGAGCCCGGTGCGCTGTTGGGCGTCGATGCCATCCTCGATCGCGGCGCGAATGTCGGGCTGGTTTCGTACGAACCATCCGGATACGGCGGCCTCATGGGCGATCCCGGCGAAGGTGACACGGTCACCACGTCCGAGGACGGCGTCGATGGTCTTGAGGGTGTGGTGGCGCTTCTTCGCAGCTTGGAGGTGGCGGGCCTGGATCAGCCGGTTGGTGCGCTCGGCGGCGTTCATCAGCGGCGGTTGAGTTGGTCGACGGGGATGAAGACGGCGGCTCTGGCCTTGCGGAGCTCCCGGCCGGCATCTTCGACGGCTTGTCGCGTGTCGTCGGGCATCGCTTGCAGGTCGGTGGTGAGGCGGTCGTGGACGGTGGTGAACGCGGCCAGCTGGTCGTCGATGTTGCCGATCACCCACGCGGCGGCATCGGTCGCGGTGGCGAGTTCGCGGTCGGCACGTAGTTCCGTGATGTGTTCGGCGATTGCGGGCAGGAACGAGGGGTCGGGGCGGTAGTAGCTGCAGCCGGCGCATTGGAAGCGGATCGGGCAGTGTTTGCCGCCGGCTTTGACGTTGCTGGGTTCGGTGCAGTTCCCGAACGGTACGGCGACCGAGGACAGTTCGTACACGGTTTCGTCGGCGAAACCGGCCGATCGGCCGTGCCGATCGATCGCGGTCGGCGCGAGCAGCCGGATGGCTTCCTGTTTGCGTTTGAAGCTGACCTGGTAGTAGCCGGCGGTGGTTTCCAGACTGCGATGATCCATCAGCTCACGCAGCACATCGACGTCGGTGCCGCCGTCGGCATGACGCTGGGCGTAGGCGTGCCGCAGCCCGTATGGCTTGATCGTGGCCTTGTCCACGATCCGCGCGTCCCCGGCCTCGTCCAGGCCCACATCGACCAGGGGCGGCATCGCGGCGAGCCAGTCTCGGAACTTCTTGGCATAGGTCAGTTTGGACAGGTGTTTGCGGCTGGGCCGGTTACGCGCGCCCGGCGCCGGGAATAGGTAGCAGGCGCTTTCCTGGGGCAGCGGCAGCGTTGACCTGCGCTGTTGCCAGTGCTGGATAACGTTAGCGGTGTCGTGGTGGATCGGTAGTCGGCGGCCCATCCGGCGGGCCTTGTGGTTGTCGTAGATCAGTACCGGCTGCTCGCCGTCCCATTGCAAGCAGTCCGCGGACAGGCTGACGACCTCGTTGTTGCGGCGGCCGGTGTCTCGCTGGATCTGATAGGCGGTCTGGTACATGGCGGCGTAGTCGGCCGGTTCCCAGCCGCAATTACGGAACGCCGACCCCGCGCCGAGCAGATCGAGGTGTTGGTCCATCTGGGCCAGGACGTGGTCCCCGATCGCCTCGCCGGGCTCTTCATCATGCTGCAGGTCGACCGGCAGCACCCGGTAGTGGCCGGACAGAGTGAACCCGTCGGGAACCTGCGTCATCAGGCCTGCCGGGCGGGCATAGTCCAGCAGCCGGCGCCACCAGTCGAGCTCATCGCGGCGGTGGCTGTGCGAGTGGGCCTTTCCGCGGGGGTCGGTGCTGGCCATGACGGCCTCGATAACGACGCCCATGTCGGCCAGCCGCAGCCGGGTCGGGTCACCTGCGTGTGGCCGCGCCGACAATGCTCGCGAGGCGAGCCGCGCGACGGAGATGGTCCGTCCTACGTCGGTGACCGGCGGACGAAGGTCCCGAGCCCAGGTCTTGACGACTTCCCGCAGCCACACCAAGCCGATGGTGCTGAAGTCCAGGGTCCCGAACACGGCGGGGTATTTGCGGTCCCGGGCAGAGCGTAGGCCGACCAGCGCACAGTCCCACACGTCGGCATCGGTCGGATCCGTCCCGGTGAACGCAGTGTTCAGCCGGTCCAGTGGTGCGAGAAGCCAACGCAACAAACCCCTCTGACTCGCGCCAAGCCGCTCGGCGGTCTGTTGCCGGTCGAGGTCGAGCAGAGACGGCAGGCCCGACGGGATCTTCGCCAACAGGGTTCGTACCGTCCACGGCGGCAGACATACCTCCGCGAGGTCACGCTGCTGCAGCCCGTACAACACCTCCGAGCCGACCAGCGGCGTGTGCCGGGCGAGGGTGAACTGGTGGATCGCCAGCTTGCCGCCCGGCTGGCGGAACTGAGGAACATAGCTCGCATCGAAGCTCGCGTCCGACGCTGTCATGCGGGCCTTTGCTCGGCGGCAGGCCGCGCAGCGGGAATGCTGGGTCTGGATCACCGTCGGACACGAGGGCGTGGCGCACGGGTAGGCGCCGGTCATCGGGTTGACGACGTCGCCGGTGAACAGCCCGGTTGCCGAATCCCACTCCCCGGGCCGCCACCCACCGACCAGTTGACCGGCCAGCCACTCCGGCCAACTCACCCCGACCGGTATGAGCGGCTCTGCGGGCAGCGCGGATAGGGAGGCGTTCACCGGAGTCGGCTTTCGTGGACGTGCTCGACCGCGGCGCGGGTCGCCGCGTCGCTCGGATGGGAATAGATCGCCAACGTCGATGCGCTGGCATGGCCGAGCAGACTCTGCACCACATCAGCAGACACCCCAGCCGCCAGCCACCCGGTCGCGGCGGTGTGCCGGAACATGTGCGGCGTCACCCGAAACCCGCATTGGCGGCCCAGCCTGCCCAGCAGCTGACGAACGTTGGAGTCCGTCATCGGCCGGCCGGCGTGCGGCCCGGCCAAGTTGACCAGTACGAAATCGCACCGGTCTGTTTCACCCAGGATGTCGAACCGCTCCGCCCGGTAGTCGCGGTAGTCCGCGACCACGCCCGCGGCGACCGGAACGATCCGGGACCCGGACTTACTGCGGGCGCCGTTGCTGCACTCACCGCGGGCCGGCACATGCAGATGCGCGCCGGCGACCCGGCAACCCAGGGCCGCGGAATCGGGCAACAAGTGAAGGTGCGCCAGCCGCAGCCCCAGGAACTCCCCGATCCGCATCCCCGTCTCGTGCAACGCCCTGACCACGAACCGATCCCGCGCGGTCGAACACCCGGCGACCACAGCGGCGATCTGCTCTCCGGTTAACGTAGCCGGTGGCGGCGACACAGCCCGGGACCGCAGAACCCGAGCTCGGATAGTGCGGAACTGGCCGTTCTCACCGACGTCGAACGCCCGCGGCAGATGCGCGAGATAGCGTCGCTCGCTCAACTGCGCCGCCACCGACGGATCGGCCAGCCCGGACGCTGCGGTGAACCGCAGAAACTCGCACATCCCCGTCAGCACCAGATCGACAGACCGGCCCGAGCGCTCGCGGCCGGACGGAGTCGGAGTCGATTCCAGCCTGGTCTTGAACCTTGCCAGCTGACCCAGCGACGCCGCCCGCCACGACACACCCGTGCGCTCGCACCACGTCAAAAACGTTGCCACCGCACGGGTATAGGCCCGGATCGTGTTTGGCGAACGGCTACCGCCCCGCAGATACAACACGAACTGCAACGCCTCCGGATGCGGCCGAAGCGACTCACAATCGACCACCAGCCACGACCGGGAACCGGTCGCCGCCGAATCAGCTCGTTCTGCCCGCCACGGCACACCCTGAAGCTACGACCCCGTCCCTCGCCAGTGTGGGATAAGCCAGAGTCACGACAGCGTGTCGCCGTCCGACCGACCGTCCCTCCCGCGGTGGACCGAGTGCGGATAAC
>JBPCPG010000180.1:0-3967 GCA_050999445.1 Nakamurella sp. | reverse complement strand
CGAAACCAGGTGTGGCGGGTGGATAGCCGCCCTGGGCAGCGGGTGGATAGCCACCCTGGGCCGGCGGTCCATAGCCACCCTGAGCCGGCGGTGGATAGCCACCGGCGGGAGGTGGATAACCGCCTGGCGGCGGGGCATATCCGGGAGCCGGCGGCTGCATGCCACCCTGACCGGGCTGGGGGTTGTAAGCCGGCTGGGGGTTGTAAGTCGGCGGCGGGTTGTACGGGGGCGGTGGCTGGTAGCCGGGCGCCGGTGGCGGATAACCGCCCGGAGGCTGCGCGGGAGGCGGATATCCGCCGGGCTGAGGCTGGTCCGGAGGTGGGTACCCTCCGGCGGGGGGCTGGGACACGGAAACCTCCAGTTGGGGCGCGGGTACCGGGTGCACCCGCAGATGACGGGCAGTAACCTGTCGAGCGAACCGTAGCGCTCCCGACCGACCACCGGAAGTGGACACGCTAGCGATCGTGCTCGGCAGCGCAGTCTGCCTGTCCGTCGCAGGAGTTGCGCCGCGCCGCTTCTGATACCTGAGCGGCTTCAGTCGCCGCCGGCTGCGGTGTGCACGAGACTTCGGTCAGCCACCCGCGAAGGGCGGCAGTACGTCGAGGACGGCGCCGGGACGGACGACGGTCGCGGAGCCGTGCACAGCAGTTTCGTCGAGCAGGAAGGAGCACCGCCGGAGTACCTGCGCCAACCGATCGCCGTGAAGGCGCACGACAGCCGTCACCACGTCGGCGATGTCGGCCGGCGACGGGACGGACACAAACTCCTCCTCGACGCCTGCCGCGGCCCGGGCTGCGGCGAAGAATCTCACGGTCACGGTCACGGGCGGAAGAGATTGGTCAGCCACCGATGGCACTCATCGGCCGATCGGGCTGCAGGAACGACGGGTCGTTGATGCCGTGTCCGGGCAACTTCTGCCACATCGCGAGTCGCCAGGCGTCGGCGATCTCGTCGTCCGTCGCGCCTCCCCGCAGCATCCCGCGCAGGTCGGTCTCGCCGCTGGCGAACAGGCAATTCCGAATCTGCCCATCGGCGGTCAGCCTGGTGCGGTCGCAGGCGCCGCAGAACGGACGGGTCACCGACGCGATGATGCCGACGGTCGCCGGTCCACCGTTCACCTCGAACAATTCGGCCGGAGCGCCTGCCCTGGCCGTCGGATCCGGCGTCAGGGTGAATCGCTGTGCGAGCGCGGACTGGATCTCGTCAGCGGTCACCATCGAGGTCCGGCTCCACTCGTGCCCGGCGTCCAGCGGCATCTGTTCGATGAAGCGGAGGTGATAGCCACGCTCGACAGCGAACTCGAGCAGATCGGCGGCCTCGTGATCGTTGACGCCGCGCAGCAGGACCGTGTTGATCTTGACCGGCGTCAGTCCGACGGAGACGGCTGCCTCGAGGGCCGCGAGTACGTCCCGGTGGCGGTCGCGTCTGGTCAGTGCGGTGAAGGTGTCGCGATCGAGCGTGTCCAGCGAAACGTTGATGCGATCGAGTCCCGCGGCGACGAAGGCCTCCGCCCGGCGGGCAAAGCCGATGCCGTTGGTCGTCACCGACATCTCGGGCCGCGCTTCGAGCCGGCCGACAGCGTCGACGAGTTCGACAATTCCCTTGCGCAGCAGTGGTTCTCCGCCGGTGAACCGAACTTCGGTGACACCGAGACGATCGACGGCCAGGCCGATCAACCGCAGTAGTTCCTCGTCGGTCAGCAGTTCCTGTCCCGGCAGCCACTCCAGCCCTTCGGCGGGCATGCAGTACGTGCAACGGAGGTTGCACTTGTCGGTGAGGGACACCCGGAGATCGATGGCCCTGCGGCCGTGGGTGTCGACCAGGAACGGCGACGAGCCGCGCTCCGGGCTCGAGCCGGTCGGCGTCGGCCGGGTCGACGCACCGCGGGCCCCGAACATCGGGATGCCCAGCGGCGTGGAGGTCATGCTCCCAGGGTAGCCGCGTCCGGCCGGGGACCCCGGATCCGCAGGAGGGTGGACATCCGACCCTTGGTTCATCCGGGGGCAGTGCTTCGCCGTAGAGATCAGTGCCAGGCGGAGACCGGCGAGGACACTTGCTGCGCGACCTCCCCGCGCCCACGTGCAGCGGTTCACCAGCTGGCGGGTGACCGCATCCACGGGACGCTGTCCGAGACGCAGTGTCGGTGGCGTACGGGAGACTGCGGGAATGGGGAAGAACAATCAACAACGTCGGGCCGCGAAGCGGAAGAAGCGCGCCGCCGGCCGTCAGGCTCCGACGGTGAACGCCTTCGACGGGCCGGCTGCCTACCCGGCCGGCTCCACCGGATCTCGGACTGCCGACGAACTGGCGACCGCTCTGGTAGCTGCCGGCGTACAAGCGGTCGGAAGCCCACCGGAGCTGGAAGATGCGATCGGAGATCTGCTGATGTTCGGCGGCACCGGGGCGCCCGCTGATGCCCAGCTGGGTGAACGGACGGCCAGTCGGCTGCTGCTGGAGTGGGTCGGCAGGTGCTACGAGGGTGGATGGCAGCCAGCGGACCTCGTTCATGTCGCACGGCGGGAACTCGGGGTGCGCCCTGGCCGGCTCGCGGGCGACGTCGTGGCTGTTCAAGCCGTCGCCGCGCGAGCGTTCGAGCGGGCTCCAACACCGTGGCTGGAGCAACTCGAGGTCTTCGCCGACGAACCTACTGCCGCTGCCGCCGGCTCGACGGGCTGGAATGCAGTGCGGAGCGCAGCCCTGCGACGAACGAACGACTGGGATGCCTGGCATGCCGTGCTGTTGTTGTTGAGCCACCTGGGTCGGCTGCCCACCATGCCGCGCCTCGTCCCGCCTCCTTCGACGTGGGGACGGCATCGGGTTGTGCAGGGTCCGACGGTGGCCGCCGGGTCCGGTCACCACCACCCGAAAAAGCTCAGCACCATCCGCGCCCTGCTGGCCAAGGCGGAGGCCACCGAGTTCAGCGAGGAGGCAGATGCCTTCACCGCGAAGGCACAGGACTTGATGACCAGATACGCAATCGACGAGGCTTTGCTGTCGGAAGGAGCAGACGGCGTCGAAATCCGGTCAAGCCGCGTCCACATCGACAATCCCTACGCATCCACCAAGGCGCAGCTGCTGAACACGGTCGGTCAGGTCAACCGGGCGAAGACGATCTGGGACGAGCAGAACGGGATCGCCACCATCGTCGGACTACCCGTCGATCTCGACCTGACGGAGATGTTGTTCACCTCTTTGCTGGTCCAGGCTACGAAGGCGATGACCGAAGCGGGGGCCGTCTCCACCGGGGGGCACCGGCTCGATCGGTCGCCGTCCTTCCGCCGGGCCTTCCTGTTGTCCTACGCCGACCGGATCGGCGAGCGACTGTCCGACGCCGGTCGGCATGCGCAACGGGAGGAAGCCGAGCACCGCGGACGGGACCTTCTTCCGGTATTGGCCAGGCAGTCCGCCGCTGTCGACACCGAATTCGCTCGGTTGTTTCCACGCGCCACGCAGTCCGGGGCCACCCGGGTGGACGCCCGGGGTTGGCATGCCGGCCGGGCGGCGGCAGACCGCGCCGTGCTGGCCAAGGCCCAGGTGCACGCCGGGTCCGACTGACGGGCGGGAACAGCTTTGGGCGGACCGCCGGGCGGGAACAGCATGGACGGACCGCGTCGGCGAGGCCGCGCGGACGCAGCACCCAGGGCCGCCCAGACCACCGTGATGGTCCGGTTCCGGTTGCTGGCAGCGATGGGGCGGCTGGATGCTCCGCAAGTCCGGCGCTGGATGAAGCGGCGGGGGACTCCCGCGGTGGTGGATCAGCGCAGTGCGCGATGACGCAGCGGGGGACTCCCGCGGTGGTGGATCACCGCAGTGCGCGATGACGCGGTTGGGGATCACCGTGGGGGATCACTGCAGTGCGGGAATGACCTCGTTCTCGAACAACTCCTGACCAGAGGTGTCATAGGCCAACTCCGGGAAGTTCACGATCGCGTAGGACATGCCGAGCTTTCGCATTTCGGTCAGCTTT
>JBPCPG010000153.1:0-28529 GCA_050999445.1 Nakamurella sp. | reverse complement strand
CACCTGGCTCGGCGTGATCTGGCAATTGTTTGTCTGGAGCCTGATCGGCGCACTTGCCGACGTGTTCCTCGCCGTGGCGCAGATTCCCGATCCCGCCCGTGCCCGATGGTCGGCCGGGGCGGTGCTGGTCGTCGTCGCCGCGCTGTGTGGTTGGGGCTTCTGGCAGGCGCGCCGAGTTCCGCCGGTCCGCACCGTCGAGGTTCGGCTGCCTCGGCTCGGCGCCGGTCTCGACGGGCTCCGCCTGGTGCTGATCACCGACACCCATTACGGGCCGATCAACCGGGCCAGGTGGTCGGCCCGCATGGTCGAGCGTGTCAACGATCTCCGCCCGGATCTGCTGGCCCACGCCGGCGATCTGGCCGACGGGTCGGTGGATCGGCGCCGAGAACAGGTTGCGCCACTGGGCGGGGCGAGCGCCGCGTTGGCGCGGGTCTACATCACCGGCAATCATGAATACGGGTCCGGCGCGGCGCAGTGGTTGCAGCACATGTCCGACCTCGGTTGGACGGTGTTGCACAACCAGAACATCGTGATTGAACGGGGCGGCAGCAAGTTGGCGGTTGCCGGCATCGACGATCTGTCTGCCGGCGGTTCCGGAGTATCCGGGCACGGCGCCGATCTGCCCGCGGCGTTGTCCGGCCTGCCCGAAGATCTACCGGTGGTGTTACTTGCCCACCAGCCGAAATCGGTGCGGATGGCCGCCCCCGCCGGAATAGATCTGCAGGTATCCGGACACACCCACGGCGGCCAGATGTGGCCCTTTCACTACCTCGTCCGTGCAGAGCAGGGCGCGCTTGCCGGCCTGTCGCGACACGGAGAACGAACGGTGCTGTACACCAGCAGAGGCAGCGGGTTCTGGGGACCGCCGTTCCGGATCTTCGCGCCGAACGAGATCACGTTACTGTTGCTCCGCGCGGGCGATGCGGACGGGCGGTAGTGGGAGTCCTTACCAACAGCAACGGGCTGCGGGATGGCCGAGGCGGACCGCTCACAGTCGTTCGCCTGCCGTGCCGCCCAGAAGCGGTAGCACCGTCCGCTCTTTTCACGGAAACCGTTCCGCTCGAGGATCACTGACCGAGGACGGTCATGGCGGGTTCAGACGACCATGGCTGCGATCTGGGCGTAGAACGTTGCCGGATCCTGGGTCAGGCCGGCCTTGACCGTACGGCTCCAGTCGTCGACGAGCACCTCGACCGATCCTGGGACAAGTTCGTCGAGGGCGGTTCGCACGACATCGACGGGATCGAGCAGCGGCCCCTGGTAGCCAGCCATCATGTCGGTGTCCGCAGCGCCCAGGTGCACCCCCACGACCTGCGTCCCTTGCGACGCGAGTTCGACCCGGGTGCCGTTGGTCAGGCTCCACTCCGCGGCCTTGGCTGCGGAGTAGGACGTCACGCCGTCCCAGGAGAACCACGACAACGCCGACAGAACGTCGAGGATCGCACCGCCGCCGTTGCGGGCCAGAGTATCGGCGAACGCGGGGGTGACGGCGAGGGTACCGAAGAAGTGGGTGCCCATCTCTCGACGAATCTCGGCCAGGTCGCCACGAATAAGGTTCTGGTAAGTCGACACTCCGGCATTGTTGATCAGCAGGGTCACGTCGACGGCGGCCGCTGCGGCCGTTGCGATCGTGTCAGGCTGGAGCAGGTCGAGGGCGAGAACCTCGACGCCCGAGGCAGTGATGGACCTGGGGTCTCGGGCGGTGGCGTAGACCTTTGCCGCGCCCCGCTCCAGCAGCTGTTCCGCGAAGTGACGACCCAGGCCGCGGTTGGCTCCAGTCACCAATGCGACAGATTCCACCGCGATCACCTGGCGGGCGGCACCACCCCTGCGCTGCGCGCCACACCGGAGTAAGCCGTTGCCTTGTTCAGCGAGCGCAGGCCTAGCGGACGACTTCGCCGATCCTCCGCCACCGTTATCGGCCGACTCATCTTCAACGGTTGGCCCGACCACCGAGCAACTCCCCACCCCACGGCGGGGGCAGCCAGCGCGAGGACCAAACCCCTAGCCGAAGAGCCTGACAGAAACCGAATGGCGGCAGGCGACTGAACCGTTGTCAGTCTTTCGAATGGGCCGGGCGCCGAGTCGCCTCGGGGCGACGGACCGAAGTGGCTCCGCCAGCCCGGAGGCTGCGGTATTCCACAACGGCAATTTTGATGTGAGGCCCGGGGACTTACCGGCGCCCGGTACTTGGGTAACGACGCATTCGGTCCAGGTGTTCCCGAAGAGCACAATCTTCGCGAGGCGGTAGCAGCGCGAGGTGGCAGCGCAGAGTGCTCAGCGCAGTCGCTCGGCCGATCGCGCCGCAACCATCAGCTCGTCGACAAGCGACTCCAACTCGCCTCCGGTCGTACCTTCGGCCAGCGCCGTGGCCACATCTTCGGCGGCGCAGCGCATCTGGTACAGCCGGTCCGCGAGGTCGTCCCGCTCCTGTACCGAGAGCACCACCGCATCCAACGGCAGGCTGCCACGCTGCAGCGCGGTGCGATTCTCGTAGGCTCGCTGCCGACAGGCCTGCCCGCAGTAGCGGCGGGGACGTCCCGCCGTTCCGGCGACCTGGACCTCCCGTCCGCACCACAGGCAACGCACAGTGCCTCGCGGACGGATCGACGGTGAAGGAGTCGTCTCACCGACGGGCGCCCGGTTCTGGGCCGCTCGAAGAGCCATGACGCAACCGTAACGGTCGCGACCATTAAAATCGGTTTCTGGATCGTGGGGGCGTGCCACACTGGCGACCATGGTGGGCTACCTGTCCGGAACCGGCCCGCGGGCTTTCGCGCATCGGGGCTGGCACATCGGTGACCTGGCCGGTTGCGAGAACACGATGGCCGCTTTCACCAGAGCCGTCGACGAGGGATATCAGTACGTCGAGACGGATGTGCACGCAACCTCGGACGGGGTTCTGATCGCCTTCCACGACGACCGTCTGGATCGGGTCACCGACCGACGCGGCCGGATCCGTGATCTCACCTGGGACGAGGTGCGCAAAGCCCGTATTCGCGGCAGTCATGCGATACCCCTGATGGCCGACGTGCTGGCAGCGCTGCCCGACACCCGGTTCAACATCGACCCGAAGTCCGACGGCGCCGTGGGCCCGTTGATCGACCTTCTGTGCAGCTCCGGTGCGCTTGCTCGGGTCGGTCTGGGGTCCTTCTCCGACCGTCGACTGGCCGCTCTGCAACAGGCACTCGGTCCGCAGGCCGTGACATCGCTTGGCCCACGCCGGGTCAGCCAATTGGTGGCGGCCTCCCGCCTGGGCCGCGCGTTCAGGGGGGCTCCGGCCAGGGCTGCGCAGGTTCCAGCTCGATTCGGTCGGCTCCCCATTGTCAACTCCTCCTTCGTCGGGACGGCTCACGCGGCCGGGCTGGAGGTTCACGTCTGGACCATCGACGATGCCTCGGACATGAACCGACTTTTGGATCTGGGAGCGGACGGAATCATGACCGACCGGCCGGACGTACTCCGCAGGGTCCTGGCCGACCGCCAGAAATGGCACATCTGAGTTCGGGGTCAGTACAGTCCGGACGTGCCGTCGCCCACCGAACCCAGCACTGCCCTGTCGATGGTGCCGGCCGCCGGATCGCGGCGCGGCCAAGCGCCGACTGGGACGCTCAAGTTCTTCTACGGGCCGATGGACTGCGGCAAGTCGACCCTGGCCCTCCAACTCGATCACAACCACTCCCGGCAGGGCCGCCGCGGGCTGCTGCTCACCCGCCTCGATCGGTCCCACCACGGTCGGATCACCTCGCGGATGGGCATCACCCGGGCGGCTGTCGACGTGGACGACGACGTCGACCTGGCGGAGCTGGTGCGGCTGTCCTGGGCGGGCGGCCGCCGGGTCGATTATCTGATCGTCGACGAAGCGCAATTTTTCACGCCGGCGCAGATCGACCAGCTGGCGCAATTGGCCGACGACGTCCAGGTCGACGTGTACGCCTTCGGTATCGCGACGGATTTTCGGGGACGGATGTTCCCTGGTTCGACGCGCCTGTTCGAACTCGCCGACGAGGTGCTGCTGCTCCAGGTCGAAGTGCTGTGCTGGTGCGGTGCGGCCGGCCGGTTCAACGCGAGGGTCGTTGATGGTCGGGTGGCCACGGACGGAGCTCAGGTGGTGGTCGCCGACACGACTGTCGACGACGCTGCGGTGCGATACCAGGTGCTCTGTCGTCGGCATCACCGTGCCGGCGACCTCGGGCCCGACTCCGGCGAGAACACCCTGCCGCTCGAACAGGGCTGACGAGCCGACGAGCGGTCCGGAATTCGCTGGTGGCCAATCGTTGCGCGTCGAGAAGCGTCGACGGTGCCAGTTCGACCCGGTCACCCACGGCGCGGTGCGGACACGGGCTCCAATGCGCTAGCGTGGCTTGCCGACACCGGTGACCTACTGCGCCTGCATCGTGCCGGCGCCCGGGCACGATTCAAGACCCTGCCGGACGATGCCGAGATTCGCTCGCAAGATTGACATCGGCCGGGCTTGGCCGCCCGGTGGCGCTGCTCGAGGATGTCGGACGAATCACAGTCCTGGCACACCTGTCCGGCCCGCGTGCGGGAACGAACTACAGCACGACGACGTTACCAATCGGTAGCGCCCCGCAATGGGCAGCACCCGGGTGAAATCATCCCGGCCCCGGGAGCCGCGCTCGGCGCAGCTCCGGACGAACGCCAGAAAGGAACACCATGGCTGACCGCGTCCTGCGCGGGAGTCGTCTCGGCAGCACCAGCTACGAGGCTGATCGCAACCACGACCTCGCTCCCCGTCGTACCGCCACCTTCCGTTGTCCGAGAGGCCACGAATTCACCGTACCGATGGCCGATGACGCCGAGGTACCCGCAGCTTGGGATTGCCGGATGCACGGCCTCGAATCGGTCTTGATCGACGGTTCCGCGCCCGAGGGCAAGGCCGTCAAACCGCCCCGAACTCACTGGGACATGCTCCTCGAGCGCCGGTCCATCGCCGAGCTCGAAGAGATTCTCGGCGAGCGTCTGGCTGATCTGAAGGCTCGTCGCACCGCGTCCTGATCGACGCGTGCATCCCTCTTCATCACCACGAAGCCCCGCACCTATCACCAGGTGTGGGGCTTCGTACGTGTGCCGGGCCATCTTCCTGCCTGCCCCGGGGCCAGGCAACGGCTCCCTCCCGGCATGACCGACGCTACGAGCGCTGCTTCACCGCTACCCCGCCCCTGGAGACAAGGGCCTTCAGCTGCTGCCAGCGGTGAACAGCTCCCCATGCCGGTATTTTCAGCAGCGCTTCCCGGACGATGCTTCCGCTCATCTTCGAAACGCCGATCTCCCGTTCGGTGAATGTGATCGGCACCTCGACGACCCGGAAACCTCCGAGAATGGTGCGCCAGGCCAGGTCGATCTGGAACACGTAGCCGTGCGACGCGACTTCGTTGAGGGGAATTGCCCGGATCACCTTCGCCCGGTATGCCCGGTAACCAGCCGTGATGTCCTTCACCCGAACGCCTAGTGTCAACCTCGAGTAGAGGTTCGCACCTCGCGAAAGCAGCAGCCGGCGCACCGGCCAGTTCACCACCGCTCCACCGCGGACATAGCGCGATCCGATGACCAGATCCGCATGATCGAGGGCACCCAGCAACCGCGGTAGCTGTTCCGGAGCATGCGAGCCGTCAGCGTCCATTTCCACCAGGACCTCGAACCCGTGGTCCAATCCCCACTGGAATCCGGCGAAGTACGCCGGTCCCAGCCCGTTCTTCTCGGTCCGATGCAGCACGGCGATCATGTCGTCCAGGGCCGCCCGCGCATCCGCGACCGCACCGGTGCCATCCGGACTACCGTCGTCCACGACCAGCACGTGCGCGGTCGGGACGGCGGCCCGGAGTCGGTCCAGAATCCGGGGCAGATTCTCGCGCTCGTTGAAGGTCGGGATGATGACAAGGACTCGCAGATCTGCGGGCGCCACGGCGACGCTGTCGTCGGAACTCACTGCTGTTGCTTCTCCTTCGAGGCGCACGAGAACGCGTGCCGGTTCCTAGAACTCCGGCTCGGACATCGGGCCGGAATCGATTCGGATTTCCTGCTAACTACAACACGTCCAGCCCGGTGGGGTGGGCGAGCCGGTCCCCCGGCTCGACGAGGTCACCTGTCCGACGCCGACGGCGTGCGTGCACGGTCGTTGCGGCCAGCGCTATCAGAACCGCACCCGTGAGAGTCCATTCAACCAGGCCGCCCACTGCGGTTCCCGGCGTCGTCGCCGTGATCAGCGGCACCGTCGGTGTCAGGTATCCGGCAGTGAACAGCCCGATCCTTGACTCGACACTTCCGTCCGGTCTGATCACGGCCGACACACCGCTGGTGGACGAGATGAGGACCTCCCGGCCGTGCTCGACGGCTCGCACCCGGCTCATCGCCTGCTGCTGGTACGTCTCGTTCGTCCAGCCGAAGGTCGCGTTGTTGGTCTGCACGACGAGCACCTGGGCGCCCCCGTCCACCACATCGCGCACGATGCTGTCGTACACGACCTCGAAACAGATGACGTCCCCGATCCGCACCCCGGCGACGTTCAGATTCCCCGGCCGTCGCCCGGCCAGGAACTGGCCCCGTTGCAGGTCTACCTTTTCCGAGAACAATCGGAAGAACGACCGGTAGGGCATGTACTCACCGAACGGAACCGGGTGCATCTTGCTGTACGTCTGGTCCGATAGCTTCGCCGCAGGACCGGTTGTCGGGTCCCACACGATGCCCATGTTGTAGCTGTCACCGGGGCTGCCGCCCTGGACCACGGCTCCTACCAGAACCGGGACGCCGACGTCGCGAACGGCCGAGCTGATAACGGCGGCCGCATCGGCGTTGGCGTAAGGATCGATGTCCGAGGCGTTCTCCGGCCAGATCACCAGATCCGGGCGCGGCGCGGTCCCGGCGCGCACCGCTTCGGCGAGTTTGTGGGTCTGCAGGGCGTGGAGATCGGTGACTGCGCGGCGACGTGCATTGAATTCCAGGCCCGGTTCCGGCACGTTCCCCTGGACGACTGCGATCGTCTTCGTCGGCGCGCCGGCGCCGCTCTGCTCAGTGCTGAGCCCCGCCACCGCGACGGCGAAGGGAGCGACCAGCAAGACGAGCGGCCCGAGCAGTAGCAACGGGCGCAACGACACGCGGTTCGTCCAGACCGTGCGGAGCAGCGCGGCCAGGGCGAACCCGGCGAGCGCGGTCAGGAAGGCCAGTCCGGACGCGCCGAGCAGGGACGCGGCAGGGAGCATCGGTCCGTCGGGCTGGGAATAGGCGATACCACCCCAGGGGAAGCCTCCGAAGGGGAAGTTCGCCCGCAGAGCCTCGCCGGCGATCCAGGCGGCGGCTGCCCAGAGGGGCCAGACCGGCAATCGGCGTGACGCCGACGCCACCAGGGCGCCCACCGGCATCGTCAGCAGAGCCTCCGCCACCGCCAGCGCCGTCGCCACGGGCCCCACGTACACGGTCGTCCAACTCAACAGCGGCAGGTAGAACGTGAGCCCGAACAGCAGGCCGAGCCCCAGCGCCGGCCGCATCCGCCGGCCGTGCACCGCGAGTCCCAACGAGGCGAGCCCGAGCGGTGCCATCCACCACAACGTGGTGGGCGCGAAAGCGAGATCGAGCGCGTAACCCCCGGCGAGCGCGGCCAGGATTCGCAGGCCCCCGACGCCCACCAGGCAGCGGCTCCACCTGGTGATTCGCCCACCTGCGGCCAGCCGCCTCCTGGTGCGTCGGACCAGGTCGGCGGACGGCGCGTGGTCGACCGTCCGGGATGTCACCACAGCAGCCTAGTGCGAGCCGCGTTGGGCACCGGTCAGCTCGGCAAGTAGACCGCAGTCGTGTGCGACCCGGCCGGCTACCAGGGTGGCCAACGTTGTCGGTAGCTCCACGCCAGGATCGAGTACCGGAAGCAGCGGAACTCTCGAGCGCGGATCGGTCGACCAGCGGGCCACCTTCGGATCCGCCACGCTGCGCACCAGCGCTCCGGTGGAGAACATGGCCAGGTGGGCAGGGGCACCGACGGTGATCGTGCCGACGCCGCGATCGGTTCGCCCGGCCGCCCGATGGCCGCCTCGGGTATGTGCGGTGAAAGCCGCTCGTGGCGAGATCCCGGCACCAGGACTTCGATGGTGCACCGCAGCTCGCACCGCCTGCCAGGGCTGGGCGGCGGTGACCGGAGCGTCGGAGCTCAGCGCCAGGGCGACACCGGCAGCAGCCAACGCCGCGAAGGGGTTCATTCCGGCAGCCCGCCGTGCTCCCAGCCGCCGCGCGTACATTCCATCGGATCCGCCCCAGGCTGCGTCGAACATGGGCTGCACGCAGGCCACGGTGCCGGTCGCTGCAAAGGCAGCGATGGCGTCGGCGTTCGCCATCTCCGCGTGCTCGATACGGGGCACGCAGCCGGCCATCCGGACGGTACCTGCGAGCCCGCTGCCGGTGCGCTCCAGCCGCTCGGTCGCCCGTCGCAGAGCGGCCGCCACAGCGCTGACGCCGTCGTCCCCGATGGCGTGGAATCCCGGCTGCACCCCCGCCGTGGCGCAGGCCCACAGATGATCGGTGAGCTGCTCGTCGCTCAGATATCGAGTGCCGTGGGTATCCGGGGCGTCGGCGTAGGGGTGGGTCAGTGCGGCCGTTCTCGATCCGATGGCGCCGTCCACCGACAGATCGCCGGCCAAGGCCACTGCGCCGGTGTTCCGCAGGAGCATCAGGGCCTGCTCCGGGTCGCTCACCGCCGCCGCCAGGTAGCCGAGAACGGAAATGGGCGAATCGAGGGCCAGCAGCGACCGAAGGTCGTCCCGTCCCAATTCGTCGCCGGCGGCGCACTCGTGCACCTCGACGATGCCGGCGGCGGCCGCGGCGGCCAGGAAGGCCCGCTGCGCGGCGGCTCGCCGAGCCGGTGTCACCAACGACTTGGCAGCGTTACGAACGGCGTGATGAGCGGCTCTGGTCTGCGGCTGGTCGGCGTGCAGAGGTGTTCCGGGGTCTGCCCGAGCGGCCAGGGCCGAACTCACCAACGCGGAGTGCACATCGACGCGACTGAGGTACGCAGGCCGGCCCCCGACGGCTGCATCGATCTCCGCTCTGGTCGGAGGTCTGTTCTCCGGCCAGTTCGTTTCGTCCCAGCCGTGGCCCCAGACCAGTTCTCCCGGCCCGAGTTCGCCTGCCGCTGTCCTGACCCGTTGCAGGCATTCGCCCAGCGAGGTGGCCGAGCCCAGGTCGAGCCCGGTCAGCGCCAGGCCCGCGTCGGTGGTGTGTACGTGGGAATCGACGAAGCCCGGCACGACGAGCGCGCCGTCGAGCTCGACCACCGCATCGGGGCGTCCTGCTACGTCGACTGCATGTTCGGATCCGATCCAGCTGATCACGCCATCGGTGACGGCCAGGGCCGAAGCCTGCGGATCGGCGGCCGTATAGACCCGCCCCCGGCGGAAGAGGACCATCGTCATCTGGCGCGCCGAGTCATCACACGACCACCTGGTCCCGGCGGCCCGGCAATAGCGCGGCAGCAGCCACCATTGCGGCGCTGAGCACCACGACCGCGAGGAAAACATGCTGGGACGCGGTATTGACTGCCACTGCGAATCCGGGGCCTTGATCCACCCCGTTGAGCACCGCATTCGCCAGAGCTCCGAACAACGCAACGCCCACTGCAGACCCGATGGAACGGCTGAACAGGCTCGTTCCGGTCACCACTGCGCGCTGGGACCAGCCGACGCTCGACTGGGCGGCGATCAAGGTAGGACTCGCCACCAGACCCATTCCGACACCGGTCACGAAGCAGTCGAGCGCAACGGACAGAATCGAAGAGTTGCGGCCCAGATCCAGCGTGAGTCCGGTGCCCAGCAGCGCGATGGCACCACCGATCAGCGCGGTGGTCCGGAATCCAACCCGTAGATACAGGCGACCTGCGAACGACGCTGCCAGTGGCCACCCGATGGTCAGGGTCGCGAGCGCGAAACCGGCGATCAGCGGTCCGGCTCCGAGCACCGTCTGCACGTAGGTCGGAACGTAGGAAGTCAGACCGAACAGGACCGCTCCGACCAACAGCGACACCAGGCTGCCGCCGGCCACCACGCGCTTGCGGAAGACCCACAAGGGCAGCACGGGCTCGGCCGCCCGACGCTCGGCCAGCACAAATCCGACCAGTGCCAAGACGCCGGCGACGAAGATGGTGACGCTCGCCAGAGACGTCCACGCCCACGACTGACCGCCTTCCAGGAGCCCGAGGATCAGCGCCGAGCAGCCGAACGTCAGTAGAACGGCGCCAAGATAGTCGATCCGGTGTTTGCGGCGGGTGACCTTTTCGGAGAACTTGCGTATCAGCATCGACGCGGCCAGGAAGCACATCGGGATGTTGACGAAGAAGATCCACCGCCACGAGATCCATTCGCTGAACACACCGCCGAGCGCCGGCCCGATAACCGCCGAGGCGCCCCACACACTGGCGAGATAGCCCTGAACCTTGGCCCGCTCCTCCAGGCTGTAGAGGTCACCGACGATGGTGATGCTCATCGGCTGCACAGCACCTGCGCCGAGCCCCTGAATCGCCCGGAACGCGATCAGCGCCGGCATGCTCCACGCAACTCCGCAAGCGATCGAGCCGACGAGGAACAGGGCGATCCCGAGCATGATGATCGGTTTGCGCCCGAACATGTCGGCGAGCTTCGCATAGATGGGGACCGAAACCGCTTGCGCGAGCAGATAGATCGAGAACAGCCACGGGAACTGCGCGAATCCGCCGAGACTTTTGACCACCGACGGCACCGCCGTCGCGATGATCGTCGAATCCAGGGCCACCAGCGACGTGGTCAGCATCAGGGCGATGAGCACCGGCCCGCGATCGGACCGGAACCCAACGGCCGACGGCCCGGTCCCCGCCGGGACGCTTCCAGACGCCGACTTCTCGAGCGCCGACTTCTTCACGGTCGCCCTCGTCATGCGTGCGCCCCTGCCATCGCCGACACTGCCGTCGTCACCGCTTCCACCGAATCCATGTCCGACACACCTTCACCATGCCAACCAACGACGGCTCCGGTTATTCCGGGCCGTCCGGACGCAGGCCGGTCCATTCGGCCGCGAACGCAAGCTGATCCGCATACTCCTGCGCCAGCGCCCTGGCCGGCTTTCCCAGGCCGTGCCCGGCCCGGGTGTCCACCCGCAACAGCACGGGGGCCGACCCTCCCTGGCAGTGCTGCAGTTCCGCCCCGAACTTCAGCGAATGTGCCGGAACGACCCGATCGTCATGGTCCCCCGTCGTCACCAGGGTCGGCGGATAGGACGTGCCGAGCCGCAATGCGTGCAGCGGCGAATATTCCCGCAGCACCGCGAAATCTTCAGCGTCGTCGGGGTTTCCGTATTCGCTGGCCCAGGCCCAGCCGATGGTGAATTGGTGGAACCGGAGCATGTCCATCACCCCGACGCTGGGCAACGCAGCCGCGAAGAGCCGGGGCCGCTGGGTGATGGCCGCACCGACCAGCAGCCCTCCGTTCGACCGGCCGTGGACGGCGAGCTGGGCCGCCGTGGTGATGCCGTCGGCGATCAGCGCCTCAGCGCAGCCGAACAGATCGTCGAACACCCGCTGCTTCGAGTGCATCATTCCGGCTTCGTGCCAGGCAGTACCGAATTCTCCGCCGCCGCGAAGATTTGCCACCGCCAGGACGCCACCGGCAGCGATCCAGCTTGCGAACAGGGCCGAGAAGCTCGGCTGCAGCGCGATGTCGAAGCCGCCGTAGCCGTACAGCAAGGTGGGTCGGGGTCCGGCGGGCAGATCGGCCCGCTGCACCACACTCATCGGAACCACGGTGCCGTCGGCCGACTCGCCCGTGCGGCGAGCGGCGCGCACCTCGGGCAATTCGGCGGCGCCCGGCGGGTTCGGCATCTCCTCGAGCCGGCCGCGCAGGTCAAGACGGAACACCCGCAGTCGGTGGCCGAAACCGGTGGTGCCGACGAAGATCTCGTCGCTGGAGCCTCGCGTGTGCACCGAGACGAACGAGATCAGGTCGCCCAGCTCCGGAATTCGCCCGGAAATGCCGGCACGGTCGGTGATCTCCAGTTGCTCGGCAGTGTCGACCGACCAGTGCAGAACGAAAGAATCCAGCGCGATCGACACGTCGGTCAGAAGTCGACCGGCTGATCCGGAGACCAAGGTCGTCCATGGCGCGCCAGGCTCGGTCAGGTTCACCGCGACCAGCCGACCCGATGGCGCATCGCGCTCGGTCCGCAGGAAGAGCACGTCGCCGTCCGATCCCACCACGCCGTGCGCATCGGCGAGGTCCGCGACGACAACTGTGTCCTGAAAGGGAGTCTGGGCGCGACCGGAGTCGTCCAGACCCAGCCTGCGTACCGCGATGATGGTTCTCGAGTCGGTGCCGGGCGAAGCGGTCAGTGCCAGCCAGCGGCCGTCGTCGCTGACCCACGGCGCGACCATCCATTCCTTGGCCTCCGGACGGGCCCAGACGACCTGGTCGAAACCCTGATCGGTGCCAAGGTGATGCAGCGCCAGCTGCCCGACGCCGGTGGCGTCGGTGAAGGCGCCGGAACCGGCCGTGTCAGCATCCGGATACCGCCAGTACAACAACGAACCACCGTCGGGCAGCCAGGTCGGATCCAACCACTTCGCACCGGTCAGCCGGTCGGACAGGTGGTTCCCGGTGTCGACCTGGACGACTCCGATGGTGCGCCAGTCCGACCCGGCGTCGGACCGGGCGTAGGCGACCAACGCCCCATCGTTGCTGACCGACAGTCCCGTCATCGCCACGGTACCGTCGGTCGACCAGGTGTTCGGATCGATCAGCAGCCGTCCACCGCCGGACAACTCGACGGGCGAATCGGCGACGTACAGCTGATCCTGGTCCGCCGCAACGGGATTCGCCACGACGAAATATCGGCCGCCGCGCTCCCATGGAACACCGGTCCTGGGCGCCGTCAGCAGGGCGGTGGCGTGGGACTCGAAGTGGGCTCGGCTGGGCAGGGCGTCGAGATAAGGACGGGACAGGACGTTCTGGGCCCGCACGAAGGCAACCGTGCGGGGCGAATCCGGATCTTCCAGATATCGATAGGGATCGGGAACCGAAACGCCGTGCAGGATGTCGACGGTGTCGTCACGATCGGTGACGGGGTACGAGGTCACCTGTCCCTTTCGGCCGGACCGGCCGCCCCTGCCCCTGATGCGTCGGCCGCTGACGTCTCCCCGACCGGCGCAGCCGGAACGCCCGCAATGGGGCGGTCCTCGAACGGCGTGGAGAGCACGACGGTCGTGCGGGTGGAGACATTGGCCGTTGCCCTGATCTGCGCGAGCAGCGCCTCCAGCGCGCTGGGTGAGGCCACTCTCACCTTGACGATGTACGACTCCACGCCGGCAACCGAGTAGCAGGCCTCGATCTGTCGCAGCGGCAGCAGCCGCTGCGGGTAGTCGTCGGGCTGGGCCGGATCGATGGGTGTCAAGGAGACGAAGGCGGTCAACGGCAGGCCGACCTGTTCGCCGTCGATGCGGGCCGCATAACCACGAATGGCGCCGCGCTGCTCCAACCTGCGGACACGTTGATGAACCGCCGAAACGGAGAGGCCGACCTTTTCTGCCAGGTCGGTGTAGGAGCACCTGCCGTCTTCGGCGAGCACAGCGGCGATGCGGGCATCGATATCTTCGAGCATGTCGTTCAACCCCCGACCACGGTGAGGGTCTTCGGGGCGTTGTTCATCAGCAGCGCGCCGTCCGAGGTGACCACGACGATGTCCTCGATCCGGACGCCGAAGCGGCCCGGCAGATAGATGCCTGGTTCGATGGAGAAGGCCATCCCCTCCTCCAGCGGCATGGTGTTCCCACGCACTAGATAAGGGTGCTCGTGCACCTCCAGTCCGATGCCGTGGCCCGTCCTGGTGATGAAGTACTCACCGAACCCTTCCTCGTCGATCACCTTCCGCGCCGCCCGGTCGACGGCTTCGGCCGGCACGCCTGGACGCACGGCGTCGATTCCGGCCTGCTGCGCCCTGCGAACGATCTCGTAGACCTCGCTGAATTCCGGGAGATCGGTGATTTCCGGAGTGATCGAACCGCTGTCTCCGGCCATCCGATACGTACGGGTGCAGTCCGAGTAGTAGCCGGCGGCATTCGGGCCACCGATGTCGATGACCACCGGATCACCGGCCTCGATGACCTTCGACGAGGCCTCGTGATGGGGACTGGCCCCGTTCACACCGGATCCGACGATGACGAAATCCGCCCCGGTGTGGCCTTCCTCGACCAACGCCGAAGCGATGTCGACTGCAACTTCGACCTCGGTCCGCCCGACGCGCAACCACTCGCCGATCCTGGCCTGCACCCGATCGATTGCCGCTCCCACCTCGGCAAGGGCCGCGACCTCTACGGGTTCCTTTCGCATTCGGAGATTGCCGAGAATCGCGCCGGCCAAGGTGAGCCGACTGCCGGAAACGGCGTGCTCGATGCTCAGCACGTGCACAGCGGGCATGTGGTCGTCGACCGCCAGCACCTTCGCGTCCGGACCCAGCACGGCTGCCAGGGTTCCGTACGGATCCGATCCATCGATCCAGGTGGTGAAGCCGATGCCGAGTCGCTCGACGGGGCTGTCCGCCCAGCCGAGCCGCTCCAGGGCCGGTACCACCATCTGCGGTTGGCCTACCACGGGCACGACCAGAGCCGTCAATCGCTCGTGGGAGGACACCGAATGGCCGGCGAAGTAGCGGAGATCTGCACCCGGGGACATGAGTACGGCATGGACGCCGGCCGTCCCGGCAGCAGCTGCCAATCGCGCGAGTCGGTCGCCGAAGACTTGGTCACCGAAGATCTGGTTACCGAAGAATTGCCCGCCACCGGGCGGCGGTGCGGAAGCTGAGTCGGACGCGCGGTCGGGATGGTGGGGCATGCCCGGAGAGCTTAGTGGGTGATGCCGACGGTCCACCGCGGCATCGGCGCCGTCGGGAACGTAGCCCTGCTGGCCCGCTGATCTCCCACGAGCTGCCTGGAAGGCTCGATGGACCGGTAACGTCGGCCAGCATGCTGCAACTGCTCGACCTCGCCGGCATCTACTTCCGCGCTTTCCACGCCGTTCCGTCCACGACGGTCAGTCCGACCGGCCGCCCGGTCAACGCCATTCGCGGCACCCTGGACATCGTTCGCCGCGTCCTGCTCGACGGTGAGCCGGATCGGATGGTTGCCTGCTTGGATCTGGACTGGCGGCCCGCATGGCGGGTGGACCTGGTGCCGACCTACAAGACACACCGGGTCGCCCCCGGAACACCTGGTTCCGAGCCGCTGTCGGACGGCGAAACAGCCGCCGAAGAGGTGCCGGATCAGCTCGGCCCCCAGATCCCGGTCCTGCTCGAGGTGCTGGCGGCTTTCGGCATCGCCACCGCCGGCGCGGTCGGATTCGAGGCCGATGATGTCATCGGCACGTTGGCCGCCAGGGAAGCGACCGACCCGGTCGAGGTGGTGACCGGTGACAGGGACCTGTTCCAGGTGGCCAGGGCGACGCCCACTCCGGTCCGCGTTCGCTACATCGGCGCCGGCATGAGCAAGGTCGCGGTGCTGGACATGGCCGCAGTGGCCGAGAAGCACGGGATTCCAGTCGGCCGGTATCCCGACTTCGCCGTGCTCCGGGGGGATCCGTCCGACGGGCTCCCCGGGGTTCCGGGTGTCGGCGACAAGACTGCAGCCGCGCTGGTCACCACCTTCGGTTCCATCGAGGGGGTGATGGCGGCGGTGCGGGACCCGAGTTCGGCCCTGAGCAAGGCGCAGCGGCTCAAGCTGACGCCTGCACTGCCGTACCTGGAGGTCGCGCCGCAAGTGGTGCGGGTGGCTTCCGACGCGCCGGTCCGGATTCACCCGCCGGGCAACGGACTGCTTCCCGTCACCCCCGCGGATCCGGACCGGCTCCTCGAGCTGTCGAAGGAGTTCGGGCTCGGATCTCCGGTGGCTCGCTTGCTGGACGCACTGAGCAATCGCGGCCGGAGCTGATGGCTTCGGTCAGCTGGGAGGCGCGACCTCGTACTTGCCGTCCGCGTCCTTGACGGTGATGTTGATCTGCTTCTGGCTGCCGCCGACGGAACCGGTGCAGGTGAATTTCGCGTCGACCTTGACGGCCTGATCAGAGGGGCAGCTGACCCCTGACACCCCGGCAAGGCCGTAGCCGTTCGGAGCCGGGTCGGTAAGAATCTTGGTAACGCCGGCTTCGACCTTCGCGTGATCGAAAACCTTTTTGTTCAGCACCCCCGGGTACAGGAAGAGCACCACGGCAGCGATGACCACGACCGCGAGCAACGCGAGGAGGCTGAGCATCAGACCCTTGTTCGACTTCTTCACCGGAGCCGACTGCGTCGGCTGACCGTACCCCGCGGGCTGACCGAAACCGCCTTGCTGGCCGTACGCCGGTGCACCATAGCCCCCCGGTTGCCCGTAGCCGCTCGGTTGCCCGTAGGAAGCATCCTGACCGCCGTAGGACGGGGCTGCGGGCTGCCCGTATGCCGGTTGGTCGTAGCCGCCGTATGCCGGCGCCGCCGGAGCGCCACCGTAGCCGGACGACTGACCGTAGGGCGACCGGCTCGAACCGGCGGGCTGCCCGTACGCGGGCTGGCCGTAGGTCGGTTGCGCTCCGCTCGGTGGGCCGTAGGAAGGCGATGCACCGCCGGGTTGTGCGTAACCCGACTGGTCGTAACCGGGTTGTCCATAGCCGGCCTGACCGTAACCGGACTGACCGTAATTCGGCTGTTCCTGGCCCGGTTGACCGTAGGGGGTCTGCTGGCCGTAGGCAGCAGGCTGCGCCTCCGGATCCGGCGAGGGCGGCGGCTGGTATCCGGGCTGGCCGTACTGCGGCCACTGCTGCGCCGGATCGCTGGGCTGTCCACCCTGGCCGTATGGCGTGCTCATCACGTGCCTCCTCGCTCGCGCCGACCCGCACGCCGACGTTTCCAAATGCTGTCCGATCCATGCTGATCAAACCACGGCCGCATCCTGCGCACCACGAACCGCACCGATTGCCCAGAGCTTTGTCGGCCCTCCGGGCTGCAGGTTCCGGTGCGGGGCGGCCGGCTTCGTCGAGCCGGAATCAGTCGAAGCGCGGCAGCACGCGCCAAGCCGGTCGTCCCGTCACACTGCTCCCAGCGCGACGACCCCCCGACGAAGCGCGGCCAGCGCCGCCCTGGCGGTCGAGGACAGCGCGGGCTCGGCAACGGTGCGGACCTGGTCGAGCAGGTCGATCACCTGCCGACACCATCGGACGAAGTCGCCGGCCGACATATCGGTACCGGTGGCGTTCGCCACGGTCAATGCTTGCGTCAGGGTCTCGCCCTGCGCCCAGGCTGCGACGGCCGCAGCGAATCCCGGATCCGGGCTACGGGTGGCGGGCAGCCCGGCTGCCACCTCATCCGCGCTGATCTCCCCCCAGACCCTGACGGTCTCGGCCATCGCCGTTGCCGCCGCGCCGGCGGGTGGTCGGGGCGCACCGACTCCTTCGCGCCTGGCTTCGAAGACCAGCACCGAGGCGACGGCGGCCAACTCCGAGTAGTTGAGGTCGTTCCACACGCCGCGTTGCAAGCACTCGGCGACGACGAGGTCGCTCTCCGACCAGATTCGGGAAAGCATCCGACCCGCGTCCGTCAGGTCGTCGTCCTCGACATAGCCGTACTTGTCGAGCAACCGCAGAATCCTGTCCAGCGCATTACCGAGCGAGCCCCGGGTGCCGGTGATCTTCGCCTGCAGAGCAGTGGTCTCCGTCCGCAACCGCTGCCACCGCCGAGCCCACTGCAGATGGGTCTCCCGATCGGCGCAACCGTGCACCGGGTGTGCCCGCACCGCGCGCCGCAGGGCAGCGACGTCGATATCCTCGGTGTCACTGTGCGGCGCCCGGCCCCGCGCCACCACATTTCCGTTGGAAACCGCAGCGTCGAGAGCCGACGCGATGTCCCGGCGCACCGCCGGCGCCCGATGGTCGACGAATCTGTCCAGCTTCAGTCGGCCCAGGGTGGGTACCGGCCCGCGGAAATCTCCCGGCGAGAGTCGCCCGGCCCACCTGCCGTCGGTGACCACCAGCGGTCGAACGAACTCGTCGGACCCGACGCCCGGGTCGAGAACCACCGCGAGCCCGGCCCGGCGCCCGGCCGGAATCGCAATGACGTCACCGCGTTTGAGAGCCATCAGGTCGTTCGTGGTGGCATCCCGCCGTCGGGAAGCACCTCGTTTGGCGAGATGCTTCTCCGCAGCTGACAGCTCGGTGACCAGAGCAAGGTATTCGGCGGTGTCGCCGAGATGACAGGCCATCGCCGTGAAATGCGAGGCGATCGCCTGTTCGTCGCGATGCACCTGCCGGACCAGGCCGACCACCGCTGAGTCCGCCTGGAACTGGGCGAACGACTGCTCCAGAAGATCTTTGGCGGCCGTTCGACCCATCCGGTCGGTGAGGTTGACCGCCATGTTGTAGCTCGGTCGGAACGAGGAGCGAAGCGGGTAGGTGCGCTTGGATGCCAGGCCGCCGACCACGTTGGGATCCATTCCGGGCGACCAGAGCACGACGGCGTGTCCCTCGACGTCGATGCCCCGGCGGCCGGCTCGGCCAGTCAGCTGCGTGTACTCCCCCGCCGTCAGATCGACGTGTCCTTCGCCGTTGTATTTCACCAGCTTTTCCAACACCACCGTCTTGGCCGGCATGTTGATGCCCAGAGCCAGGGTTTCGGTGGCGAAGACGGCTTTGACCAGGCCCGCGACGAACAACTCCTCCACCGTCTCCTTGAAGGCCGGCAGCAGACCGGCATGGTGCGCGGCGATGCCGCGCTCCAGCGCCTCCCGCCACTCCCAGTACCCGAGCACTGCCAGGTCGGCGTCGGGCAACTCGGCGGTGCGGCGATCGATGATGCCGCGAATCTGCGCGCGCTCGCTTTCGGAGGTCAACCGCATGCCGGAGTGCACGCACTGGGCAACGGCGGCATCGCATCCGGCGCGGGAGAAGATGAAGGTGATCGCGGGCAGGAGGCCGGAACCGTCCAGCCGTTCGATGACGTCGACCCGCGAGGTCGGTCGCCACCGCGATCCACCACCAGACCGCGTTCCCCCACCAGACTGCGGTCCACCACCAGACCGGGTTCCACCGTCACTCCGCGGGCCACCACCAGACCGCGTTCCCCCACTGGATCGGCCGCCCCCGCTGGACTGGGTACTCCCACTCGACTGGTTCCCAGCTCCCCCGGAGCCGCCGAAACCGGGCCGGCCGCGGTTGTTCCTGGCGTCGCGTCCCCGTCCGCCGCCGAATCGATCCGCGAGTGCCTCGGCATCGGAGACTGCTCTGGTCAACGACGGGTCGATCTTGACCCTGGCACTTGGCCGGCTGGGATCCAGATCGGCACCCGAGATGCTGAAAAGGTCGAACAGCCTGCGGCCCACCAGCATGTGCTGCCACAACGGCACCGGGCGGTGCTCGTCGACCACCACCGTGGTGTGGCCGCGGACCGTCTGCAACCAGGCGCCGAACTCTTCGGCATTGGACACGGTCGCCGACAGGCCGACGACCTGCACCTGTGCCGGCAGGTGCAGGATCACCTCTTCCCAGACGGCACCGCGAAACTTGTCAGCGAGGTAGTGAATCTCGTCCATCACCACCGCGGTCAGGCCGTGCAGGTCCTGCGAGTCGGCATAGAGCATGTTGCGCAGCACTTCCGTCGTCATGACCACGACGTCGGCGTGCGAGTTGATCGAGGTGTCGCCGGTCAGCAGACCGACCCGCTCTGCTCCGTACTCGGCGACCAGATCAGAGAACTTCTGGTTCGAGAGGGCCTTGATCGGTGTGGTGTAGAAGCACTTGCCGCCGGTCG
Organism: Nakamurella sp.; assembly: GCA_050999445.1. Taxonomy (GTDB): domain Bacteria; phylum Actinomycetota; class Actinomycetes; order Mycobacteriales; family Nakamurellaceae; genus Nakamurella. The sequence continues at coordinate 8,747 of JBPCPG010000153.1, read as the reverse complement.
CCAGCGCCCGATGCACCGCGAACTCGCCAACCACCGTCTTGCCCGCTCCGGTTGGCGCGCACACCAGCACTCCGCGGCCCTCCTCGAGCGCCACGCAGGAGTCGACCTGGAACCTGTCCAGCGGAAAGGGCCGAGTAGCCGCGAACGCGGTGAAGTGCGGGTGACGGATCCGTTCTCGTGAGCGGGAGTACCGCTCGGCCGGTGAGGTCGCCGCCTCCTCGTCCTCCGCCAGGAAGTCCGGGGTCACGTTGCGTCGCCGAAGTCGGTCACCTGGTTCTGGGCCAGGACCGGTTCGGGTGCCGACACCGGCGTCGGCCGCTCGACGGCGCCGGTGGCCTCGGTACCACCGTGGTGCCCGGCTGCGACGGGATCAGGCGAAGCCTCGTCGTCGGACAGGTCGGCCAGCCCCTCGGCGGCCGTCCTGACGCCCTTGCGCTTGTCGTGCACCTTGGTCACCTGCACCGCTAGTTCGTAGAGCACCGTCAGCGAGACGGCCAGCGCCGACATGGTGATCGGATCGTTGCCGGGAACCACCAGGGCGGCGAAGACGACGATGCCGAAGATCGAGTAGCGCCTGGCCTTGGCCAGATTCGCCCCCTTGATCAGACCGATCACGTTCAGCATGATCAACAACAACGGCAACTCGAACGACACTCCGAAGATGATCAACAGCGCCATCAGGAACTGGAAGTACTTCGACGGGTCAAGGCCGCTGACCACGCTGCTGCCGGCGAATCCGAGCAGGACCGTCAGGCCTTCGCTGATCACGAAGTACGCCAGCACCGCACCACCGGCGAAGAGCAACGCCGCGCTGGTGACGAAGATGCGGGCGAATTTACGCTCCTTGTCGAACAACGCCGGCGTGATGAATGCCCAGAGCTGGTACAGCCACACCGGACACGACAGCACCGCGCCGACCATGAACCCGGCCTTCAACCGGATCTGCAGCGGGCTGAACACATCCGTCGCCAGCAGTGCGCAGGCATGATTGGGAATCTGCAGCCGCTTGTCGGCAGGCACCCGGCAGTAGGGGCCGGTGAGGATGTCACCGAGATTGGGAATGTGCAACGACGGGATGGCAACCGTGTACCAGATGAATCCGACGACGGTGCCGAGAACAAGTCCGAGAGCGGCCCAGCCGAGCCGTTTGCGGAGCTCGTACAGATGCTCCATGAGGGACATGGTGCCGTCGACCTTCGGCTCGTCCCTTTTCCGGCGGCGAAGCTGCACTGGACACTCCTTGGATGGCAATCGAACCGGAAGGTCCGCTCTCGATGATGCCATGATGGATGCCGGCCCCGTGGATACCGGCGCCGGTCGGTGGGAGCGTCGGACGGGTTACCGGTAGGCCGTGAGCGCCTCGGCCGCCCGCTCGGCAATCTGCAGGGCCAGATCCGGGCGGTCCTCGACAACGGCGGCGCCGCCGAGGGACAACACCAACCGGACGAGCCAGTCGTCGCCACCGCCGCGGAGGCGAACCCGCAGGCCGCCCGGCGAACCGCCGGTTGCCGGTAGCTCCTGGTGATCCTCGGTCTGGTAATACTCGGCGACCCATCGCGCCGACGGAGCCAGTCTCAGCGTCACCGGATGGATCTGCGGGTCGGGATGGAACATGGTCTCCGGAATGTCGGAATCGACCCAGAGCGGACCCTGAGCCGGCTCGTCCAGCACCGTGATCTCCTCGATCCGGTCGACCCGGAAATGCCGGACTGCGGCAGCTGAATGGCAGTAGCCCTCCAGATATGCATGACCATCGGTGACCAGGAGGCGGATCGGGTCGACGGTCCGCTCGGTGAGCGCGTCCCGGGACGCTGTGTAGTACCTCATCCACAGTTGGCGGGATTCGGCCACGGCTTTCCGGACGGCACCCAGGGCCGGCGCAGCGTCTGCGGCGACCACCCGGACGGCGTCGGCGGCTTTGGCTCCGGCCTGTTCCAGTTTCGACAGCGCGGAGTACACGGCGTCGGCGTCCACCAGGCCGGGCAGGTCCGCGAAGGCCCGAAGTGCAACGGTGAGGGCGACGGCCTCGTCGGAGGTCAACCGCACCGGGCGCTGGATGCCGGCATCGAAGGCGATCGAGACGGTGCCGCCCTCCTCGTCCAGCACCACGTCGATGAGGTCGTCCGGGTAGTAACCGGGCAGCCCGCAGACCATCAGCAGATCGAGGTCGGCTGCGATCTGCCGACTGTCGACCCCGAACTCGACTGCGAGATCGGCCAGGGCCACCCCGGGCCGGCGGGAGATGTACGGAACCAGGCCGAGCACCCGGGCCAGACGCTCCGTCGCAGTCTCGGTCATCGCGGCATTCCCGGTGCCCGCCGCGGTACCGCCTCGACCAGTTCCACGGCCGGGTGCGACGGCACACCGGGGCCGATGGCCGAGCCGGTAGCGCTGTCCGCAGCCGGATCGTCGGAGGATCGGGCACCCACCAGCAGTCGCACCACGGCCTCGCGAAGATCAGGCGGATCGAGGACGACCGCGTCCGGACCTTGCCCGGCGATCGTCCTGGCGGTGTCCCACAGGTGCGAGAAGGGCATCTCCACGACGTCCCAGTCCGCGTGGCCGCCGATCCGGTCCAGCGTCGCCGGCTCGGCCGCCGCCGGTTTCGCCCGGCGACGCAGGCCCGCCGCCGACCCCGGCCTGATCAGAAGGACGCAACTGCGGTCCGCCGGCGATTCCACGCTGCCGGCCACGAAGGCCAGCAGATCGAGTCCGTCCGGGGCCTTGGCCACCCCCACCGGACCCAGCGCGGTCACCTTTCCGGCGATTCGCGACAGCCGGAAGGTGCGGACGGCCGATCGCTCGGCGTCGAAGCCCACCAGGTACCAGCGCGCTCGGAACGACACCAGGCCCCAGGGCTGCACGTTGCGGCGCTCGACGTTCCCGGCGGGATCCTTCCGGTACTCGAACGCCACCGCCCGACCGGATCGCACCGCGGCGTAGATCGGCGTGAAGGCCGGATCGCCCGTGCGGACCCGCGGTTGGAGCAGCGAGGCCGCGTGCGCGTGCTGCTCGGCATCCGGGTCGGGCGCCGCGACGTCTCGGATCTTGCGGATTGCGTTCGATCCGGGGCCGGCCAACGCCGTCGTCTCCCAGAGCCGCGCCGCCAGACCGAGCGCAGCGGTCTCCGACGGCGTGAACGACAGGTCGGGCAGGGCGAACTCACCGGGCAGGATGCGATATCCGTCGGATCCGTCGTCCGGGGTCTGCAGCGGAACACCGAGATCGCGCAGTTCGGTCTTGTCCCGTTCGAAGGTACGGAAGAAGGCTTCTTCGGTCGGCGCGTCGCCGTATCCGGCGACCTTCTCCCTGATCCAGGCCGCGGTCCGGAACCGCGGTGAGTTCACCAGGGCGATCACCAGGTTCAGCAGTCGTTCCGCCTTCGCCGTCGCCACCCCTCCAGCCTTGCACACGGACGTGCACAGCGACTGCAAGCGCCCGCCCGGACGACCGGCGCGGATAGGTCGGGCACCGGCAACAAGAACGGGCTGGATCGGTGTCGACCGAACGGCTGCGCGGGTGCAATCGATCTGCGCGGCGCGGCCGGCGCCGGTCCATCGCGGACGTGGGTTACAGGGACTCGATGAGTTTGTCGACCCGATCGTCGGTGTTGCGGAACGGGTCTTTGAGCAGCACCGTTCGCTGGGCCTGGTCGTTGAGCTTGAGATGCACCCAGTCGACGGTGTAGTCCCGGCCGGCGTCCTGAGCGGCGGCCACGAATTCGCCTCGTAGCTTGGCCCTGGTGGTCTGCGGGGCGACGGTCATGGCCGCAGTGATGTCGTCGTCACTCACGACGGTAGCTGCCATACCCCTCTTGACCAGCAGTGAGTGCAATCCCCGCCCGGCCCGGACGTCGTGGTACGTCAGGTCGATCTGCGCGATGCGCGGATCGGACAGATCCATCCCGTGGCGGGTCGCATAGGAGTCGATCAACTTCTTCTTGATCACCCAGTCGATCTCGGTGTCCACACCCGACAGGTCGTCGCTCTCGACGCCCTCGAGGGTCCGACGCCAGAGGTCCAGGACCCGCGCCGAGATCGGATCGGTACCCCGGGCGGCCACGAAGTCGACCGCCTTGGAGTAGTACTCCGACTGCGCGTCGAGTGCAGAGATCTCGGCTCCGGAGGCCAGTCGAACCGGTCGTCGGCCGGTGACGTCGTGGGAGATCTCCCGGATGGCCCGAATCGGATTGTCGAAGGTGAAGTCCCGTAACGCGATTCCGGCTTCGATCATCTCCAGAACCAGCGCGGCACTGCCCACCTTCAACAAGGTGGTGGTCTGGCTCATGTTCGAGTCGCCGACGATGACGTGCAGCCGCCGGAAGCGTTCTGCATCTGCGTGTGGCTCATCCCTGGTATTGATGATCGGACGGGATCTGGTTGTCGCGGACGACACGCCCTCCCAGATGTGATCGGCCCGCTGGGACAGGCAGTAGGAGGCACCCCGAGGCGACTGGAGCACCTTCCCGGCGCCGGCGATCAGCTGGCGGGTGACCAGGAACGGGATCAGGCCGTCGGCGATCCTGGAGAACTCCCCCGCCCTGCCGATCAGGAAGTTTTCGTGGCACCCGTAGGAGTTTCCGGCGGAATCGGTGTTGTTCTTGAACAGGTAGATGTCGCCGCCGATGCCCTCCTCGGCCAATCTCGCCTCGGCATCGACCACCAGGTCCTGGAGGATCCGCTCCCCCGCCTTGTCGTGCGCGATCAGCGTCAGCAGATCGTCGCATTCCGCCGTTGCGTACTCCGGATGCGATCCGACGTCCAGATACAACCGGGATCCGTTGCGGAGGAACACGTTGGACGAGCGTCCCCACGAAACCACCCGGCGGAACAGATATCTCGCCACTTCGTCGGGGCTCAGCCTGCGTTGTCCGTGAAAGGTGCAGGTGATGCCGAATTCGGTTTCCACGCCCATGATCCGCCGCTGCATAAGGCGACCCTATGCCTGTCGGCGACGACGTCCGGGGACCTCCGCCCTCCGCGGCTGCGTCAGGTGCGCCCCCGAGCCCGGGACCTGGGGTCTGGCCCGGGTAGCGTCACGAATCTCACCGATCAGCTCTTCGATGACATCCTCCAGAGCGATCAGGCCCAGTCTGGCCACTGGAAGCGGCTCGGGCAGTGGACCCGAACCGGCCCCTGACATCAGGTCGGCCACGGCCCCCGCGTCGGCAGCGGCGCTGGCGTCCGACAACACCGGCGCGGCGACCTGGGCCAGGTGCGCACCCAGCCGTCGCATCCGGTCCAGCGCGACCCGTAGCGCAGTGCCCGTCACGACGACCGGCAGCGGCCGGATCCGGTTGCTTGCGATCGGCTCGTCGCGGGCGCCCGCCGGAATGTCGAGGACGTCGCGGATGTGCAGGTAGCCGGTGAACTTCCCGTCGTCGGCGCGGATCGGAAAGCGCGAGAATCCCGTCCTGGCGCAGGCCTGCTCGACCTCCGCGGGGGTGACGCCCGGACGCAGCGATACCACCACTGCGTCGGCGAGCAGCACCTGGTCGACGGTGGCGGTATCGAAATCCAGAGCGGAGGTGAGCAGATCGTGTTCGCCGCGGTCGAGCAGCCCTTCCGACCTGGATTCGGCCACCAGTCCGGCTACCTCGTCCCTGGTGAAGGCCGATGCCACCTCGGATTTCGGCTCCCGACCGATCAACCGGACAACGGCGTTGGAGAAGTGGTTCAGGCCGGTGACGACCGGCCCGAGGAACAGCGCCAGCGCCCGCAACGGCGGTGCCAGCGCAATCGCCACCCGCTCCGGGCCGGCCAGCGCGACATTCTTGGGCACCATCTCGCCCAGGGCAACGTGAGCCGAGACGACCAGCAGCAGGGCGACGACGAGCGCGACGACGTGCACGGCCGGCCCTGAGATTCCCACGCCGTCGAAGACCGGTTCCAGCAGGGAGGCGACAGCCGGTTCCCCCAACGCGCCCAACAGCACACCGCAGACCGTGATACCGAGCTGGGCGCAGGCCATCATCACCGACACGTTCTCCATTGCCCGCAGAGTCGCTCTGGCCCTGGAGCTGGTCACGGCCCAGGGCTCGAGAATGGTGCGCCGGGCGGAGATCAGCGAGAATTCCGCTGCGACGAAGAAGGCGCTCAAGGCAAGCAGCACCACAATGACGGCGATCAGGCCCCATTGGCTCATCGCAGCTCGCCGCCATCCTCGAGCCGGCCAACTGCGGACAGGACGACAGACTCGACTCGTCGCCTTGCCTTCGCTGCAACGGTCAGGCGGATCATCACCATGCGCGGCAGGTCGTCCAGCGGGTTGACCGGGATCGGCTGGTCGTCGGCGGAGCCGGGAACCCGCGCGGTGAGCACACCCAGGGCGGCATCGGCAAGCATTGGAGCCGACAGTTCGACGGTGTCTCCGATCGCGGGCAACCGTCCCAGGCGGGCGATGACCAGCCCGGCGACGGTCTCATAGGCACCCGACTCCGGCAGCGTGATCCCGGTGATATCCGCGATCTGGTCGGGTCGTAGATCGCCTGGCAGCGACCAGGTTTCGTCGTGTCTGCGCACAGCCCGGGCATTGTGGGGGTCGTGCTCGTCGGTGATCTCACCGACCAGTTCCTCCACCACGTCCTCGAGCGTGAGGATACCGGCGGTTCCGCCGTATTCGTCGGCCACCACCGCCATCTGCAGACCGTGCAGCCGGCGCAGCAGATCGAGCAGGTCGTCCAGCGGCATCGTGCCGGGCACCACCGGAACATCCACCATCACCTGCTCGACCCGGATGCCGGCCCGGTCCCGGGGCGGGACGCTCACGGCCTGCTTGAGGTGGACCAACCCGACGATGTCGTCGGAGTCAGCGCCGGTGACCGGAAATCGTGAGTGGCCGGTCTCGATCGCCGCCGCGATGACCTCCGCAACCGGATCGACGGCCCGCACGAATCGGACCCTGGTCCGCGGGGTCAGCACATCGGCTGCCGCTTTTCCGGAGAAGGAGATCGTCCGCGACAGCAGGCCCGCGGTCGGTGCCTCCAGGGTTCCCTTGGCCGCCGATCGGCGGACGAGCGATTGCAGTTCCTGGGTCGACCTGGCCGAGCGCAACTCTTCCTGCGGCTCGATGGAGAACACCCTGAGCACCGCGTTCGCGATGCCGTTCAGCGCCCAGATCAGCGGCCGGAAGACGGTGGTCGAGATCCGCAGCGGCGAGGCGACCGACTTCGCAGTTCGCAGTGGTTCGGCGATGGCCAGATTCTTCGGAACGAGTTCCCCGAACACCATGGAGAGCACGCTCGCGACGACCAGAGCCAGCCCGACGCCGACGGAATCGGCCGCCTCGGGCGACAACCCCGACGCCCGCAGCGGCGAGGCGATCAACGAAGCCAGCGACGGCTCCATCACGAATCCCAGCGCCAGGGTGGTGATCGTGATGCCGACCTGTGCGCCGGACAGTTGGGTGGACAGTGCCCGCAGACCGACGAGCAGCGATTGGGCGCGGGCGTCGCCGGACGTGGCCTGCTGTGCCACTGCGGCGCGGTCCACGGTGACCAGGCTGAACTCGGCAGCCACATAGACGGCAGTACCGAAGATGAGCAGAACGCCCACGCCGAGCAGGACGAGCTGGGTGATCATCGATGGGTACGCAAAAGTTCGCAACCGCACCAGCAGGGAAATTTTTGTTTGGTCATGGGATGGCTCGAGAATACCGATGTCCGACGATGCCCGGGAACGACGGGCGCCGCCGCGCGCGCAGTACGCCCAGCGGCGCCGCGCTGGAAGTAGCTGCGCTCAGGAGCCCGCGCCGAAGCACGTCATCGGCGCCGGCGCACCGTCGACGGTGGTGATCGCCGCGGCCAACGCGACCGCAGGGCCGTCCCCCGCCAGCAGGCGTTCTTGATACCTGACCATCGTCTGCGCGGCGACGCTGTCGGCAATCCGACCGACACCGGCGACAACGGTGGAAACGCCGCTGCGCAGCAGGGCTGCCGCGAACCCCAACGGCTCTCCTCCCGGCCGGACGTCGTTACGGCCGACGTCGCAGCTGGAGAGCACCACGTGATCGGGCAGCGACGGACTCGGCGCGATGTCGTAGCCGTACAGTGGCCCGTCGGCCAACTGCATGCAGGAGAACAGTGGGCTCTGGGGCTCGTGATGCCCGTGGGCCGCGACGTGGAGCAGACCGCCCTGCGGCAGCTGGGCCAGCACCGCCTCACCGGTGGCAGCCGCGCCGAGGAGAAGTCCGGCGCCGGAGTGCATGCCGGCGATGGTGGTCACCTCGTCCGCACCCCCGTCCACGTCCGGCCCGGCCACGGCGAGCACACCTCGCAGGAAAGCTCGGCTCGGCCTGCCCCCGGCGGACATCGCCGCCGTCACCGACGAGCTCACCGAAACCGGGCGTCCCACCAGGGTGGGCAGCAGGCCCCAGGGCAGGATGGCCATCGGTCCGACCGCTGCGACGATCAGCGGCCCGTCGGTGAGCGTGGACGCGATCGGCCTGAGCAGGTATTCATCGAGAAGCGCGAGGTTGGCCGCCAGTGAGCGCTGAGCCACCGCCAGCAGCGGAGCCGGAATGCGCGGCGCTGCCAGCAGGTCCAGATCGGCCGCGGTGGTGCGGATCGAGGCGCGGACGCGGGGCCAGCTCGTCAACTGCCGGGAAGTCGCACGCCGAGCGTTGATCACCAGTACGTGCAGTTCCTCGACCCCGTGCAGCAGCGCGACGACGGTCGGATCGGCGGGGTCGGCCGCCAGCAATCGCTGCACGGCCAGCAGGCTCAACGGGCGCTGTACGGCGCCGGAACC
>JBPCPG010000087.1:0-3629 GCA_050999445.1 Nakamurella sp. | reverse complement strand
TACTACTCACTCGTAGAACGAGCAGATTGCGGCGCCCGAACTCGGTATTCCGGTCGTACTGGACAGGCGTCGGGGCAAGAACGAGCTTTTCCAGATCCGCCAGCGGTCCGACGCCGATGCGAGTGTGTATCCACTGTTGCGGCGCCGGGACGAACCCTGGATCCACCGGGCGTAGCTCACTCTCCGCCGCCGCGGCGGCGGTTTCCGTCACCTCTTTCAAGAACTCCTGAGCCAGATCAGCACTGATGGGCACGTCGAAGACAGTGGGCGCATCCGAAAGGTGTTCGCTCACCACCATCAGCGCGACGGTCAAGCCGGCAGGATCGGCAAGGACGCGCAACAGGGCGCGCAATTGCGGCTCGGTGTGCGGTGTCGTCGTCTCGTCGGGCGTCACACCGGCTCCTGCTCTGGTTGAGGCCGGGGTTCCCGGCGTGGCTTTACCTGGACGTAGATGTAGCCGCCCAGCGGTACGAGGGAGACGGTCTGCCCGGGCGCGAGGTGCCAGGCCCGGCTGATGACCAGCAGAAACCCGGAATCGGACCGACCTAGCTCGAAGATCCGATACCCGAGTAGCGCTAGCACGGGGTTGGCGAAGTACATGTCCCCCTGGACGTAGAGCACCGCAATCATGACCAGGTAGATGAGTAGCCCCCAGCGGGCCGGCGGTGCGGCGGTGCTGCCGGTGACCAAGAACGGCACGACGTAGGAAGCGAAGAATTTGAGTGCCTCGCCCTCCCTCGGCTTGGCGGTGTGGATCCGTTCGACGGAGGCATTGCGGCGAGGTACCGCGACGACGAGGAACGCCGCCAGGCCGGCGATGCCGGCGGCGGCCAGCGCCGCGAAGGTCCACCGCAGCCAGGCGAGCTGGAACGAATTCAAGGTGGCGAGCAGCACCAACAACGGCGCATAGGCGGCAGCGAGCATGATCGCCCGGATGGACGACGATGGGCGGAACGCTGCGCTTCGCATGGCAGGAACGCTAGCGAACGTCACCGACACCCGGTAAATCGCAGCTTGTCCGGCCGGGAAATATTTGTGACTTGCATCATGTTCCGTCGAACAAGATCAAAAGTACCTTCACCAGCGGAAATAGCGCAGAGATTGGCTCGTGATCTTGCCGTTATTCATCCGTGATGACCGATTCGGGGCTTCCATTCTCATGAATGTTTCCGTAGCTTGGCCTGCGGGGCAACTGAGCATCAATTGCCCCGTAAAAAAAACTTCGACGGCCACCGCGCCGAACGCTGTCCAAATCGGCCGTCGAAGCCATGACACACAGAAAGGCTTGGACAGCGACGGGGGACCCAAGTAGATCGGAAGTCGAAACACTTCCTTGGGGTCAAGTCGACCGAGATCAGTATGCCTCGGTCGCCGGGCACCTCCCTTCTGCCGCTTCGCTCACCACGCGACGGCAGCCGCCCGAACCCGACAGCTCACTCCGCAGGCGCAGCAAGGGGACACACTCACCATGAGCACTGGCTACATCGGTCGGCATCGCCGACTCTCCACCACCCGCACCCTGGCCTTCCGTACGGTCACCGCCGGAGTTCTGATGGGTGTGCCGATTCTCGGCCTGGCCACTCCTGCCTCGGCTGCTCCCGATTCGACCTGGGATGCCGTGGCACAGTGCGAGAGCACCGGCAACTGGGCGATCAACACCGGCAACGGGTACCACGGTGGGCTCCAGTTCACCGACTCCACCTGGGCCGCGAATGGCGGATCCGCGTACGCCTCGCAGGCCGAGGGTGCCACCCGCGAACAGCAGATCGCCGTCGCCGAGAACGTCCTGGCCAGCCAGGGCTGGGGCGCATGGCCGGTCTGCTCGAAGCAGGCCGGTGCTACCGACCAGGGCGTGACCCCCCGCGCGCAGGTTGCCAGCAGCAGCGACACCAGCAGCAGCAACTCGGGCAACAGCAACTCCAGCAACAGCGACGCGAGCAACAGCAACTCCAGCAGCAGCACCGATTCGAGCAGCAACAGTGCCTCGACCAGCGGCAGCGATTCGAATTCGGCCAGTTCCACCTCCAGCGTGGACTCCTCGACGACAGCGTCGGACACCAGCAGCTCGAGCCAGTCGACTGCGGACTCCTCGTCCAGTTCGACCCAGCCGGCTGCGGCCACCCAGAGCAGCACCCCCGCCAGCGCTCCGGACGGCACCTACACTGTTCAGTCCGGCGACACGCTGTTCAAGATCGCCGCCGCCCAAGGTGTGACCGGAGGCTGGCAGACGCTGGCCAAGGCCAACGCCGACGTCATCAGCAATCCGGACGTCATCTACCCGGGTCAGGTTCTTCGACTGGGCTGATCTGCCCAGATCCACCAGCATCGCCCGTCGCCCGCCCCGTCGTCATTGTCGAGGCGGGCGTCGGTGTCTTCCGGGCATGCCACCATGGAGCCGTGATCGCCCGACCTGTTCCGACCGCAGCGCGGACTGCAACCGATCGCTGTCCGGGTCTGCTCCGGGTCCACCTGGCTGCCGACGGCGCGCTGATCCGGCTGCGCCTACCTGGCGGCAGGGTCACCTCGGCGGCATTGGCCGCGCTGGCGCGTATCGCGGCCGAGGTCGGGAACGGCGAAGTGCAACTGACCTCCCGGGGCAACGTGCAACTGCGGGGGGTCGCGGTTGGAACCGACGGCCAGGTGTCTGCCGAGCTCGTCGCTCGAGTGGTGTCGGCGGGCCTGCTCCCCTCGGTGACCCACGAACTCGTTCGCAATATCACCTGTTCACCTTTGACCGGACGGATCGGAGGCCTGGCCGATCTGCGGCCCTTGCTCACCGAATTGGACGAACTGATCTGCAGTACGCCCCGGCTTTCCGAACTTCCCGGACGCTTCTTGTTCGGCCTTGACGACGGCAGTCATGACATCGCTGCGTTGGCCTGTGATCTCGGCGTGCAGGCCGTATCTGCACACCACGTTGCGCTGCTGGCCGGGGGAGCCGTCGGCCCGGCGATACCAACGGCGCGAGCACCAGCCTGCCTGATCGCCCTTGCCGAGGCATTCCTGTGCCGACGGGGCGCCGGGCCGGGTGCCGCGTGGCACGTTCGGGAGCTGGCTGGTGGTGGAGTCGGCCTGCTCGGAGAGGTTTTCGCATCCGGATCCGAGTTCGCATCCGTATCCGTATCCACCACCACGCTGATCGTGGGCCCGAAGGACCGGGCAGATCCCGCCGGAGTCGGTCGCTACGGCCGCCTGCGGCAGCAGGACGGACGCAGCCTTGTCTCGTTCGTCGTTCCCTTGGGGCTTCTGAACGTCACCCAACTCGAGGCTTTGAGCGCCTTTTCGGCGCGCTGCGCCGGCGAACTGATCGTGACGCCGTGGCGAGGAATCGTTGTTCCGGATGTTCCGACCGAAATGTCGAACGGCTCTACGCCAGAACACCAATTCGACTTTCTCGGCCTATCGCTCGATCCGGAGTCCGGATGGCGAAACCTTTCGGCGTGCACCGGCGCTCCCGGGTGCAGTGCGGCCTTGGGTTCCACCCGGCCGATTGCCGAGCGGCTCGCTGCGCAGGCGACAAGTGGCCCGCGGCTGCCGGTGCACGTGATCGGCTGTGAGAGAAGATGTGGTGCACCGCAGAGCGAGCATCTGGAGGTCCGCATCTCAACGACGTCTGGTACGGAACCCTG
>JBPCPG010000055.1:0-4244 GCA_050999445.1 Nakamurella sp. | reverse complement strand
GCACGGCGAACACCGACCGGGCGAAAGCTTGGCAAGCCAGGAACGTGCCGGTGAGATTGACGTCGATCGTCTTCTGCCATTGCGTCAAGGGCATGGTTTCGGAGTCGCCCCACACCGAAATTCCGGCGGCGTTGACGAGCAGGTTCGGCTGACCCAGCCGGTTCTGGATCTGCGCAAAGGCCGATGCCAACGATTCCGGATCGGTCACATCGCAGACTATTCCCGCAGTCGACACCCCGGTTTGTTCTGCGAGATCGGCAGCTACGGCGGCGGAATCGGACAGGTCCAGCAACGCCACGCCGACGCCCTGCTCGGCCAGCACCGTCGCCATCTCCAGCCCGAGGCCGCGGCCGCCGCCCGTGATGACAGCGATCCGGCCACGAAGATCCTCGTGCATCGGTGGTCCCTTCTCTGCGGGTGAAGATCGGCCGAACAATTCGGTTCAGAGAACGTGGTCGGTCAGTGCAGAGCGATGGTCTGGACCGCGTCGAGATGTCCACGGATGTACTGATTGGCGTGCGCGCCGAGATGGTCGGAGTCCTGCCAGAGATCGCGCCAGATTCCGAGCATTCGGCTAAGGCTCGGCGAGACCACGGCGGAGGAGAACGACTCGAAGACAATGGGACCGGTGTAGCCGATACGACCCAGGGCTTTGAAGCAGGTGTCGAAATCGACCGATCCGGTACCGAGATACCCGCGATGACTCTCGCCGATGTGGACATAACCGAGGCGATCGCTGCAGTCCAGAAAGGGCTGGAACAGATCCGATTCCTCGATGTTCATATGATAGGAGTCCAGATGCACCGACACCGGCCGATCGAGTGCCTCAAGATAGCGCAATGCCTGGCGACCGGTGTTGAGCATGTTGGTTTCATACCGATTGACCACTTCCAATGCCAGGGCTACGCCGACCGAAGCAGCATGATCAGTGATCTGCCGCATAGTCCGGATGCTGTTCGCCCAACCCCGCTCGGACAGCGGCGACATGTGTTTTTTCATCGCGCCATACAGCACTCCGCACAACTGCTTCGCGCCGATCTCCGCAGCGACGTCCACCGCAGCGGTCAGCATTCGCGAACCGGCGGCCACCACATCATCGTCGTCACTGCTGATGTCCGCGTGCTCGGGCAATCCAAGACTGGCTGTCGCGAGGAGCCCGGTGTCGGCCAGCGCCGTTCGTGCGACCCGGGTGTCGAAACCTTCCGGATCCATCAGCGGGAATTCGATCAGATCGAATCCGGCCCGATGAGTTCGAATCACCGAATCGATGATTCCGGCGCTGTCGAAAGAACCAGTCCACACCAACGCGTGACAACCGATCAGGGGCGCAGTCATCTTCGGAGCTCCTCAGTTCTGCCCTATGCCGCTCGCGCGATCGCTTGATCGAGCGACCCGTTGGAACGTTACAACAGTTCGCCTCACCACGCCCGACCAGTAGGTGCTGTGGATGATTCCCCGGCGCCTCGGGGCCGGAACGGATAGCCGACTTCTTCGTTCCAGCACGGAATCTCATGCGGGAATCCCGGCTCAGGGCCGGGGATCTCCGAGCGCAAGAATCCCTTCAGCCGCTGCCACGACGATTTCGTCCAGCTCTGGAGGGACCTGACCGCCGACGTAGGGACGGACCAGACCGTACGGCGCCTGGCTGACTGCCGCTCGCACGAGCGCGACCCGCTCGGTCCCGTGACCGGCATATCGACGCACCGCGAGCGCCCGCAGCGCTGCCCATATTTCGTCGTTGACGGCCCGGACCTCGACCCGAAGACTCTCCGGCGCCGTGACGACGAGCTGGCTGTGCCGGAACAACATCATCGCGCGGGCATCTGCGGGAAACTCCCGACAGTAGCGGGGTATGTGAGCGGCGCAGTTCCGCAACGCCTGCCGCTCGTCAGGGGCACCGGCCGCGCCAAGATAGCCCACGTGGAAGCGGCGGACCGATCGCAGCCACAAGGAGACCATGAGGTGATCCCGCGATGGGAAGCGGTGGTAGAGCGAGCCGGTCGGAGCGCCGACCAGTGCGGAAATCCGGGCCAGATTCACGTCCAATCCGTGTTCGAACACCGCATCGCGAGCTCCGTCCAGAAGGTCGTTCTTGGTGAACTTGGGGGGTCTCGCCATCTGGCCAGAGTATCGCTACATTTAGCATGTGTCTTCTAGAACGCATCATCTAATACCGCAGCGATCGAACCGTTGCCTACCGAGCGCAGCGGACGGTTCGCGTCGAACGGAGCCCCCCGTGCCCCCGTTCGACGCACCGAAGTGGGCGACCATAGGCGCGTGGGCGGCCGTGGTGGCCGCGTTGCCGACCGTGCTGTGGCGGTCCCTCCTCGGGCTCGGGCTCCACCTCGGCACACCGGATTCCTGGCGGGCCGCCGAAAAGATTCCGGGGTCCGGTACTGCGTACGTCCTCTTGCTCTCGACGCTTGAACTCTTCGCGGCGTTGCTCACTCTCCGCCTCGTCCAGCCCGAAGGGGACGTGATTCCCCGTTGGAGCCCGATTCAAGCAGGCCGACGGCTTCCGCGTGAATTGGTATGCCTGATTGCACTCACCGGGGCAGCGGTCCTGATGGCACTGTGCGTCTTGAGCATCGTGTACTGGCATGCCGTCGACCCTTTCGCCGGCGAAGCCGGCTCCTGGTGGAGCGGGTTGTGCGCCGCCTGCTACCTGGCTGTGCTCGCCTGGCCACCTGCGCTGGTCGCCTCGGTCACCGGTTACCTCATCAGTCGACGCCGCCCAACCATCGACCCGGTCGTGCCCGGTACAGATTCCGAGCTCGACACCGACGAGCGGCCGGTCCACTAGCTACCACGGTGGCGATCAACTCTTCGACTGCGGCACGACCTTCTCCACAGCCGAAACCATCAGGCCCTGGGCACCCTTGCGCAATGACGACGCGGCCGCAGCGGCACTGCGGATGATGTGGGCGATGATTGGCTTCCCGGTCGCCGACAAAATGGCGAAGTCGACGGTAGGAGCGTCGTAGTTCAGGCCCAGCGTATCGAATTTCGACTGGGTCGCAGCGAAGTGGCGCATGTCTTTGCTGTAGTAGTAGCCCCAGGTCAGGTAACCCCGAGCGTGAGCCTGCGCAGGCGCCTGGACCGATGCCCAGAAGCTTTTGATCACGCAGCGCCCGTTGCCGCCGTAGGAATCGAGCAGATCCAACAACGATCCGACGTTGCGATCGGCCTTGTCGTCGACGAATAGGATCCTGTCCCGGCCGTAGGGAGTAAGGATGTTCTCGACCAACCGCGCCATCGGATGACCACCCCGACGCGTCCTCAGTGCCGCCAAGGTGGACCATCGCGTCGCCTCGATGACAAAGTTGGAATCGAAGACTCGACCTGTTGAACTGTCCTCGGAGACCACCCAGACACCATCCGAGGTGCGCCAGACCGGAACTTCGAGGGCGAGGTTCGGATTCCACGCCGCAGCTCTTTCGTAGGCATAGGCGGTGGATTCCGGCCAGCTCCCATCGCCGCCCCGATGCGCTATGTAGAACGGCTTGGCCGCCATCCATTGCTGCAGCGGCGTCATCGACGAGGGCGTCGACGAGGCGCCGCACGCAGTGACGGCCAGGATCGCGAAGACGACGAACCACCTCATCTGCGCTCTATGTCGTCCCACATTCACAGTTTAGTGCTGTCGCAGCCGCGCACAGTTTAGTGCTTTCTCGCCACGCACCGTTCAGCTCAGACAACAACCGCGGTGAGATCACCTTCGGCTCGACGTGGACCGGCGGGTAGTAGCGGGCCTTGCCGGTGTGGACCACCATGTTGCGGCCTTGCTCCACCGCGAACCGATAGTCGGGTACACGCCGATCCGCAGACACGCTTGAGAGTTGTTCAGTCCTTGGGCCATCAACCGACGGTATTGTTCCCGCTCCGCCGTCAACGGCGCGCCGGGCCCAGGCTGGGGACGATCTTTCCATGCTGGCATCGCAACTCCAGGAGCTCTGGTGTTGCGACGACCGCTGGAACCCGCCCTGCAAGTTCGTCGAGGAACTCACCCTATGCATCGCTTGACTCGCCGCCGCCGGCGTGGGCGGGGAGGAACGCCATCGCGCCGGTGGCGGTGATGCCCCACGCGGCCGGCAGCGGTTCGGCGCGGCCGCGGGGTGGGCATCTGGAACATCGAGACGTCGCAGGTTTTTCACAATCCTTGGAGGAACAGTTATGAGCGATGCCGACGAAGTTGCCTCGGCACCGGAGATGAGATCACCTTCCCACCTGCGTCCGGCGCATCT
>JBPCPG010000026.1:0-8698 GCA_050999445.1 Nakamurella sp. | reverse complement strand
GGGTCGAGTCCTCGAAGGGTCAGCCGCGGCGACGCTGCGGACGCCACGTCACCATCGCGGTCGTCGTATTGCGCCATGGCACCACATCCCGCCGGAGCCCGGCGACCGCGTTCGCGGCGGCGTTGGCTGCGTCGGCTTGCGATTGGTGGAGCTGCCTGTGCAGCGAGCGCACTTCGTCGAGCAGCTCCGCGGCGCGTGACTTCAGTGCATCGACCTGAGCTTCCAGTTCGATGATGCGGCGTATTCCGGCCCGGTTGACGCCGTCGTCCTGGCTCAGCTTCTGCACCTCGCGGAGCAATTCGATGTCGCGCCGCGAATATCGTCGTCCTCCGCCGGAGGTCCGACCAGGCGAAACGAGGCCCTCACGGTCGTAGGAGCGCAGCGTCTGGGCGTGCATTCCGGCCAGCTGTGCCGCTACCGAGATGACGAAGAGCGGCGCGTCGATCTCGAAGCCGGTGGCTTCGAAGGTAGTAAATGCAACGCCGCCGGTTCCGGGAACCATGCTGATGTCGGGGCGGCCAACAGCGGGGTCGGCCGCCGGCTCCCGATGAGTCCCTCCAGGATGCGTCCCTCCAGGCCGCGCCGACGAGTCGGACGCATCGGCGCCGGGGACTCGTCGGGTGGTCATGACGGGGCCTGCACTGCCTGGAGCATGTTCGTGATCTGCGGGCGCGGATCCTCCGGAGAGGCCGCCGCGAAGGCCTCGAGACCTTGTCGTGCTTCCGGCGAAAGCTTCTGCGGGACAGCTACTTCCACGGTGACGATCAAATCACCGGTCGAGTCCTTGCGATGGACGCCGGCGCCCTTCACCCGCAGCCTGCGGCCGGAAGCCGTGCCCGGGGCCACCCGAAGCCGAACGGAGCCGGCCAACGTCGGCACCGTCAGATCCGTACCCAGTACCAACTCCGGAAAGGTGACGGGGACCGTGAGAGTGAGATTGTCCCCGTTCCGGCCGAACAACTCGTGTGCGCTCACATGCACGACGACGAAGAGATCTCCGCGAGGACCACCGCCGGTACCGGCCTCGCCCTTGGCCGCAAGCCGAATCCGCTGCCCGTCCGAAACGCCGGCCGGAATGCGTGTCGAAAGGGTGCGGGACTGGACGACGGTGCGTTCACCGTGGCAGGTCGGACACGGGTCCTCGATGATCGACCCCGACCCGTGACAATTGGTACAGGGCTCGGAGAATGCGAACGATCCCTGGTTGCGGGTCGTCAGACCGGTGCCGTTGCACACCGGGCAGTCGTGCGCCGAAGTGCCTGGCCTGGCCCCGGTTCCGAGGCAGGTCGGGCAGGAGCTGCGATCGGCGAGGCGCAGCGGAACAGTGACACCCGAGACGGCCTCGCTGAAGGAGATCCGCACCTCGGTCTCGACATCCGAGCCGCGCTTGGCGCGCGCCGCCCTGGTCGTTCCGCCGTTGCGGTTGAACAACCCGCCGAACAGATCACCCAATCCCCCGCCGGCCGCCCCGCCATTGCGGAGCAGATCGTTGATGTCGAAACCGCCACCGCCGGGCTGTGGACCGCCGCCGCGAAAACCACCGGTTCCGACCAGTGCCCGCGCTTCGTCGTACTCCTTGCGTTTGCCGCTGTCGGACAGCACGTCATACGCCTCGGAGACGGACTTGAACTTCTCCTCGGACTGCTTGTTGCCCGGGTTCTTGTCGGGATGAAGGTCCCGGGCGAGCTTTCGGTAGGCCTTCTTGATCTCGGCAGCGGTAGCCGTCTTGCTGACACCCAGAGCCGAGTAGAAATCCTTCTCGTAGTAATCCTTCGCGCTCACCAGGAACCTCCTCCCTCGAGTCGTACCTTCTTGTTCTGCTGCATCGACGCGGCGTTTCGGGTCAGGCCCTTGGCGCGGCGTCGCCCCTATCGTCGCTGTCCTCATCGTCGACGATTTCCGCGTCGACCACCTCATCGGCAGGCGTCGCCCACACGGCAGACTCATCGTCGGTCAGAGCTTCGGCCGCAGCCGCGTTATCGCTGCGCTCAGACCCTGCCTCGACGACTTCTTCGGCTTCACCCGAAGGGCCGGTCACGGCCACGACGGCCGGACGGACCAGCCGATCGCCGAGCGAATACCCGTGCCGCATCACCGTTGTGACGGTCTGCTCCGAGACATCGGCGGACGTGGCGAACTGCACCGCCTCGTGCTTCGCTGGATCGAACTCGTCGCCGACCGCGCCGAACTGGGTCAGCCCAGCCTTGGTCAACACGCCGGTCAGCCGCTCGGCTACGGCCTTGAAGGCGCCAGTGAGATCGCCGTGCCGGTCAGCCCGGTCGATATCGTCCAGCACCGTCAACATCTCGGTGAGCACGCTGGCTCTGGCATTTTTGACCACCAGCTCCCGATCGCGGTCCACCCGCTTGCGGTAGTTCGCGTATTCGGCTGTCACCCGCTGCAGGTCGACAGTTCGTTCGGCCGCCTCCTGCTTCGCGGCCCCCAACTCGCTGTCCGGGTCGGTCTGGACCGCTATCGGCTGTGCTGCATCATCCGGATTTCCCGGGTCGGTCTTGCGACCGAAGGGCGAGGAGAAGAACCCGCCACCTTGGCGCAGTTCACCGGTATCCGGGTCGAGACGACGCTTGTCGGTGATCACTACGGGTTCCTCACCTCCCCCGCGGCCGTCGCGGTCATTGTGCGGAGCGGTCATTTCGTCATGTCCGGCTTCGGCTCGTCGACGATCTCGGCATCGACGATTTCTTCCTCGCCGGGTTCGCCATCGGCGGTACCGGCGGCGCCGTCAGCACCTTGCGCACCGGCGTTCTGCGAATACAGCGCCGCACCCAATTGCTGCGACTCGTTCGCCAGGGTCTCGACCGCCGTCTTCAACGCCGCGATGTCGGTGCCCTTGAGAGCTTCGTTCACCGCGGTCATCGCCTCGGAGACGCGCGCTTTGGGCTCCTCGGGGAGCTTCTCACCGTTGTCCTTGAGGAACTTCTCGGTCTGGAAGACCAACGCTTCAGCTTGATTCCGGACCTCGGCCTCCTCGCGGCGGACCTTGTCCTCCTCGGCGTGGGCCTCTGCGTCCTTCATCATCCGGTCGATCTCGTCCTTGGACAGCGCCGAGCCGCCGGTCAGCTTGATCGACTGCTCCTTTCCGGTTCCCAGATCCTTCGCCGTGACGTGCACGATTCCGTTGGCGTCGATGTCGAAGGTGACCTCGACCTGCGGGACGTTGCGCGGGGCCGGCGGCAGACCGGTCAGCTCGAACATGGCCAGCTTCTTGTTGTAAGCGGCCACCTCCCGCTCACCCTGGAAAACCTGGATCTGCACCGACGGCTGGTTGTCCTCGGCGGTGGTGAAGATTTCCGAACGCTTGGTCGGGATGGTGGTGTTGCGCTCGATCAACTTCGTCATGATGCCGCCCTTGGTTTCGATACCGAGGGACAACGGGGTCACATCGAGGAGCAGCACATCCTTGACCTCGCCGCGGAGCACACCGGCCTGCAATGCAGCTCCAACTGCTACGACCTCATCAGGATTGACGCCCTTGTTGGGCTCCTTGCCGCCGGTCAGTTCTTTGACCAGTTCGGTCACGGCGGGCATGCGGGTCGAACCACCCACGAGTACCACGTGGTCGATGTCGCCGACCTTGACGCCGGCATCCTTGATCACCTGGTGGAACGGTGTGCGGGTGCGGTCGAGCAGGTCGGAAGTAATCCGTTGGAACTCCGAGCGACTCAGGCTCTCGTCCATGAACAGGGGGTTCTTGTCCCCGTCGACGGTGATGTACGGCAGGTTGATCGAGGTCGACTGGCTCGAGGACAGCTCGATCTTGGCCTTTTCCGCGTTCTCGCGGATGCGCTGCATCGCCATCCTGTCCTTGGTCAGGTCGATGCCATTGGCCGCTTTGAACTTGTCGACGAGCCAGTTGACGACACGCTCGTCCCAGTCGTCACCGCCCAATTTGTTGTCGCCGGCTGTCGCCTTCACTTCGACGACACCGTCGCCGATCTCCAGGAGGGAGACATCGAAGGTGCCGCCACCGAGGTCGAAGACCAGGATGGTCTGCTCCTTGTCGCCCTTGTCCAGGCCGTAGGCCAGTGCCGCCGCCGTTGGCTCGTTGACGATGCGCAACACGTTCAGGCCTGCGATCTCGCCGGCCTCCTTGGTGGCTTGACGCTGGGCGTCGTTGAAGTACGCGGGAACCGTGATGACCGCGTCGACAACCGGCTCACCGAGGTATGACTCGGCGTCGCGCTTCAGCTTGCCGAGCACCCGGGCGCTGATCTCCTGGGGGGTGTACGACTTGCCGTCGATGTCGACGGACCATTTCGTACCGACGTGACGCTTGACCGAACGGATGGTCCGGTCGACGTTGGTGACGCCCTGACGCTTCGCGACCTCGCCGACGAGAACCTCGCCGTTCTTGGCGAAGGCCACGATCGACGGGGTCGTACGAGCGCCCTCTGCGTTGGCGATGACGGTGGGCTCGCCGCCCTCCAGGACAGCGACAACCGAGTTGGTGGTACCGAGATCGATACCGACGGCACGCGACATGCGTTCCTCCTGCAATGAGTACTGGTGGGCCGCACCGATTGGTACGGGCCGGTCTGAATGTTGTTCGTGAACCCGGTTCGAGTCGCTCATCGAGGACTAGATCCCGAGCTGATTCCAGGATGCCCATCGCTGGGCGCCGTGTCAAACGTACTTGAGTCGAACACACTCAACTTTACTGAACCGTCCAACTGCAGACCGGCCGCAATTGTTCCCGACGGCTCCCGGTAGCGCTGACGACCTGGACGCGCTGTTCGTGGCGCCGATTTCAGAGCTGCCCGGATACGAGCTGCCCGGTGAGGAAGGAGTACGCGAAGAACGTGAGTTTCCCGTGCACTCCGGTTCGGCTCCATGCCGGCGGCCCGTGCTGACTACCGTGGTCGACATGCAGATCCAGACCAGGCACAACCCGTCCTTCACCGTCGGCCGGATGTTCCTCGCCCCTGGTGAGAGCGTCCGCGTCCAGTCGGGCGCGATGATCGCGCATTCAGCCGGCGTGGCGTTGGCCGCGAAGATCGAGGGTGGCCTGATGGCCGGTCTCCGGCGTTCGGTACTCGGCGGCGAGTCACTGTTCGTGGGCACCCACACGGCGCCGGCGGAAGGTGGCTGGATCGATGTTGCCGGCGTACTGCCGGGCGACATCGCAGTTGTGGACATCACGCCGGATCGTCCGTTCTACCTGGCCAGGGGCAACTGGATCGCCAACTCCGCCGAAGTGCAGATCGACACCCAATGGGGCGGCCGGGCGAGCCTGTTCGGCGGTGAGGGCGGCTTCGGGATCCGGGCGTCCGGCGCTGGTCAGGCATTGGTCAGCTGTTACGGCGCCATCGACGTGTTCGACCTCCTGCCGGGCCAGCCGGTGGTCGTCGATACGGGTCACGTCGTCGCGTACGACCTGAACATTTCATTCCGCATGCGCCGGGCTGTCGAGGGCCGTTCGGTTCAATCGATGAAGTCCGGCGAAGGCTTCGTCTTCGACTTCACCGGGCCGGGCCGGGTGCTGCTGCAGACCCGTAATCCCGCCTCGTTCGCGGAGTGGGCGCGGTCGGTCGCGCCGGGGAACAATCCGAGAAGTGGTCTGTTCGGCTAAGTCGGAATGCTTTCTCGAAACGAGGCCGTCGGACGTCGCCGCTAGGCTCCGGGCAGTTGGTGCACCACCCGAGGGAAGGATCGATGCATGTCAACTCTGCTCCGCAGGGGCAACGGAAAACCTGCATCGCTGCTCCGCAGGGGGAACGGCATTGATTCGCGGTCGCCCGTTGACTCCCGCGCGCGACGCGCCTTGGTGGTGTTGCTGTGCCTTTGCGGCCTGCTACTCGGCGCTGGAGGCGCCTCGGCGGAACCACCATTTCGCATACCCACCCAAATTACCGATCATGTTTCTGCGCTCGCCGGCAAGACGGCCAATGTCCAGACTGCTCTCACGAACTTGCAGAACGAAGACAACGTTCAACTGTGGGTGGTCTACGTCGACTCCTTTTCCGGGCAGGACGGCGACGTCTGGGCCAACAGCTCCGGAACCCGCTCCGGGTTCGGAAGCGACACTTTGCTTCTCGCAATTGCCACCAGAGACCATGCGTACGGCTACTACGCGCCGCCTGGATTTCCACTGGATACCAAACAGGTGCGCTCCATCGAGCAGCGCGACATCGTGCCCAAGTTGAAGAGCCAGGACTGGTCCGGGGCCGCAGTGGCCGCCGCCGACGGCCTTCGCACCGCCATCGGGAGCTCGCCCAGCTCCGGGAGCAGCTCCTGGATCCTGTGGGTGGTGTTGTTGGCGTTGGTGATCGGCGGGTATCTCTGGTATCGCAGCGCCCGCAAGAAGTCCGGTGCGCATGGCGGCACCAACGGTTCTCAAGGTTCTCGAGGTGCAACGGCCGCCGATCCCGCAGCCGACGGCCCCCCTGCGGAACCGCTCGAGCCTTTGCAGTCCGTCTCGGATCGGAGCGTTCAGACGCTCATCTCGACCGACAACGCGGTGCGCGCCAGTGAGCAGCAATTGACCTTGGCAGAGTCGACCTTCGGCGTCGCCGCCATGACCGACTTCCGGAAGGCGTTCGAGGACGCCAGAAACTCGCTTGCGGCCGCCTTCCAGCTTCGCCAGAAGATCGATGACGAGGTGCCGGAGGACGAGGCGACGCGCCGAGCCTGGATGGCCGAGATCATCCAACGATGCTCCGACGCGGACGGTGCCTTGGATGCGCAGAGCGAGCGCTTCGACGCCATGCTCGACCTCAAGAATCGGTTGCCTGCCGCAATTGCGGAGGTCAAATCGGCGATTCCGCTTCAGGAGGCTCGAGTGGCCGATGCCACCGGAACTCTCGCGCGGCTCAGTTCCACCTACGCCCCCAGTGCCCTGCGCACCGTGATCAGCAACGCCTCGGAAGCATCCAACCGCCTCGAGTTCGCGAGGTCCTCGATTGCTCAGGCCTCCGGTGAGGACACCGCCGCCGACACCACTCCGGCTGTGGTGGCGGCAAGAGCGGCCCAGGAGTCCGTCGCGCAGGCCAAGACGCTGCTGGACGGAATCGACAAGCTCAGCGCGGACCTTGCCCAGGCTGCCGCCGCTCTGACGGGCAAGCTCGAGCCGGTCCAGGGCGAGTTGTCCACGGCTAGAGCCGCCTTCGGGCAGGGCGGGACGGGTGGTGCCGCGACCTCGATCGCACAACGTCTCGACCAGGTCGAGGCGGCACTGACGGCGGCCGCCGGGCCGGACGGTGCACGTGACCCGATCCTTGCCACGCAACGGGTTCGGGAGGCCGACGCCACCTTGGACGAAATCCTGGCCGCGACCAGGTCGGCCCAACAATCCGAACAGCGCGCGGCGACCGCACTGCAGCAGTCACTGGAGTCTGCGCAGGCGAAGATCACCGGTGCGGGCGACTTCATCTCCACCCGGCGCGGAGCGGTCGGCAGCCAGGCACGAACCCGCCTCGCGGAGGCCGAACGCCACCTGACCAACGCGTTGAGCCTGGCGCCCTCGGATGCCGCGGCCGCCTACGCCGAGTCGCAGCAGGCGGAGGCGATGGCCGACGAGGCGGCGCGGCTGGCGCAGAACGATGTCGGGCGCTGGCAGGGCCCCGGCGGCGGCGGATTCGGGGGCGGTGGCTTCGGGGGCGGAAGCTACGGCGGCGGCAACTTCACCGGCGCGATCCTCGGCGGACTGCTGGGCGGCATGCTCAGCGGAGGCGGGCGAGGGGGCTACGGCGGTGGATTCGGCGGCGGTGGATTCGGCGGCGGTGGATTTGGCGGTGGCGGCGGAATCAGCGGCGGAGGGCGGTTCTAGCTTTGGCCTCCCGCTATTCGTCGTCCGGCGCGGACGCAACGGCCGGGCGAGGCAAGGCTTGCCAAGCTGGCGGACGGTACCGGAACTGCCTAGGTTTGAGTCGTGAGCAGACCAGCCCAGCCCGGCACCGAACCCGACGTCGTGAACATCAGCCCGGCCGTCGTGAACATCAGCCCGGCAGTCGTGAACATCAGCGGAGAGCATCCTGACGAGCCGCACTCCGCGGGCCTCTCGTCACGACTGAACTGGCTGCGCGCCGGCGTGCTCGGTGCCGACGACGGCATCGTGTCCACGGCCGGCTTGGTCATCGGAGTCGCAGCCGCTACGACCGCGAAGGGTCCGATCATCACCGCCGGCCTGGCGGGCCTGGTGGCGGGGGCGGTGTCGATGGCGTTGGGCGAGTACGTCTCGGTCAGCACTCAGCGGGACACCGAACGAGCATTACTCGAGAAGGAACGCCGGGAACTCGCCGAAAGTCCTGACGAGGAATTGGCCGAACTGGCTTCGATGTATCAGGCGAAGGGCCTCAGCCAGGCCACCGCACAGTTGGTCGCCGAAGAGCTGACCGCTCACGACGCCTTCGCCGCCCATGTGGACATCGAACTCGGCATCGATCCGGACGCATTGACCAACCCCTGGCACGCAGCCATAGCCTCAGCTGTTTCATTCAGCCTCGGCGCACTGCTCCCGTTGATCGCAATCTTGCTGCCACCGGTGTCGGCTCGGATCCCGGTGACCTTCGGCGCCGTCCTGGTAGCCCTGGCACTCACCGGGACGATCAGTGCGCGGCTCGGCGGCGCGGGCAGCACCAGGGCGGTGTCCCGAATTCTGCTGGGCGGCGCCCTCGCCATGCTGGTCACTTTTGGCGTCGGTCAATGGGTCGGGCATTACGTCTGAGGCGCCCTGCACGCA
>JBPCPG010000020.1:0-8215 GCA_050999445.1 Nakamurella sp. | reverse complement strand
CCGACGCAGTACTGATCGACACCGCGGGCCGGCTGCACACCAAGACCGGCTTGATGGACGAGCTCGGCAAGGTCAAGCGGGTGGTCGAGAAGTTGGCAGAGCTGGACGAGATCCTGCTGGTGCTCGACGCCACCACCGGACAGAACGGACTGGTGCAGGCCAGGGTTTTCGCGGAGGTGGTCGAAGTGACCGGCATCGTGCTCACCAAGCTGGACGGTACGGCCAAAGGCGGAATCGTCGTCGCCGTGCAACGGGCCCTCGGCGTGCCGGTCAAGCTCGTCGGCCTCGGCGAGGGGCCAGATGATCTAGCACCCTTCGAACCGGCCGCCTTCGTCGATGCACTGCTGGGCGACTGAAGGTAGGCGCAACAAGGTTCATCTGCCGGAAATTTTCGGGAAACAGGACCGAAACCAGAAAACGGGCTAGTTCACGGGCGCGAAACATGTACGGGCGCAGCAGGAAACAACTCCGGGCAAAGCTATGCGGGTCGAGGATCTCCCGATCCCACTCCGCCCCCTGCCTGGAGGTTTGATGGTCCCGCACTCTGCAGTGGCGACGCTGCTGGCAGCCAATCCCGTGGTGTTGAGCCCCGGTGATACTGCCTGGATGCTCGCGAGCAGCGCCCTCGTCCTGCTGATGACGCCCGGTCTGGCGTTCTTCTACGGCGGGCTGACTCGTTCCAAGAGCACCCTCAACATGATGATGATGTCGTTTGTCACCATCAGCATCGTCTCGGTGCTGTGGGTTCTGTTCGGGTTCAAGTTGGCCTTCGCGAGTTCGTCCACCAGCGGGTTCTTCGGTGACTTCTCGTTGGGGCATGTCGGTGAGGCCGCGGGTCAGATAGTCGCCTTCGGCGGCACCGGGACCGGCATTCCGGTCATCGTCTTCGCGGCATTCCAGCTCATGTTCGCGATCATCACACCCGCACTGATCTCCGGTGCGATCGCCGATCGTGCGAAGTTCCTGTCGTGGTCGATCTTCGCCACCCTGTGGGCAATCATCGTCTACTTCCCGGTCGCTCACTGGGTGTTCGACTTCGGTGCCCTCGGTGGAAAGGCCGGTTGGCTCACCACGCTGCTGGCCCCGACGGGCAAGGCCGGCGTGGAGGACTTCGCCGGCGGTACCGCCGTGCACATCAACGCCGGTGCGGCGGCTCTTGCGCTGGCCATCGTGCTGGGCAAGCGCATCGGTTTCAAGAAGAACCCGATGCGCCCGCACAACGTGCCGTGGGTGCTGCTCGGATCCGCTCTGCTGTGGTTCGGCTGGTTCGGCTTCAATGCCGGTTCGGCGGTGGGTTCCAACGGTCTCGCGGGTCTGGCCTTCATGAACACGCAGGTCGCGACGGCGGCAGCACTCGGCGGCTGGCTGATTGTCGAGTACTTCCGCGATGGCCACGCGACCAGTGTCGGCGCGGCGTCCGGAGCGGTCGCCGGTCTGGTCGCTGTCACCCCGGCGTGTGGGTTCATCACGCCGTGGGCGTCTGTCGTTCTCGGTGTGCTGGCCGGCGCCCTCTGCGCCTTCGCGGTCGGCCTGAAGTACAAGCTCGGTTACGACGACTCGCTCGACGTCGTGGGTGTCCATCTGGTCGGCGGCATCTTCGGCACGCTCTTCATCGGATTCTTCTCGTCGAGTGCGGTCAACTCCTTCGCCAACGACGGGTTGTTCTACGGCGGCGGGCTCGGTCAACTCGGACGCCAGGCCATCGGTGCGGGTGCGGTTCTCGTGTACTCGTTCGTCGTCGCGTTCATTCTTGGCTTCGTCATCGACAAGACGATCGGTTTCCGGGTGTCGGAGCAGGCCGAGGTCGAGGGCATCGACGTTTCCGAACACGCTGAGTCGGCCTACGAGTTCGACACCCAGTCCAGCAGCGGCACCATCCCATCCGGTCATCTGGCCGGCGTCACCGGCAGCACGAGCAGCACGGAGGTCCACGCATGAAACTGATCACCGCAGTGATCAAGCCGTTCAAACTCGACGAGGTCAGGGCCGCGTTGCTGGCCTTCGGGGTCCAGGGCATGACTGTCTCGGAATCCTCTGGCTACGGGCGCCAACGTGGGCACACCGAGGTCTACCGGGGCGCGGAGTACACCGTCGAGCTGCTACCGAAGGTCAAGGTCGAGATCCTCGTTGACGAGGAGGACGCCGACGACGTGATCGACGTGGTGGTCAAAGCGGCGCACACCGGGAAGATCGGCGACGGGAAGGTGTGGGCCACCACGGTCGAAAATGTCGTACGGGTTCGCACCGGCGAGCGTGGACCGGAAGCCCTCTGACGAAATGGTGATCCCGTCGTCGAACCAGGCGCAGGCGTTGGACCAGAACCTTGCGAGCAGCTTCCCGGAGCTGAGAACTCAGTTGCTGGGCCGGACCGATATCCCCGGTCCGGCCCGCCGCCGGGCGCTGGCCCGACTGACAGATGGCTGGCTGTCGGGCCTGGCGGCTGACGCCGGGGTCAACGTGGGCGGGGTGGCGTTGGTAGCGGTGGGCGGCTTCGGGCGCGGAGAACTGTCCCCGTTCTCAGATCTCGACCTGGTGCTGCTGCATTCCACGGAGACTCCGGCTTCCTATGCCCAGATGCTGGCCGAACGGCTCTGGTACCCGATCTGGGACTCCGGAATTCGGCTGGACCACTCCGTCCGTTCGGTCGGCGGCGCCCGGCAGGTTGCCCAACAGGACCTACCCGCGGTGCTGGGCATGCTGGACCTGCGTCACATCGCCGGTGACCCGGAGTTGGCCGGCACCCTGCATCGCCGGGTACTGGCCGATTGGCGCGCCGCTGCCGCCGAGAGGCTGCCTGCGCTGCAGGCGTCCTGCAAGGAACGTGCGGATCGCAGCGGTGAGCTTGCCTTCGCAACCATTCCGGATCTGAAGGAGTCACGGGGTGGTCTGCGCGATCTGGTGGTGATGCGGGCCGTCGCCGCCTCCTGGCTCGCCGACTGCCCGCACCAGGGTTTGGACGAGGCCCGATCTGCCCTGCTCGACGTGCGGGACGCCGTGCAGACCGTGGCCGGCCGGGCCACCGACCGCCTGCAGCAGCAGGATCAGGACGCGGTCGCCGCACTCATGGGGCTGGAGACGCGAGAGATGTTGCTCCGCCACGTCTCTGCCATCGGCCGGACCGTAGCGCATGCAGTGGACCTGACCTGGCACCGAGTTTCGCGCGTGCTGACCGATCCCGGCCGCGGCACCCTCACCGATGTGGCCGGTCGCGTCGTTCGGCGAGCGGACCGCACGGCACTGGCCGATGGCATCGTGGAGCAGGATGGCGAAGCCGTTCTGGCGCGCACCGTGAATCCGGCGACGGAGCCGGCGCTGGCGCTCCGAGCGGCCGCTGCTGCGGCGCAGGCCGGCGTTCCGGTATCGCCCGCCACCATCGTCCGGCTGGCCCGGACGCCTCAGGTGCTGCCCGAGCCGTGGCCGTCACCGGCCTTGGACGCCTTCCTATCCCTCCTGGGCGCCGGGGAACCGATGATCACCGCCTGGGAGGGCCTTGACCAGGCCGGCCTGATTGCGGAGGCGATCCCGGGCTGGGAACGACTGCGCTCGCTTCCGCAACATGACCCGATCCATCTGTATACGGTCGATCGTCATTTGATGCAGACAGCGGTCAACGCCTCGGCCCTGGTGCGCCGGGTGTCTCGGCCGGACCTGCTGTTGCTCGCCGCGATCTTCCACGACATCGGCAAAGGCCTGCCAGGAGATCATTCGATGGCCGGCGCTGCGCTCGTTCCCGCCTGGCTGGAGCGGCTCGGGGTGGGGGCGCCGGACATCGAGATCGTCCGGATGCTGGTGCGCCATCACCTTTTGCTGTCGGAAACGGCGGCCCATCGGGATCCGGACGATCCGGCGACGGTTGAAACCATTCTCGCAGCTCTCGGCGACAACTCGCCGTCGGCACTGCTGGACCTGCTGCATGCGCTCACCGAGGCCGACGCGACTGCGGCAGGTCCGGTGGCGTGGTCCTCGTGGAAGGCGCATCAGGTCGCGCACCTGGTCGACAGGGTGCGGTCCGCGCTGGCGGGCGAAGAGCCGCCGGACGCCGGCGAGCTGAGCGAAACGGAACGGGAACTGATCGCGGCGGGCGGCCCTGGCATCGTCATTCGTCCGGGCGCGACCGGCCTCGAGGTCACTGTGGCGGCGGCCGATCGGCCCGGCCTGCTTGCAGCGGCCGCCGGCGTACTGACGGTGCACCGGTTGACCGTTCGGGCGGCCACTGCCCGCACCGTTGACGGAACGGGATTGCAGACCTGGACGGTCACGCCGGAGTTCGGAAACCCGCCCGAGGCTGCCACCCTCCGTGCCGACCTGGTGAAGGCGCTCGATGGATCGCTGGACATCGCCGGTCGATTGGCGAAGCGGGCGCGAGTGCGCCGGATCGTTCCGATGGCGCCGCCGAGCGTGCGAATCGTGCCGCGAGCTTCGCAGCGGGCCAGCGTGCTCGAGGTGCGCGCCCACGACACCCCCGGTCTGCTGCACGCCGTTGCGACCGCGCTGTCGGATTCGGGCATTCAGATCACTGCGGCCCGGGTGGGCACGCTGGGCTCCGAGGCGGTCGACGTCTTCTACCTGGTCGGGTCCGACGGGTCTCCACTCGAGGCCGCCGTGGGATCCCGGATCGTCGCGGCAGTGACCCAGGTGCTGGGATAACCTTGGTCTCGTGTTCGATACCCTCTCCGACCGACTCGCGACCGTCTTTTCCACGCTGCGCGGCAAGGGTCGGCTCTCCGCGGCCGACATCGATGCGACCGCCCGGGAGATCCGGATCGCACTGCTCGAGGCAGACGTGGCGTTGCCGGTGGTGCGTATCTTCATCGCGGCGGTCAAGGAAAAGGCGCAGTCGGCGGTGCTGTCGGGAGCGCTGAACCCGGCGCAACAGGTCATCAAGATCGTCAATGACGAGCTGGTCGACATCCTGGGCGGTGAGACCCGCCGCCTGGTGTTCGCGAAGAACCCGCCGACGGTGATCATGCTCGCCGGTCTGCAAGGCGCCGGTAAGACGACCCTTGCCGGCAAGCTCTCGCTGTGGTTGCGCGGCCAGGGCCATGCGCCGCTGCTGGTCGCCTGCGATCTGCAGCGGCCCAATGCCGTCACCCAGCTGCAGGTGGTCGGTGAGCAGGCCGGAGTCGCCGTCTTCGCACCGGAGCCTGGCAACGGTGTGGGTGATCCTGTTGCGGTCGCCCGATCCGGCCTTGACTTCGCGAAGGCGAAGCAGCACGACATCGTGATCGTGGACACCGCCGGCCGGCTCGGTGTCGACGCGGACATGATGCAACAGGCCGCCGACATCCGCGACGCCGTCGATCCGAACGAGATCCTCTTCGTCCTCGACGCGATGGTCGGCCAGGACGCGGTGACAACGGCGCAGGCCTTCGCCGATGGTGTCGGTTTCACCGGTGTGGTCCTGACCAAGCTCGACGGTGACGCTCGCGGTGGCGCCGCGCTGAGCGTCCGGCACATCACCGGTGTGCCCATCATGTTCGCCTCCACCGTCGAGAAGCTTGCCGACTTCGACACGTTCCATCCGGACCGGATGGCGTCGCGCATCCTCGGCATGGGCGACGTGCTGTCGCTCATCGAACAGGCCGAGCAGCACTTCGAGGCCGACCAGGCGGAGGAGATGGCCGCCAAGCTGGCGGGCAACGATTTCACCCTCGACGACTTCTTGCAGCAGATGATGATGCTGCGGAAAATGGGCCCGATCGGCGGCCTGCTCGGAATGCTGCCGGGTGCGGGCCAGATGAAGGAGGCGTTGGCGAACGTCGACGATCGGGACATCGACCGCACCGCGGCGATCATCCAGTCCATGACGCCGGGCGAGCGCAAGGACCCGGGAATTCTCAACGCCTCTCGGCGCAAGCGGATTGCCGGTGGCTCCGGGTCGACCGTCGGACAGGTCAACGCCCTGGTGGAACGGTTCGGTGAGGCCCGCAAGATGATGTCGGCCATGGCCGGCAGGTTCGGTTTCCCGGGTGCCCGGACCAACAATCGTAAGGCAGTCAAGGGCCGAAAAGGTAAGAAGGGCAAGGTTTCGGGTCGCGGCCCGACGCCGCCGAAAATCAAGGGCATGCCCGGCGGGTTCCCACCGGGGATGGCGATGCCCGGAATGCCGAACCTCGGCGCGCTGGGTGGACAGGGGCTCGGTGCACCGGGCGCGGGCCAGCTGCCCGCGAACTTCGGACTGGATCAGCTGCCGGCCGGTTTCGATCCGTCGCAACTCAAGTTCCCGAAGAAGTAGCTCGCGCCCGGATGAATGGGAAACGTCCACCTGCCCTCCATGTCGTCAGCCGGGACGCGGCGACGGGGGAGCCGGTCGAATACTGGATGTCCGGCGGCGTCTTCGTCGATTCTCCGGTACGCGATCCGATCGAATTGACCGGCTGGACGCTGCCCGGTTTCGTCGACGCCCATTGCCACATCGGCTATTCCGAGGTGGGAGCCGTCTCACTGGAGCAGGCCGAACAGCAGGCCAGGGTCGACCTGGCCACCGGTGTCACGGCCATTCGGGACTGCGGGTCACCGATCGACACCCGGCCACTGACCGACCGCGACGATCTGCCGATCCTGGTGAGAGCCGGCCGGCACATCGCCCAGCCCAGGCGATACATCCGTGACCTGGGCGTCGATCTGGACGATCCGGCCGATCTGCCGGCGGAGGTGGCCAGACAGGTCGCCTACGGCGGCGGCTGGATCAAACTGGTCGGGGACTGGATCGATCGCAGCATCGGAGAACTGGCTCCGCTGTGGCCCGACGCTGTGCTGCGCGAGGCGATTGCGGTGGCGCACGCCGCCGGGTGCCGCGTCACCGCTCATGTCTTCGGCGAGGATGCCCTGCCCGGACTGCTGGCGGCCGGGATCGATTGCATCGAGCACGGCACCGGACTCACCGCGGAAACCATCGAGAAAATGGTGGCCGGCCGGGTGCACCTGATCCCCACCATGATCAACATTGCCAACTTTCCGATGTTCGCTGACGCCGCGATCCGATTTCCTGCCTATGCCAAGCACATGCGCGACCTCCACGAGCGGAGTAACGCCACGTTCGCCGCGGCAATCGAGGCGGGTGTGCGGGTGCACGCGGGGACGGACGCCGGCGGTTACATCGAGCACGGGCGAATCGTCGACGAGGTGATCGCACTGCACACCATCGGATTTTCCGCGCGTGGTGTGCTCGACGCAGCCACTCACGAGGCACGCAATTGGTTGGGACTGGGGGCACAGGGCGCGGGGGATGCCGCCGACCTGGTCGTGTACCCGGCCGACCCGGCGGCTGATCTCGAGGTTCTGCGGGCGCCGACAGCGCTGATCCGCGCCGGCCGATTGGTGCCGTAGCACCCAGCGGCATGGCAGAATAGTGCCGTTACGGCTGTCGCTCGGCCCCTCTCTCCGGGCGCGGCCGCCAATGGTGCGTATCGGACCGTCAACCCCACGCGGACCGACGCGCCCACCCCGAGGTGATGCCATCATCGCCCATCTTTCAAGGAGTACAACCCGTCGTGGCTGTCAAGATCAAGCTCGCTCGCTTCGGCAAGATCCGCGAGCCGTTCTACCGTGTCGTCATCTCCGATGCCCGCACCCGCCGCGGCGGCCGTGCCATCGAGGCGATCGGCAAGTACCACCCCAAGATGGAGCCGAGCGTCATCGAGATCGATTCCGAACGTGCGCAGTATTGGCTCGGCGTCGGCGCGCAGCCGACCGAGTCCGTGCTCTCGTTGCTCAAGGTCACCGGTGACTGGCAGAAGTTCAAGGGCCTTCCGGGCGCCGAGGGCACGCTGAAGCCGCAACCGGAGAAGGTGGACAAGCGGGCTCGCTACGAGGCCGCCATGGCCGCGATCGGGACGGACGACGCGCCTTCGGCGACCACCGCGAAGAAGAGGGCTCCGAAGGCTGCTGATGCACCCGCCGAGCCCGCTGCATCAGCAGAGCCCGCTGCACCCGTAGAGCCCGCTGCATCCGCCGTGACCGACGATGCTCCGGCAGCTGACGCCGCAGTCGAGAAGTGACCGAGCTGACCGACGCCCTCGAACATCTGGTCAAGGGCATCGTCGAACACGGCGAGGACGTCAAGGTGGACCTGACGACCGGTCGTCGTGGTCGCACGCTGCAGATCCGGGTGCACCCCGAAGATCTGGGCAAGGTGATCGGCCGCGGCGGACGGACCGCCAGCGCGCTACGTACCGTGATGTCGGCGGTCGGTGGGCGCGGCATCCGGGTCGAC
>JBPCPG010000410.1:0-3323 GCA_050999445.1 Nakamurella sp. | reverse complement strand
CCATGGTGCGCCGGATCGAACCAGCGCGAACGTGATTGCGAAGAGCGCCACAGCCAAGGCCGCCGACTGCCACCAGTTCAGCGTCGCGGTCGGTGGATGGGGCACCAACGAACCATAACTCGCGAGGACCTGGCCGAGGGCACAGCGACCGGGTCGGGGTTCAGGCAGTCAGCACGATCTTGCCACTGCGGCCCGGAACGGCGCTCGCGTCTGCTGCGGCACCGGCGTCGGCCAGGTCAAACTTCGCCTCCACCGGCAGTCGCAAATCTCCGGCAAGAGCGAGACCGATCAGTTCGCCCACCATCCGCGCGGTGTCCTTGGCATTGGTGTTTTTCATCCGCTCGGAACCCCAGAAGCCTTTCACCGTGGTCTGCTTGAACAACAGATTGTCGACGCCGATCTGCAGCGGTTTCCCGGACATCGAGCCGAACGACATCAGCAGGCCGCCCGGAGCCACGGTATCCAGGATGTCGTTTGCCGCGGTCCCGCCGATCGAGTCCACTGCCCGCACGATCGGTGCACCCGCGGTCAGTTCTTGAACCGTTGCCCGCCAGCCTTCCTGCTCGGTCGAGACGGCATTCGAGATGCCTAGGGCAGCCAACTCTGCAACACCCCGATCCCGCCGGACCAGATTCACCACGTTCACCCCTCGGGCCTTCGCGAGCATTGCGACTGTTTTCCCCACGGCGCCATTGGCGGTGTTCTGGATCATCCACTGCCCTGCTCGAAGGTCGAGATCCTCCAGCAGCGCCATGGCGGACATCGGCATGGCGACCAGCTGACAGGCGACCTCGTCGGGCATCGCATCGGGAATCTGGATCAGTCTGGCGGCGGGAGCCAGGAAGTACTCCGCCCAGGTGGACGTGGCTCCCCCGATCGTCACCCGCTGACCGACCTGGACACCGGAAACTTCCGCACCCACAGCGTCGATGACGCCGGCGGCCTCTGTGCCCGGTACGGCGGGGAGTTTCGGCTTGTACCCGTAGACCCCTCGGACGATGGCGAGGTCATGGTTGTGGATGGGTGACATCGTCATCCGGACCCGCACCTGTCCTGCTGCCGGTTCCGGAGTCGGTCGCTCGCCCAGGGTCAGTACATCGCCGGGCCGGCCGAAGGATTCGATGACAACGCTGCGCATTGAGGCTTCCGTTCTCCAGTGATGGTTCGCTGCTGCCGGCCGCTGCCGAGCACCAGGCGGGGCATGGTGAAAATCTGCACGCTCGGCTCGATTGTTCATTCTCCGCCGCCCAACGTGTGACGATGTCAACGCGGCCCCGTCCCCCGGGCCGAACGGGCTCGCGCGAGGGGAGCACGGCGTGACAAGTGTCCTGTTCACGGGCGGTGTCCTGTGGAGTCCGGCCGATTGGCCCGCACCTCGGGCGGCGGAACTACTGGTCACCGCCGGCTGTATCGCTGCCGTCGGAGCAGATCTTGAGGTTCCACCGAATACGGAGCGGGTTGAGCTGCGTGGCGGCACCCTGTTGCCGGCGTTCGCCGATGGGCACGCCCATCCGTTGCAGGCCGGGTTGGAAGCCCGGTACGCGCCGGTGCGCGGCGGCAGCATCAAGGCCATCCTCGATGGGGTCCGTGGCTGGGCGGCGGACCACCCGCAGGTGTCGTGGGTCTACGGCGGTGGGTTCGATCTCTCGCTGGCCACCGACGGTGTATTCGACGCACACTGGCTCGACTCGATCATTCCCGATCGCCCGGTTGTGTTGCACGGCAGCGACTATCACACCGTTTGGTGCAACTCCGAAGCGCTCCGACTGGCCGGCATCACGGCCGGTACGCCGGATCCGCATGACGGGCAGATCGTTCGTCGATCCGACGGCAGCCCGGTCGGAACCCTGCGCGAGTGGGGCGCAACGGGTCCCATCTTCGAGGTGATGCCGGCGCCCGGGGGTGACCTACAGCTACGAGCGATCGATGACGCCACCGCGCAGTGTGCGGCGGCAGGCATCACCTGGATCCAGGATGCTTGGGTCGATCCGCCGGACGTCGACACCTACCTGGGTGCCGTGGCAGCGGGCCGATTGCACGTCGGCGTCAACCTCGCCCTGCGAGCCGATCCAGCCTGCTGGCGCGACCAGCCGGATGAGTTCCGGCGCTTACGCGACAAGGTCGCCCAGGTATCAGGGGTCGGGCAGGATTCGGGGGTGGGGTCGCCTTTCGGGACGGGGCCGGTTTCTCGGGTGGGGCAGGTTCCTCAGGACGGGCGGGTTCCTCAGGACGGACAACCGCGACTCACCGCCAATACGGTCAAGTTCTTCGTGGATGGGGTGATCGAGTCAGGGACCGCGTCGATGTTGGAGCCGTACGTGGACTGCCCCCACAGCCACGGTGTGCCGAATTGGGATCGTGGGGAGTTGGACGCTGCGGTCGCCGCCTTCTCGGCCGCCGGCTTCCAGGTGCACCTGCACGCTATCGGCGACGCGGCCATCCGCGACGCGCTCGGCGCCATCGAGCAGTCGATCGACGTCATCCGCCGCCTGGATCTGCGCCCCGTCATCGCCCATCTTCAGCTGATCGACCCGACTGATCTCGATCGGTTCGCCGCCCTGGGTGTCATCGCCTGCTTCCAGCCGCTGTGGGCGCAGCCGGACCCGCTACAGGAGATCCTGACCACTCCGCGAATCGGTTCCGAACGCGCAGCCCTGCAGTATCCGATCGGTTCGCTGGTGGCTGGGAACGCCGCCGTGAGCTTCGGCAGCGACTGGCCGGTCACCGAACTGTCCCCCCTGGAGGGAATTGCCACAGCGGTCACCAGACAGACGCCGGACGGATCACCGATGGGGGGCTGGCATCCGAAGGAGCGCCTGAACCTGCGGGAGGCCCTTGCGGCGTACACGAGAGGTGTTGCGATGCAAGGTTTCCGAGACCATGCCGGCCGACTGGCCGTGGACCACGCGGCGGACCTGGTCTGGCTGGGCGCCGACCTGACCGCCGCTCCTGCGAGCCGGGTTCGGTCTGCGTCGGTTCGGGGCACCTGGTTGGGTGGGGTGCGGATCCACTGATTGCACCAGGAGCACTCGGAGAGGTCGATTACGAGCCTGACAGGTCCGTTCCGCCGATTCGCGGCCTGGTTTTCACCCCGGGCTTCCTCGCGGCTGGTGCTGGCTCCGGTGGCTCTGGGCCGCCGGTTTTCGGCTGGAGGTGCGGACCCATTTACTCTTCATAGGACCCACCCTTCGCGCCCTCGGCGCGGACGTGATGCGTACCGGGCCCAACCCGAGCGCGAAACTGAACGCGAACCAAGCGCGAGACGGAAGGAGACGACGCTGGTGAACCGAGCCCTGGTGCCGCTTTCCATCTCCTCCGTCGGT
>JBPCPG010000292.1:0-5339 GCA_050999445.1 Nakamurella sp. | reverse complement strand
CGCCAGTGCGAGACCGAGACCGGCGCCACCAGGGCGCCTGCCTCGATACCGTTCGTGCAGCACACCCTGCTCGAAGGCCACCGGATAGTCCTCCGGAGCCAGACCCGGCCCGCCGTCGCGCACGGCGAGGACGACACCACCCGGCACCGACCCAGCGGCGAGGACGAGCGGCAGGCCGGGGGCCAGCAGCCGAAGCGCGTTCTCCGCCAAGCCATCGAGCACCTGGCGGACCCGACGAGCGTCTGTCTCCACCACCAATCGACCGGCGGAAACCTCGATCAGCAATGGCACTCCCCGCTGATCGCACCGAACGTGCCACACCGCGGCCATCTCACGCACCAGCGCAGCGACATCGCACGGGCCGACCTCGAGCCGGAAGGAATCCGCTCCGAGCCTGGCCAGATCCAACAGATCCGACACCAGCCGTTCCAGCCGCGCCGATTCGGCCCGGATGGTCCTTCCCACCTGGGCCATCTCGCTCTCCGACACGAGACCGTCGCTGAGGGCCTCGGACTGCCCGCTGATCGCCGTGAGCGGGGTGCGCAGCTCGTGCGACACGGAGGTCAGGAATTCGCGTTGCCGGGATTCGCTGTGCTGCAGGGCATCGGCCAATTCGTTGACCGCAATGGCGACGTCCGCGACCTCGCTGGGTCCGGCCACCGGCGCCCTCGTCTGCCGAGCGCCGGCCCCCATCGCGCGCGCAGTCTCGGCGGTGCGCCGAAGTGGTCTGGTCACCAGCCTGGCGATGAGCAGGCCCCCGACCACGGCTGCCGCCAACCCGATCGCCAGCGCCAGCAGCACCCTGTTCTGCAGAGTCTTCTGGGTACCGGCACTGAGGTCGGCGGAAGCCACCAGTGCGAAAATACGGCCGGCCACTGATCGGGCCTCCAACAGCTCCGTCCGGCCACCGACCTCGACCGTTCTGGAGATTCGTTGCGTTCCGGACATCTGCAGGGTTCCGGCGTTGGTCGCGACCTCTAGGGCACGGGCATCGGCGCCC
Organism: Nakamurella sp.; assembly: GCA_050999445.1. GTDB lineage: Bacteria > Actinomycetota > Actinomycetes > Mycobacteriales > Nakamurellaceae > Nakamurella. The sequence goes on along the minus strand of JBPCPG010000292.1, from coordinate 4,339 downwards.
TCCGCCCGGCCGTTCCTGGTCACGGTCACCACGGAGATTCCCTGCCGCGCAAACACCTGCGCCAGCTTCGTCAGACTGATGCGGTAGCCCGGATCCTCACCGGAAATCTGGTCGACGATCACGTCGGCCTGGTTGGAAAGGTAGTTCCGGGTGACGTCCGCGGCGGTGTTGCGGATCATCGCAGCGCCCACCACCCCTGCGACGATGGCGACGGCCACCGCCACCGACACCACCAGCAACGTGATCCGCAGGGCCAGCGACGTACGTCTGATCGGCGGTGGGCCCGGCGGCGGCGGTGAGCCGACCGCGGCGTCCGAAGGGTCACCCGGCCTGGACGGCATACCCGACCCCCCGCACCGTCCGGATCGGGCTCGCCGCGCCCAGTTTGGACCGGAGCGCGGCGATGTGCACATCGACCGTGCGCAGCCCGGAGGCCGCCGCGTATCCCCAGACAGAGCTCAGCAGGCTCTGCCGGTCGAACACCCGTTCCGGATGCTTCATCAGATGAATCAGCAAATCGAACTCCGTTGCGGTCAAAGCAATTTCGTCGGCGTTCACCCACACCCGCCGCTGCGAAGTATCGGCACGCAGTTGCCCCGCCACCAGCACCGGTGAGCCACCGACCGCCGTTCCGGACCGGCGCAGTACGGTCCGCACCCGCGCAACCAGTTCCCGCGGATTGAAGGGTTTGACCAGGTAGTCGTCGCCGCCGAGCTCCAGCCCCAGGATGCGGTCCACGTCCTCGTCGTGAGCCGTGACGAACAGGATCGGCGTCCAGTCGCCCGCCGCCCGGAGCTGCTGGCACAGGGTCAGACCGTCGATATCGGGCAGCCCGATGTCGAGCACGACGGCAACCGGACGATCGCGGCGGATGATGGCCTGCGCCTGCAGGCCGGACCCCGTCGTCTGCACCGTGAATCCCGCAGCGGTCAGATACCGACGAATGACGTCGGCGATGGTGCTCTCGTCCTCCACCACGAGCACCAACCCGCGCGCCGGTCCGCTCACGGCAGGAGTAGCGGTTGGCTGCATGGCGGCCTGATCCATTCCGGTGCGAAGAAAAATCTGTCCGTTCGCGAGTATCCCCGCTGGAGGTCCAGGATCGGTGAAGCCGCCGTTCAGGTTCGGTGAACCGGCCGACGGGACCGCCGGCCGTAGGGTGGTTCACATGGCTTCTCCGATCGTCAGCGAGATCTTCGACCCTCTGGCCTGGCGCCCGGTCCAGGGCTCCGGCTTCGAAGGATTCACCGACATCACCTATCACCGGCACATCGGTCCGGCACCCGACGGCTCGGGAACCGTCGACCTGCCTACCGTGCGGATCGCCTTCAGCCGGCCAGAGGTGCGCAACGCTTTTCGTCCGCACACGGTCGACGAGCTGTACCGGGCGCTGGATCACGCCCGGATGACCAGCAACGTCGGCTGCGTGTTGCTCACCGGGAACGGACCGTCCACCAAGGACGGCGGCTGGGCGTTCTGTTCCGGTGGCGACCAGCGCATCCGTGGTCGCGACGGCTACCAGTACGCGCCGACATCTCAGCACAGCGGGCCGGACTCGGTGCAGCCGGGTGGGGCCGGCCGCCTGCACATCCTCGAGGTCCAGCGACTCATCAGGTTCATGCCGAAGGTCGTGATCGCCGTCGTGCCCGGCTGGGCGGCGGGCGGCGGCCATTCCCTGCACGTCGTCTGCGATCTCACCCTCGCGAGTGCCGAACACGCGAGGTTCAAGCAGACCGACGCCGATGTCGGAAGCTTCGACGCCGGCTATGGATCCGCCTACCTGGCGAGAATGGTCGGCCAGAAATTCGCTCGCGAGATCTTCTTCCTGGGGCGGGAGTACAGCGCCGAGCAGATGTTCGCGATGGGCGCCGTGAACTGTGTCGTTCCGCATGCCGAGCTCGAAGGTGTTGCCCTGCAATGGGCAGCCGAGATCAATGCGAAATCGCCGACTGCGCAGCGGATGCTGAAATATGCGTTCAACCTGCCGGACGACGGGCTGGTCGGGCAGCAGTTGTTCGCTGGTGAGGCGACCCGCCTCGCCTATGGCACCGATGAGGCAGTCGAGGGACGAGATTCGTTCCTGCAGAAGCGTTCCCCGGATTTTTCGCCGTATCCGTGGGCTTATTGAACCCGATGGCCCGCACGCTGGAGATGTTGGAGATGCCCACCGGCCCGGCCCTGCTGGACATCCTGCCGCGACTGGCGGACGCACTCTCGGGCAACGGACCGGCGTTGGTCCCTGTCGCGGCCGGCGATCACGACGGGCTGGCTGCGCTCGCCGCCGCCTTCGCCGCCGGAACTCCGCTCGGGCACCCGGAGGACGATCCCGACGACCCGACCGCGATCGTGGTGGCCACCTCGGGATCCACCGGTATTCCCAAGGGCGCCTTGCTCAGTCGTTCGGCCCTGGCCGCCTCTGCCGCAGCAACCGGACAACGTCTGGGACCGCCGGGTACCTGGCTGTTGACCCTGCCGGCGGAACACATCGCCGGCCTGCAGGTGCTGCTGCGCTCGATCGCGACCGGCACGGTGCCCGAAATTCTCGACACCCGACCGCCGTTCACCCCGGAACGATTCACCGAGGCGGCGGAGCGGTTGCCGTCCGGGCCGCGCTATGTGTCCCTCGTGCCCACCCAACTACATCGAATTCTCGGCAACGACCGCGCCACGGCGGCGCTGCGAACCTTCGAGGCGGTGTTGGTCGGCGGCGCAGCCACGCCCACGTCGCTGCAGCACCGGGCCGGAGTCGCCGGCATCCGCCTGGTCACCAGTTACGGCATGAGTGAGACGTGCGGCGGGTGCGTGTACGACGGTGTGCCGTTGTCCGGCGTCGATGCCGCGATCGATCCGTCCGGCCGGGTGCTGCTCTTCGGTGCGGTGCTCGCGCGGGGCTACCGCAATCAGCCAGGCCATCTCGCTTTCGGACAGGAAGGTTCCCGCCGGTCGTTCCGGACCGACGACCTGGCGGAGTGGGCGCACGGCAGGCTGCGCATCCTGGGCCGGGTCGACGACGTCCTGATCACCGGCGGCCTGAAGGTTGCCCCTGCTCGGCTCGAGGCTGCGATCGCGGCACTTCCAGCAGTGGCCGAGGTGGTTGCCGTCGGCATTCCGGACCTCCAGTGGGGCCGACGGGTGGTCGCCGTGATCGTGGTTGCCAAGGACGTGTCCGCGCCGTCTCTCGAGCAGGTCCGAGCCGCCTGCACGGTCGCCGGCATCCCGGCCGCAATGCAGCCCAGACAGGTTGTCGTCACCTCTGGAATACCGATGCGCGGACCAGGAAAGCCGGATCGACAGGCCGCCCTTGCCCTGGCGACCGCGCAGGGGACCAGGACGCCGACATCCGGCCGCGATCTGGACCACTAGGGTTTCCACCCGTGGCAACAGCAAAGCAGTGGGTCTCCGGTGCCCGCCCCCGGACCCTTCCGGCGGCGGTCGCGCCGGTCCTGGTCGGGGCCGGTGCGGGGTTTGCCATCGGTCATTTCTCCTGGTGGAAGACGTTGCTGGCGCTCCTGGTCTCGCTGGCTCTGCAGGTCGGCGTGAACTACGCGAACGACTACTCCGACGGCTGCCGCGGCACCGACTCCGTCCGGGTGGGGCCGATGCGTCTGGTCGGGTCGGGCGCAGCCGTGCCGAACCGGGTTCGGAACGCTGCTTTCCAGTCGTTCGGAATTTCCGGTGCGGCCGGCCTGGTCCTGGCAGCGACCACCACCTGGTGGTTGCTGCCGTTCGGAGTCGCGGCCGTGGCGGCCGCCTGGTTCTACACCGGTGGACCCAAGCCGTACGGGTACGCCGGCTTCGGCGAAGTGTTCGTCTTCATGTTCTTCGGGCTGCTGGCTGTGCTCGGCACCATGTACGTCAACAGCGCTCGGATCACCGTGACCGCTGTCGCGGCCGCCATCGGCATCGGCCTGTTGGCCTGCGCCCTGCTGATGATCAACAACCTGCGTGACGTGGCGACCGACGCCGTATCGGGCAAGCGCACTTTGGCCGTGTTGCTCTGCGACCGGCTGGCGAGATCGGTCCTGTTGGTGACGATCGGCGGCGCGTTCCTGGCGGTGGTGGTCATTGGCATCCGGCATCCGTGGTGCCTGCTGGCGCTGATGAGCCTCCCCCTTGCGACCGCCCCGATCCGGCAGGTGCACCGCGGCAGCAAGGGACCAGAACTGATCAGGGCGCTCGGCGCGATCGGTCGGTTGGAGTTCGTCTATGCAGCGCTCATCACCGTCGGTCTGGCACTCGGTTGGTTGTAGCAGGCCGGGCACCGGCGGCGTCGGTGCCGCCGTCGATGCATTGTTCCGTGCAAGATCGCATTCGGCAGCGGACCATGTCCGTTATGTAC
>JBPCPG010000282.1:0-8927 GCA_050999445.1 Nakamurella sp. | reverse complement strand
GCCTGTCGGCCCCTGGATTTGCCACTGCGTGGGCGCTGGCGCTGGAATCGTTTCCCTGCAACAAGTTCTATCTGCAACATCATCGATGGTCGATCCCTCCATCGAGCCTTCCGTCGGCATTCAAGATGGGAATGGTGACAAGAGTCGCCCCGCGCAACCGATGAATGCGATCCTGCACCCGGTGCGATCTCCAGTGTCCAAGCACACGCCATGAGCCAGCATCGGCATCGGCTGTCGGCACCCAGCCGGCGTCGGCGCGGCTAATAGCGAGCTGAGTTCCGGAGGGCAGTCGGGGGGCTCTGCGGCAGAAGCCCCACACCGTAGCGGTTCAGCGGTAGGGGCTCAGCCGCGGTCGCTGCATTGTTTTCCAGATGGATCGTTGCCGTTCGGTACCGCAGTGCGAATGTGGTCACGTACGTTTTCGGCCTATCCGACTGAGCATCGCCACGGTGAGATCGGCTATCGCAGCGCTACCACGGGCGACGCGCGGTCAACGTTGCCGCCAGTGGTTCGATCTCGGCTCCAGTGGGGTACAGGCGGGATATGCACCGCACACAATTTTCTTTCTCAACGTCTCGCCCAGATGAGCTGGTGAGATCCGTTGCCTGACGCGGCGATAGCGGCACTGGTGATCATCGGGGGCGGGCCGACCGCGCACGCCGCGTTGAAGGCCTACCGGAAGGCTGATTCGGCGGGCCGGGTCGTGATGGTCTCCGAGGATTCGGTTACGCCGTACAACCGGCCACCGTTGTCCAAAGATTTTTTGCGCGGCGAGTCGGATGAGGATGTCCTTCCCCTGGAGTCAGCCGAGTTCTACAGCGACAATCGCACCGAGCTGCTGCTCGCTGATTCGGTGACGGCACTGGACCCTCGGTCCAGAACCGTTACCACTCGGTACGGTACTGAGATCCGCTACGAACAATGCATTCTGGCGACCGGGTGCGAGCCGGCTTCGCTCGACGTGCCGGGCGGGAACACCGCCCTTCGCCTGCGGTGGCTAGACCAGGCCCGGCGGCTACGGGATGCCGCGCAAACGGCCCGCAGCGCAGTCGTCATCGGCTCGGGGTTCATCGGCTGCGAAGCCGCCGCATCGCTGGCGCATCGTGGCATTGCGGTCACCATGGTCTCGACCGAGCCCTTACCGCAGCTACACCGGCTCGGACCGGCGGCGGCAGAGCTGATCACCGGCTGGCTGGAAGGCGCCGGCGTGCGGATCCACCACGGGGTTCAGGTGACCGATATCGGAAACGGCCGGATCGTCCGGCTCTCCGACGGCACCGTCTTGTCCGCCGATCTGCTGCTGTCCGCGGTGGGCGCCACGCCGCGCACCGAACTGGCCGAGGCCGCCGGTGCCCATCTGCGTCAGGGTCGAGTGGCGGTGGATGAGGCAATGCATTCCTCCGTTGCCAATCTGCTGGCGGCCGGCGACGTCGCAATGGCCTACAACACCGGCGCCGCAAGACATCTGACCGTTGAGCACTGGGGGGAGGCAGAGCGGATGGGCGAAATAGCCGGCATCACCGCGGCCGGCGGGCAGGCCCAGTGGTCCGACGTTCCCGGCTTCTGGTCGGAGATCGGCGATCACACCCTCAAGTACGCCGCGTGGGGAGACGGCTTCGACGAGGCGATTCCGGTGCACCACGACGACGGCGGTCTCACGGTCTGGTACGTCAAGAACGACGTCGTCGTCGGGGTACTCACCAGTCGGGCCGACGACGACTACGACCGCGGCCAGACCCTGATCTCGGCCGGAGCGCCGGTTCCGGTGAGAAGGAGCTTCTGACAGTCGAGTTCCGCCCGCCCGCCAGGGTGAGGGCGGGCGCTCTCTCGTAGTCGACCGATCACTTTCAGTTGCAGGATTCGTTGTGTAAACGCCACTAGCCCGCTAGGGCGACGCTACGAGCTAGAAGTGCAAGCGCAAGGTGGTTCGTCACCCTGATGCGAACAGGACGCTCGGTCATCAGAGCGCTCGCGCTTCAGGCTTGAGAGTGGATGCACACCATGGGGGCCTGCATCGGGTTGGCCGCGTTGAAACGGGAGGAATCTTGATGGACCAGAGCGTGGGTGGGCGTCTCCGACCGAGACGGTGGCGGCGCAGGACGACGGGTATCGCGGTGGCCGGCTTGCTGGCGCTGGCGCCCGCGGAGACCATGGCCGGCGGCGGATTGTTCTTCGTCGCGGATGCAGCGGGACCGGCCCAGGCGCAACCCTCGTCGTTCTCAGGCAATCAATGGGTGACGCCAAGGCCGATGCTGCGGCGAAGGCCGGGACGGCGAAGAACTCCGCCATGGCGGATCCGGGCTCGCTGTACACGGTCGAGAATGCGATCGGCGCCCGCAGGGTCTGGCTGCAGAAGGACGCCAGCGGGCAACAGATCACCGGCCAGGGCGTGACCGTGGCGCTCTTGGACTCCGGTACCGCCGCGGTCCCCGGTCTGGATGGAACCGGCAAGCTCATCGACGGCCCGGACCTTTCCGTGGAGAGCAACGGGCCTCTGACCGACCAGGACACGTTTGGCCACGGCACGTTCATGGCCGGAATCATTGCCGGCCGCGACGCCGCACCACTCACCGAGAAGACGATCAATCTGCTGAATCCGGCGGTGCAGCTCGGGGTGGCGCCCGACGCGCGTCTGCTGTCACTCAAACTCGCGAATTCCGACGGTAGCAGCGACGTCAGTCAGATCATCGCCGGACTGAACTGGGTCACCGAGCACCAGATTTCCGCGGACGGCTCCAAGGTACGGGTCGTCAACCTGTCGTTCGGTACGAATTCCATCCAGCCCTACCTGCTGGACCCATTGGCGGCTGCGACCGAGAATGCCTGGCGACATGGACTGGTCGTCGTGGTGTCCGGTGGTAACGAAGGGCCGCTGGCCGGACGGCTCACCGACCCGGCGATGGATCCGTACGTGTTGGCGGTCGGCGCGTCCGACAGCAACGAGAGCGCTGTCGGTTGGACGAAGCCCGCCGTGGCCTCCTTCAGCAGCAGAGGCACCCCCGCCCGCCATGTCGACCTGCTCGCGCCCGGCACCTCCTTGGTGTCACTGCGCGCTCCAGGATCGTTCATCGACCTCAACCACCCCGAAGGCCTGGTCTCCGGCGACGCCACCGGGCGCCTGTTCCGGGGCAGTGGCACCAGCCAGGCGGCCGCAGTCGTATCCGGCGCCTCGGCGCTGCTGCTGCAGGCGAATCCCAATCTCACCCCGGACCAGGTCAAAGCCGCACTGGTTGCGACGGCGACCCCGGTCTCGGCCAGCGCGATCGATGCCGGCGCCGGCCAGCTCAACGTGGCGGCGGCGGTGAGCGCCGTACAGCGTGCGACGAACAGCGCAGGAATGATCGTCCTGCCGCCGGCCGCGCAGGCACTGGTGACCCAGACCTACCCGGTGTCGACCGGTCAGGGTTCGCTGGACGCCGTCCGTGGCGGGGTGGGTCTCCTCGACGCCGACGGACTTCCGATCAGCGGCGAATTCGACGCCCAGGGCAACTCCTGGAACCCGGTCGCCTGGTGGGCCGCCGCCTCGCGGTCGAGCACCTGGTCAGGTGGGTCGTGGTTGGGCACGACCTGGACTGGAGACGGGTGGAGCAACGATGTCACGTGGTCTTCCGCCCGGTGGTCCTCCGCCCGGTGGTCCTCGGCGCGGTGGTCCTCGGCGCGGTGGTCTTCCGCTCGGTGGTCCTCGGCGGACTGGTCCTCGGCGCGTTGGTCTTCGGCGCGTTGGTCTTCGGCGCGTTGGTCTGACAGTTTCTGGGGCTGAACGCGATGGCCGCGCCTGATCGACCATTCAGTGCCCAGAACCGGGGGTGAGCAGGATAAGCCGGAAACCCGCCGTTGGGTCACGAGTTCGGCGACGAGAGGGCAGGTTAGCGAATCTGTGATGGCGTGGGTGGCTGAGAGGCGCTTGTTCAGCCACGGGTTGGCTGTGGGTGTGGCGCATATTCAGGGTCTCGGCGCCTGGGCTGCTGTGGTGTGCGCTTACCCGTGGTAGAGCGATGATCCCGGCAGTCCGTTGATGAAGGTGCGCATCGAGGTGAACTCGACTTCCTTGGAGCACTGGGTGTTGTCGTGCACCCCTACGCACGGGGCGATCGGGCCCAGGCTTCCCTGGATCATGCCGGCCGCTCCAACTGTCGTTCCGCCGGAGTAGGCGACGATTACTGGTCCGCCGCTGTCCCCGATGCCGCCGGCGATCGCGCTGCCGGCGGTCTGTTGAACGCCCTTGATCGTCGGAAAGGAGCCGTAGCCGTCGTTGAGCGACACGTTTAGGTTGATGACTTTGACGAGGCAGTGGACACCGGAGTTTCCGCCGGAGGTGCAGACCATGTCGTTGACGGACAGATCCGCCAAGCCGATGACCGTTTTGGTGTAGTTCACCGAGTTCCAGGCTCCGTCGAAGGCCAGTTTGCTGCCCTTGCCGGATAGGACCCGGCCGGCGGCTGCGTTCGATACGGCGACTGACGAGCCGTATTGGTTGTTGGATCCGTTGGCGTCGCGCGAGTGGTAGCCAGAGTCGGCGCAGTGCCGCGCGGTGGTGGTGTGGGTGGTGCCGCCGTAGTTGATCGCGAATCCGGAGGAGCAGATGTACTGGTTGGTCTTGTCGTACATGTACCCCCCCGCGTTAAAAGGGGAGAAATCGGTGTCCCGGCTTCCGCCCCAGAGAGTCAACTTCGGTCCGACGATGACAGCGACATCGCTTGTCCCGGCGATGCTCTGGGCGAAGCTGACGGTTTGAGCTTGAATGTCAGCGGTGACTGCCTTCGCGTTGAGCTGCGCATCGGCGAAGTAGCCGGTGACGGTCACTCCGTCGTTGGTGGCGTCGGCACCTTGGATGCTGGTGATGGTGAAGCCGTTCCATCCAGACGCGCCGGCGCTGGTTCGGATGTTCGCCGTGATCGTGTCGATATCGGTTCGAGAATGTTTCCGCTGTTCAACGTTCATCGTGATTCCTGCCGCTTTCGCCAGGACTCGGATCTGCTCCTGCAGCGGTGAAGTGCCCTTCCACAGGAGCGTGGTCGATCGGTTTTGGGCGTCGTTGACCGACTCCACATACCCGCTGGTGTCGATCCCGGGCAGTGCGATGATCTGGCTCTTGAGCGCGATCAACGCGTCTTGGTTGGCCATGACTGTCGGTCCTTGGGCGTTTACGAAGTCCATGATCGGGTCACCGGTTGAAGGTGAGTTGGCCGGATCCGAGCTTGCCCCAGCCTGCGTCGTCGAGCACAGCACCAGCGTCAACGCCGCCAGACCAGCCAGACCAGTAAGTCGGAACTTTCGCTTCATGATTCGTACTTCCCCAACAGTGATCACCCAGGCCCCAGTTGGACCCGCGCTCAGTAGAGCATCCCGGCCCACCGCCCGCCACCGGGAATGACCCCGTCCCTGGAGTGACGCTGCTGGTCAGCCCGCGCGGCCGCCGCTCGATCGTGCGTTGGTAACGTTTCGATGCGGCCAGGATGGGCGACCTCCCAAATCTGTCCTGATGGTGGTGGCTGGCGCTGCGAGGAGGCTGACGTGACCTCGATCGATCGGACGGCGTATCCCCGTTTTCGGCGGTCGGTGCCGGCCAAGGAGTTGCAGGAGTCGTTTACTCCGAGCCAACCAGAGATTGAGTGGGCCCGAGAGCGTGCCCGCACGTCGGAGCATCTGTTGGCGTTGTTCTTGCTGTTGAAGGCTTTTCAGCGGCTGGGATGCTTCCCTGATCTGTTCGAGATCCCGCTGCCGGTAGTGGATCACATCCGAGGCGTCGTGGGGTTGGCGTCGTCGGTGGTCGCTGAGCACGCGTCGTCGCGGACCGGGGAGCGGCAGCGCGACTGGGTCCGGGAGCGTCTGGGGGTGGTGTTCGATCCGCCGGCGGCGGTGCAGCTGGCCCGGTGGGTGATCTCGGAGGCGGCGTTGTCGAAGGACAACCCGGCGGATCTGATCAATGTGGCGTTGGAGCAGTTGATCGCTGCCCGGTTCGAGTTGCCCGGCTATTCGACGTTGGACGAGCTGGCCGCGACCGTTCGTCGGGAGGTCAACGACGGTATCTACGCCGCGGTGCACGCCAGAATCAGTGAGACGGACCGGGCGGTGCTGACCGGGTTGTTGCGGGTGGATCCGGTGACCCGGCGGAGTCTGTTCGATGAATTGAAGCGGACCGCTGCGGCGGCGACGGTATCCCGGTTCCGGGAGCACGTCGCGCATTTGAGCTGGTTGGACGGTCTCGGAGCCACGGACCAGTGGATGGCCGCGGTGCCGCCGGCGAAGGTCAGCCACTTCGCGGCGGTGGCCCGGGTCAGCAACGCCGGAGACATACGAGAGATGGCTGCCATCAAGCAGATCGTATTGATCGCGTCGTTGCTGCACATCGCACAGCAGATTGCTGATTCCCTCTCCCAGCCCGCGCATCTGGACGAAGCGCGGGTTGACACCCAGGTGAGCATCCGGGTGACGTTCAGCAGCGATGTGAACCCCGCCGACGATCTGCTGCGCCAGGTCGACACCGCGATGTACGCCGCCAAGACAGCTCGCATTCCGATCTCGGTCCACAGCCCCGAAATGGACCGGATCCGCACCGAACGCCTGGAACTGCTCGCCGACCTCCGCGCTGCACTGCGCACCGACCCCGACCAGTTCCTCCTCCACTATCAACCCAAGATCGATCTGAACACGGGCGCCATCGTCGGCACCGAAGCGCTCGTGCGGTGGCAACACCCCCGCCTCGGATTTATCGGACCGGACCGTTTCATCCCGCTCACCGAAGCAACCGACCTCATCGACGAACTGACCCCGCTCGTGCTCAACGGGGCTCTGGCCGAGTGCGCGAAGTGGACGGCACAAGGGCACCGGGTCAGCGTCGCGGTCAATCTCTCCGCTCGCAACATCGAGAACCCCCAACTACCTCAACTTGTCGCGCACGCCCTACGCACCCATCGGGTCGATCCGGCGCAACTGATTCTGGAGATCACCGATAGCAGTGCCATGGGCGACCCCAAGCAGACAATGCCCGTGCTCCACCAACTCAACGAGCTCGGCCTGAGCCTGTCCCTGGACGACTTCGGCACCGGCCACTCCAGCCTGTCGTACCTGCAACAGCTGCCCGTCACCGAGGTCAAGATCGACCGGTCCTTCGTCAGCGGCCTCAACTCCGCCGATTCCGCCAGCAGCCGCGCCCTCGTCCGAAGCATCGCCGGCCTCAGCAAGAACCTCAAACTGCGCGTGGTAGCCGAAGGAGTCGAAGACGAAGAACAGCTCGCCGAGGTACGCGAACTCGGCTGTGACATCGCCCAGGGCTACTACATCAGCCGGCCCGTGCCAGCTCACGAGATCCACCTCTGGTTGGCTCGCCGCACGGCAGTCCCCACCCCGCCGCTGCTCAGACTCCTCAGCCAAGGCGCCGGACTGTAGAAGGTTCGGGTGGGATCCGGACGAGTAGAACCTGGACAGGGTCCCGGGCGAATAGGACGTGACCACCATGACCGTGCGGGTCGCCGTCGTCGCCGGAATCGCCGAGTCTGCCTGGACCTGGTCCGGATCCTGCCCGCATCGGCCCGCATACCCCACCGATGACCAGCACGGAGTCAGTACTTTCGCAACGGGTGACGCACCGTTACACTTTGCCTTCGGGCTGTGAACGCTGGTGGTTTCGAGTGGGGAGGTGTCCCGTGGTTGATGCCGATCAGATTCCGGAACATCTGATCGCGGCAATCGGCGGTGTGCGACGCGGCCGGCCGGTTGCCGATCAGCTGTGCGCCTCGTTGGTGCAGTCGCTGAATGTCGACGGTGCAGCATTGACCATTTCCGCTGCCGACGGCGTGGTCGGGAGTTCCATGGGAGCCAGCGGCCCCTTGAGTCGCGAATTGATCGACTTGGAATTCATGTTGGGGGAGGGACCCAGCCTCCAGGCGGTGAATTCCTCCGCCCCGGTGATGGCCGCCGACCTGCACGGGGTGGCCGCTGCATCCTGGTTCAACTTCGCCGGGGCAGCATCGAACCTGGGTGTGGGCGCCATTTTCGCACTGCCGGTGGCAGTGGCCGGCCTGCCGATGGGCGCGCTGTTGTTGTACCGCGACCGGCCCGGGCCGTTGAGCGGTGCGGCACTCACCGGTGCATATTTCGCCGCCGAGCTTGCTGCGTTACCGATTCTCGATGTGGCCGGTCTGGATCTGGACGTGGCCGTCGAGGACGACAGCAGCGCCGCCTGGGAGGAACTGACTGCGCTGACTCGATCGGAGGTGTACCAAGCGGCCGGGGTGCTGATCGCCCAACTCGGTGTTTCCCCGACGGAGGCATTGGTGCGGCTGCGCGGGTATGCGTTCGCGCACGGCCGCACCACCAGCGAGGCGGCCTACGACATTCTCGAACACCGGGTACGCCTCGCTGACGACGGAACCGGCCGCAGAACCGCAGTGGAGGAGGACTCCTGATGGTTACGAGGGAATCAGAAATCATCGCAGCATTCACCGGCCTGGCCGATCGTCTGGTGGATGACTACGACGTGGTGGATCTGACCACTCAACTCGCCGAGGATTGCGCGCGGTTGATGGATGTGGCCGCCGTCGGGTTGCTGCTGGCCGATGCCACCGGAGTATTGCACCTGCTGGCCGCCACCTCCGAGGAGGCCCGCAAGCTGGAGGCGTTCCAGCTGCAGCGGGACGAAGGTCCTTGCCTGGACTGTTACCGCTCCGGTGCGCGGGTCAGTGTCGCCGACCTGCAGACCGAGAAGGCCCGCTGGCCACGGTTCGCCGCATCGGCTGCCCAGGAGGGCTTCGCCTCCGTACACGCCATACCGATGCGGCTTCGGCATGCTCGGCTGGGCGCGCTGGGCCTGTTCGGAATCGAACCGGGCACCCTGGGCGACGACGACCTCCAACTGGCTCGAGGCCTGGCTCACGTGGCCTCGATCGCCATCGTGCAGAACAACCTCACGCTCGAGCAGGGCAGCG
>JBPCPG010000272.1:0-10476 GCA_050999445.1 Nakamurella sp. | reverse complement strand
CCTGGTCGCGGCCGGTTTGGCGCTGGCCGCCGGGGTGGTCTCCTTCGCCTCTCCGTGTGTCATCCCGCTGGTTCCCGGCTACCTTGCCTACCTGGTCGGACTGGTGGGCGCAGAGGGCAGTGCCAGTCGGAGTGCGATTGGCGGCGCTTCGACGCGGACCACCTCGACCCGGACCGAATCGACCCGGACCGGCACCAGGATCGCGCCGAAGATGCGCGGTCGAGTGCTGGCCGGCGCGGCCCTGTTCGTCCTCGGCTTTTCCGTGGTATTCCTGGCCGAGCAGGCACTGGTGTTGGGAATCGCGCACACGCTGAAGGCCAACACGGCTTGGCTGATGCGGATCGGCGGGGTCGTCACGATTCTGATGGGAATGGCGATGCTCGGGCTGATCCGTCCGATGCAGACCGAGAAACGCATTCACGCCAGGCCCACCGGCCGAATTTTCGGCGCGGTGCTGCTCGGCGCGTTCTTCGGACTGGGCTGGACGGCCTGCATCGGTCCGACGCTGGCCGGCGTGGTCTCCCTGGCCACAGCCACCGATTGGAACGGGTCGGCCTGGCGCGGAATGTTTCTGGTGCTGTTCTACTGCGCCGGGTTGGGTGTGCCGTTCCTGCTGCTGGCCTTCGGCTTCGGCTGGGCAACCACCGCCTTGGGCTTCCTGCGCCGGCACACCAGGACGATCCAGCTCGTCGGGGCCATCATGCTCGTCGTCGTGGGGCTGGCCATGGTGACCGGGCTGTGGAGCGATTTCGTCGGCCGGCTCCAGGTCCGATTCGGCGACTCCGGGGCGGTGCTCTGAGGTGGCAACCCGTGACGTCACGCATCTTTCTGGCGGTCTGACTGCGGACCCGGGCGAGCAGACAGGCCCGCGACCGGCGCTGCCGCGGCGACCTGGCCCGCTCGCCGGTGGTCTGGCGCACCTGCGGAACACCTGGCGCCGGCTGACCAGCATGCGCACCGCGCTGGTGTTGCTGTTCCTGCTGGCGATTGCCTCCCTGCCGGGTGCGCTGCTGCCGCAGTGGTCGTTGAACACATCCAAGACTGCGCAGTACATCGTCGATCACGGGACGTGGGGCGTCCTGCTCAACCGGCTCGGCTTTTTCGAGGTCTTCGCCTCGCCCTGGTATGCGGCCATCTATTTGCTGCTGTTCACCTCGCTCGTCGGGTGTCTGTTGCCGCGGACCTGGGATTTCGTCGGCCAGATCCGGATGAAGCCGGTGGCCACACCACGGAATCTTTCCAGACTGCCGCTCCATGCCGCGGTCTCGGTCGCCGGGCCGCCCGAGGCAGTGGCTGATCGGATCACTGCCGGGCTCAGGGGCTGGCGACTCGTTCGGCGCACCGAAGACTCGGGCGCCCTGGCGATCTCGGCGGAGAAGGGCTTCCTCCGCGAGGTCGGCAATCTTGTCTTCCACTTCTCCCTGCTCGGGCTGTTGGTCGCCATCGCGGTCGGGAAGTTGTTCGGATTCGAAGGCTCGATCATCCTGAACGCGGCCGACGGGCCGAACTCCGAGCTGTGCTCGTCATCGCCGGTCAACTACGACAACTTCCGGCCCGGCCTGCTGGTCGACGGGACCGACATGTCGCCGTTCTGCGTCGACATCGACAAGTTCACCGCCACCTACACACCGACCGGGCAGGCGAGTTCCTTCGTCGCGGCGATCCGCTACCAGACCGGAACGAACCTCGGCCCGAACCAGTGGACCTCGGCCCGTCTGGAGGTCAACGACCCGCTGCGGGTTCAGGGGCAACGCCTGTATCTGCTGGGCCACGGCTACTCACCGACCTTCACCGTCACCTACCCGGACGGACAGGTGCAGACCCGCACGGCGCCGTTCCAGCCGCAGGACTCGTCCTTCACCTCGCAGGGTGCGGTCAAGATCCTCGACCCTCCCGGATACACCGGAGATGAACTCCGCAAGCACCAGTTGGCCATCGTCGGCATCTTCGCGCCGAGCGCCTTCGTGCATACCGGCATCATGACCTCGACGTTTCCGGCGCCGAATTCCCCCGGAGTGGCCATTCAGATCTATCGGGGTGATCTCGGCATGGAGACCGGCAAACCGCAGTCGATCTTCTCGATCGACACCGACCAGGTGGCGAACGGGAAACTGGTCAAACTGAACCGGTCGAACCTGTCACTCGGGCAGTCGATGAAGCTCGACGATGGCACCGCGATCACCTTCACCGGCTTCAAGCAGTGGGTGTCGCTGCAGACGTCGTACGATCCGGCCCAGGGCTGGGCCCTGGTATTCGCGATTCTGCTGCTCATCGGCCTGATGATGTCGCTGACCATCAAACGCAGGCGGGTGTGGTTCCGGATCGGCGGCAGCCTTTCCGAAGTCGGCAGGGCCCGCGGGGATGCGACGCCGGCACCACTGTCGGCAGCGGCCCGTACGGTTGGTTCCGGTGGCTCGGTTCACGTCGAGATCGGCGGTCTGGCCAGGACCGACCAGGCCGGGTACGGCGACGAGTTCACGAAATTGAGAGTGCTGGTCAGCTCGCCCGACGGTCCTTGGGAACAACGAAAGGCAGCGCAGTAGTCATGGCAGTCAACGATCATCTGGGAAACATCTCCTACCTCGGTTTCCAGGCGGCGCTCGCCGGCTACATCGCCGCTCTGGTCTGTCTGGGAATCGAGTTCGCCTCGGCACGTGGTAACTCGCCCACGGCGGCCGAAGCGGCCAGCATGACGCTTCGTGCGGCGGGCAGAGGACGGACGGCGCTGCTGGACCGCAACCAGGGCACGGGCCTGGCCGAGAATCACAACGGGATCGGCCGGATCGCCGCGCCGGCGAACGGAACCCGCAAACCGATGGGCGCCCTGTTCGGGCGGGCCGCGATGATCGTTCTGGCATTCGGTTACGCGGCACACGTCTTCTCGATCGTGACCCGCGGGCTGGCGGCCGGCCGGGCGCCGTGGGGCAACATGTACGAGTTCACCTCGCTGATCTGCGCGGCCGCGGTGACCGGGTTTCTGATCATTCTCCAACGGACCAAATCCAGGTCGATCGGCTTCTTCCTGTTGATCCCGGTGGTCATCCTGATGTTCGTCGGGGGCACTCGGCTGTACACGCAGGTGGAATCGCTGGTGCCCGCTCTGCACTCGTACTGGTTGCTGATCCACGTGCTGGCCGTTTCGCTGTCCTCGGGCGTGCTCATGGTCTCCGGCGTTGCGTCCGTCATGTATCTGCTGCGCTCGAGGTACGACCGCAAGCTTCTTGCCGAGCAGCAGTGGGGCGCTCTCCCGGAGAACGGAGTCGACACGGCATCGGCTACACCAGGTTCCGGGTTCGCCCCAGCCGCAACCGTCACCGACAGGTCGCGGTGGGCAGCACTGCCGTCGCTGGCGACCCTGGATCGGGTGGCTTATCGAACCGCCATCGTCGCCTTTCCCGTCTTTACCTTCGCGGTGATCGCGGGAGCCCTCTGGGCCGAGGTGGCGTGGGGACGCTACTGGGGCTGGGATCCGAAGGAGACCTGCGCCTTCATCACCTGGGTCTGCTACGCCGCGTATCTGCACGCCAGGGCGACGGCCGGCTGGCGCGGCACCAAGGCGGCGTGGATTTCGGTGGTCGGGTTCGCGTCCGTCCTGTTCAATCTGTTCTTCATCAACATCGTGGTGTCGGGGCTGCACTCCTACGCGGGCCTGAACTGACCCAACTACGCGGGCGTGAACTGGTCCGACCCCACACGAGCGGCCCGAACCACAGAATAAGCGTCTTTTCCAGCCGCGTGGCGACGAGCATGCCTCAGGGTCAGCCGGTCCACTGCTGCGAGACGAACGTTCCGGTATTCACGGCAGCCAGCGCAACACCACCGCCGATCACCAGGCGAGCCAGGGCGCGTTCGTCGGAACCCGGCGTCGCCAAGGACCGTCGAAGCCACTGGCCGGTGAGTACGAGCAGTGGAAAGCACAGCAGTACCGACCGTGGTATCGAAAGATAGACGGTACTGGTCAGCAATGACACGGCCGTCAGTCCGACGTACGTCAGCTCGGGCCAGTGCTGAAGTTTGAACAGGATCCACCCGCCCGCAACCATCAAGATCGCAAACACCAACTCCATGGCGCTCTGATATCGCTCGGCAACGGTGGCGGCAGGTCCCCACAGCTTCGAACAGCTATTCCAGAACGATGCCCACGGGAGCGTTGTTCCTCGACCCCAACCACCCCGCTGCGCATCGAGCCAGGTGAACCAGCTACCTGAGTTCCGATGCAGAAAATAGACGTAGCCGACCGGTGCGGCGAGCGCCACCGCAAGAACCGCAACGCGCAGCAGACACTGACGAGTCGTGCCGCGCGCGTCGGCAACTGCCATCACGGCCAGTCCAGCGAGAAGGAACAGACCGTTGACGCGGACGAGTGCGGCGGCAGCGGCAAGAAGGGCCGCCCACCACCAGTTGCTCCGCCTGCCAGCGAGCCAAGCGCCCAGCGCGAGCGCGAGAAACAGACTTTCCGAGTAGGAGGCCACCAGGAAGACGCCGTAGGGGCCGAAAAGCAGAACGCCGGCCGACCACGCAGCATCTTCCGTCGAGCCGTCGGTCGCCTGGACAAGTCGAATCATCAGCACTGCGGAAGCGAGTGCCCCCAGCCAGGCCACGATCGACATACCGACGAAGGCCGCGACAGGCGTCAGCCGGCCACCGCCGACCGCCGCAGCGACGAACCTCGACGCAGCTGGATAGCCCGGTAGAAAAGCCTCATCCCAGTTCGGAATTCCGTGATCAGTGGTGAAATACCCGTGCACGGCTATTCGGAGGAAGTGGCCGGAATCGAATTCGTTGAAGATGTAGGCAGGCCATGATGTCGATGGCAGTTGATCCCGAACCAGCTTTCCCGAGAGCGTGGCGAACCCGCGCCCCACCAACAGGAAGCCCAGCCAGCTCAGCGCCCACAGACTGACTCCCGCTCGCCAAGCAGCGCGCCAGCCCGATGCAGTGCGTTCACAGCCCGGGAGCCGGAAGTGTTCAGGGTCTTGCTGAGCGGGCCGAATGGCTGCCATTCAACGGGCGGTGGTCAAAAGGCGCGGACGGTGGAAGGCTGACCTCAATCGAAGCTCACCGGCTCGGCACTCACCGCGTGATTCTAACCGGACCGTCCGGGCCGACCTTTCCGACTCGCGCGCGTTGGTGCGGCGGCGAGGTGGCACGGTCGGCGGCGACAACTTCCGCCCGGTGCCGTCGCTCGACCTCTAGCTGTTTTTGTCCTCGCCGCGGAGCTTGCGGTCGATCTCGCGGAGGAACTCCGGATCATCGTCGGGCGCCACGGCCCTGGTTCGAGGGCGGCTGGCCCTGGTAGACCTGGCCTGCGGTTGCCGGGCCGCCTCATCGTTTGCGGCGCCTGCGCCGATTCCACGCCAAGCCAGCGCGATAACCAGAACGGTCACGGCTATCGCAATCAGCATGTACATCTGGCACCTCCATCGATTGATTCCACAGTACGCACAACCCGCCCGCCGACAGCGCAGATCGCTACTCGGCTACTGGAAATCGAGGAAGTTCCGGATACGCCCTGACCTCCGGTGCCGGCGGTGTGGGCACTCCGCCAGTGAAGGGCCCCTCGCCGGGCGTCCCTGCTGGGGCGCCGACGAGGGGCTCTTTGCTTCTCCGTTGCGCGGAATGTCGATCAACGGTCGGTGGGTGTTTCCTCAGGCGGAGTGGCGTGCCGCCTGGACCGTCAGGTCCGCCAGCAGACCGCTGACCTCGGATTCACGGAACCTACGATGACCGCCGGGTGTGCGGATCGATCCGATCCGCCCCGCCGATGCCCACCTCGTCACCGTCTTGGGATCGACTCGGAACATCAGTGCAACTTCACCTGGTGTCAGTAGTCTTTCGATATTCTCCATGGCTACGTGCCTCCTCTTGGGCCCCGACGGCCTCGTGCGCCCGGATTGGCGTCTGGAACATTGTGCCCCATTCGTCCGATTCTCAAAGCTATTGCTCGAGAATGCGCAGAATCCTGCTATCGGCTGGGCCGATAACTGTCGAGGTGGGCCTGGCGAGGGTAGAGCTACCGTGTAGATGCCACCGGACCCGGCTCGACGATCGGGTTTTTGGGGCCGATAGGAGACGCTCGTGGATGCTGTGGACCGCCACCTGATCGACGCCCTTCGCGCCGACGGTCGGGCCAGTTACGCGGAACTCGCCCGGTTGGTCGGGTTGTCGTCGTCGGCAGTCCATGAGCGTGTGGGCAAGCTGGAATCGTCCGGAGTGATCACCGCCTATCGTGCCGTTGTCGCGCCGGGCGCGATCGGCATCGGAGTGACCGCGCTCGTTGGCATCGCACCCGGTGAGAACGGTAGTGACGACGTGATCGCTGGAGCGCTGGAAGAGATGCCGGAGGTCGAAAGCTGCTACTCGGTCGCCGGCGACGATGCATTTCTGATCACCCTCCGCGTCGCGAGCGTCGACGAGCTGCATCGGTGCCTCGGTCGGCTACGGGGCATCGACGGCGTCGCCCGCACGCGCACAACGGTGGTTCTGGCCACCAGATTCGAGGGCCGGCCGGCCAAGCTGCGGCCAGATGAACAGGATCCAGGGCCGACTTGACGCCAGCCGGACCGGCCGGCCGACGCCGAGGGACGGTTGCCCCGGCCGCCTATTCTCGGTGGATGAACAGCGAAGACAATCGAGCAGAGTCAGATCTGTCGGAGCCGCCGCCATTGTCCCGTCCTGAGGCCGCCCGTCCGAAGTGGGCGCCCGATAATCCTGTTTCCGAGCCGCCGGTCGGAACGAGCGACGACAATGAGGTTCGGGTGGAGGCCGCAGAGATTATTTCGGCCGCGCCCGCGTTGGTGAAGTGGCTGCTGATCTACTCGCTGCTCCGCATCGCCTTGGTCATTGCGCTGACCGCCGCGCTATACCTGGTGATGCCGCTGATCGTGGCGCTTCTTTTCGCTGTCGTGCTCGCGCTGCCGCTGTCGTTCGTGATCTTCGCCGGCACGCGCCGACGGGTGAACGCCGCGGTGGCGATCTCCACTGCTCGGCGTCGCAACGAACGGGAGCGGTTGCGGGCCGCGTTGCACGGAGAGGATCAGTAGGGTCGGACGGTTCCGAACAGCAAGGCCACGGGTCCAGTTCGCGGCCCAGCGTGCCCGGTCACAGGTCCCCGGTCACAGGTCCCAGGTCACAGGTCCACCGTCACAGGTCCACCGTCACAGGTCCACCGTGCCGCTGATGCAGGTGTTGCAACGGCCGCCGACCCACACCTGGCCGTCCACCGATCGGACCTGTACGCGTCCGCTTCGCCCCAGCGCGGTGCCCTGACCGGCCACATAAGCCAACGGGGCCTTCCCGGACTCGATGAGCCACTGCCCAAGGCTTGCGTTCAGGCTTCCGGTCACCGGATCCTCGACACCGCCGTGGAACGCCCTGACCTCGAAGTCGACGTCAGACCCGGCCGGGTATGGTCCGATCACTCCGATTTTCGCCTCGGCGAGCAGGAGCGGGTCGGGTAACGCACCCAGTACCGCAGTCGCGGACCTCAACAGCACGGCCATCCAGCCCGGGCCGTTGTCGACCCACTGGGCGTCCACGACGTCATCCGGACGTATGCGCAGTATCGCCAGGGCACGCGCGAATTCCGTCGGCTGGAGCGGGCCGCTCCGTAGCCGCAGCGGAGCCGCGAACGCCAGTCCGTCCGCCCCTTGCTGGATCGTCACGAGACCGATGCCGCACTGCTGGACCGGTGACCGGCCGTCCTTCGGTGTACCGCCGGCTTCCAGCCAGGCATGGGCGCTTCCGAGTGTGGGGTGGCCGGCGAACGGCAGCTCCGAACCGGTCGTGAAGATCCGCAGCCGGTAGTCCGCTGCAGGCTCGGTGGCAGGTAGCACGAACGTGGTCTCGGACAGATTCGTCCAGGCGGCGAAGCGGGCCATGTCGGCGTCGGAGACGCCTGCCGCTTCCAACACCACCGCCACCGGATTGCCGGCGTAGGGCACCGCGGAGAAGACGTCCACCTGGGCGAAGGGCCGTCGTCTGGCGGCAGTTCCGATCATGATGGAAGCTTCGCACGTTCGCACTTCCCGCCCACTGCTCCGGTTCCGTTCGCCGTTCCAGGCACCCATTGGCGCCCCGACCGGCCCCGGCCCACACGGTCCGACTTGCAAGAATCTGGACCTGCGTTCCCGGATCTGTAAGAGTTGGACCGTGTCGAGCGCGTAGGTAGAGGTGGGAATACCGCTGGTCAGCGAATCGACGTCACCGCCGCTCGCGGAGCTCTACGCTCGCTACGGCGAGGCCATTCGGCGCTACGCCCTCCGCAGAGTCGGAGCAGGGTCGGCCGACGACGTTGTGTCGGAGGTTTTTCTGGTGGTCGCCCGGGGCAAACGGCCGCGGACGGTCGACGAGGCGCTGCCCTGGCTCTATGCGGTGGCCTATCGCGAAGTGCTCCGGCATCGATCCACGGCTGGCCGTGTCGACAGATTGCACAACCGGCTCCGATCGTTTCACCGTGAAGGGGCAGCACCCGACCCCGGCGAAACAATCACCGAGACGGACTGGGTTGCCGGTTTGATCGACAGGCTGCCGACCAAGGATGCCGAGCTGCTGCGCCTGGTCGTCTTCGAGCAGCTCGACGTACCCGCTGCCGCCCGGATCTTGCGAATTACCGCGGCCGCCGCCCACACCCGCCTGCATCGGATTCGCCGCAAAGTGCAGGGCTGGATGGACGAGCGGCCCAACGACACATCGACACTCCGGCCCGAGATGCGACCGATAACCCTGCCGAGAATCCGACCGACAACTCCGCCGGTCATTGCTGCCGAAGACATGCATCGGAGAGAGTCATGATGAGCGACCTGAGCCCGGCGACACCGCCCGAAAGCCACGACTTGCAGTACCTGCGGGACGTGTTCACCGGGCACGACCCTGCTGACCGACCTAACTTGTTTCGACGTCGATCCGAACCGCTACCTCAACGAATGACTGGGCAGAAGCGGCGTTCGGCGGCGAATTTCCGGCGAAGCGGGTCGGCGACCGTCGGGGCGCTCCGACCAGGTAACACCCGTTGGGTGCTGCCTTGCGCCGCAGCCGCTGTGGTCGTCGGGATTGCGGTCGGTTTGACCGCGTTCCTGCTGCCTCGCACCCACGACGTTGCCGCGGCGGCTGAGCTGACTATGACTGGGCAGATCGCCGACGTGGGCGGTGTCCGCTTTCCGGTGCCTCCCGGACGGACCGTTGCCGTCACCGGTTCTGATTCAACCGCCGTTACGGTGTGCGTCGCTGCCCGACCTGCCGCGCACTGTGCTGGAACCCGGCTGATACTCGCGGTGCCGGACAGGAGTGGCGACACCGCGATCTTGAACACGCCGGACCCCATGCTCGGCGCCTTGTGTCCGGGCCGCAGCAACCGCATGGTCATGACCGACGACCACAACCCCATCGACATCGCGGGGCGGCCGGGGATTCACTACTGGTCACGGTGTTCCGGTTCTCCCGCCACCGATCACCTGTGGGAACTCGACGACCTCTCCCTGGAGATCTACGCACCGCCTGATCAGGACTCCGCACAATCAGCCCGCATCATCGCCGGGCTCGACCTCACCCATTGGCCCCACCACCAAGGCCCGCAAGCCGCGTTCCTTCTTCGCGGAACCTCCGCACCGAACACCTGACGAACGCCGGGGCGAACGGTTTCGCCTTCCCCTCCCCAGCAGGATCAGCCCTCCCCAGCAGGGGCAGCGATGTGGAGACCTCGCTCAGGTCTTGGGTACCGGGCTCTCGGCCAGTCCCAGGCGGGCGGCGACGACGGCGAGCCGCTTGCCGCGCGTCCACAGAGCTGCACCTGCCGACAGCAAGGTCGCGGCCAGCACCTGCGCTTCCCCGTATCCGATGCCGAGTCCGGACAAGTGCTGGTTCTCGATCAGGGTCAGCACTTCTGCGTCGGTCGCGGTTGAAGCGTTCGAGACGTTCTGAAGGAGTCCGATGATTCCGCTGCGGCGAGACAGTTGGCTCAGAGTGAGCCCGCCGATCACCCATGGGTGGGACAGCACCTGACCGTCGCGGAGAAGTCCGACGAGCTCTGAGTCGCCGATACGTAGGTGGTCGATCCGGACGGAGGTGGTCGATCCGGACGGAGGTGTCTACCAGAATCACGCAGGTGCCGATTGCCGTCTCCGGACTGCGGTTACGCGCGGCTCGGTTCCTGCAAGTTGAGCAAGGCGCCGCCGGAGCAGCGGGGGTTCGCGCGGGTTTCGGCCACCCTGCGCTGGTTGCAGTCCGCGCGAATCGAGCACAAGCCGCGCGGGTGCGACCACAAGCCGCGCGGGTGCGGCCCAGAACCGCCGGTGAGTCGCGCAGTGCCGCCGGTGAGCGGCGCAGTGCCGCCGGTGAGCGGCGCAGTGCCGCGAGTGCGACCCAGCGCCGCGCGAATCGTCCACAATCCGCGCGGGTGCGGCCCAGAGCCGCCGGTGGTCAGCGCGAGGACAAGTTGGCCTCCGGGGTGAACATGCGAGCGCGCAGCCAATCCAGCAT
>JBPCPG010000234.1:0-6535 GCA_050999445.1 Nakamurella sp. | reverse complement strand
GCAGTCCGGGACGCCGCCCGCAAGGCGGGGCGGGACCCGATGGCGGTCAGGTTCTGCTTCGCGGCGCCGGTGCACGTCGGCGCCGACTTCGGGCACATGCGGGACCAGTGCCGCTGGTTCGGCGGGATGGTCGGCAATCACGTCGCCGACATCGTGGCCAAGTACGGGCAGGATTCGGCGGTTCCCAAGGCGCTGACGGATTACGTCAAGACTCGTCAGGGTTACGACTACAACGAACACGGCCGGACCGGGAACAGCCATGCCGCCTTCGTCCCCGACGACGTCGTCGACCGCTTCTGCCTGCTGGGAAATGCATCGGAGCACATCGCCAAGCTGTCGGCGCTGCAAGAATTGGGCGTCGACCAGTTCGCCGGCTATCTGCAGCACGACAACAAGGAGGAGACGCTACGCGTGTATGGAGAAACTGTGATGCCGGCGATGCGGGAGCAACTGAGGGCAAAGAGCTGACTTCCCCCTGGCCGGCCATGGGCGCAGCAAATACTGCGGGAGGCAACAGGTAGCGTCCACGGGCATGAAACTGCTTCGAGTTGGACCACGCGGCGCCGAGGTTCCTGTGGTGATGGACGGTGACGGCAATACCTTCGACGTCTCCGGCCTGACCGGCGATTTCGATGGTGCCTTCTTCGCCGGCGACGGAATCGCCAGGATCGAGGCCCAAGCGGGACGACTGCCCGCCATTGACATCGCGGGCAAGCGGATCGGGCCCCCGATCGCCCGGCCGGGAGCGGTGCTGTGCATCGGCATGAACTACGAAGCCCATGCCGCGGAGTCCGGCAGCGCGCCTCCCAAGGCTCCTGTGCTGTTCTACAAGTCGCCCAACACGGTGGTCGGGCCCAACGACGAGGTCCTGGTTCCGCGCGGCTCGGGAAAGACCGATTGGGAGGTCGAGCTGGGTGTGGTGATCGGCAGAACGGCGCGTTATCTGCCGTCCCGACAGGCCGCATTGGAGTGCGTCGCCGGATACGTCCTGAGCAACGACGTCTCCGAACGGTCCTTCCAGTTGGAGAACAGCGGAGGTCAGTGGTCCAAGGGCAAGAGCTGCGAGACCTTCAACCCGCTGGGGCCCCATCTGGTGACCGACGACGAAATCGGCGACCCGCAGGATCTGACCCTGCGCAGCTGGGTCAACGGCGAGCCGCGGCAGGACTCCAACACGCGCGACATGATCTTCGACGTCGCCGAGATCATCTATCAGCTCAGTCAGGTATTGGTGCTGGACCCGGGCGATCTGCTCAATACCGGTACACCACAAGGTGTTGCGCTCTCTGGGCGCTTTCCCTACTTGAAGGCAGGCGACGTGATGGAGCTGGAGATCCAGGGCCTTGGTCGGCAACGCCAGCACCTCGGGCAGGCCTGATCGATTCTCGAAATGCCGCCAGGAAGCCTCTCTACGATGACCAGCGTCGACTTGAACGCCGATCTCGGCGAAAGTTTCGGCAGCTGGGTACTCGGCGATGATCTGGCGATGCTCGATGTGGTCACCAGCGCAAATGTCGCCTGCGGGTTCCACGCGGGTGACCCGTTGACATTGCACCGCACGGTGGCGGCCGCGGGAAGACGCGGCGTGGCGATCGGCGCGCACGTCGGCTATCGGGACCTGGCCGGGTTCGGCCGGCGGTTCATCGACATGGAATCGGCTGATCTCACGGCCGAGATCATCTATCAGATGGGCGCCCTCGACGGCTTGGCCAGGAGCGTTGGGCAGCAAGTTCGATACGTGAAACCTCATGGGGCCCTGTACAACACGATCATCTCGCACACCGAGCAAGCTGCGGCCGTTGTCGCTGCGGTCACGTCCTACGACGCCGCGCTGCCGGTTGTCGGCATGTCGGGCTCGGAGTTCCTGCGGCTGGCAGCGCAGGCGGGTCTGCGCACGGTGAACGAGGCCTTTGCCGACCGCGCCTACACCGCAGAGGGCACCCTGGTTCCTCGGCGCGATCCCGGCGCGGTGCTGCTCGAACCGGTTGAGATCGCTGCCCGGGTCGTCGGTCTCGTCACGACGGGGCAACTCCGGGCGATCACCGGTGAGCTACTCGCGGTGGAGGTCGACTCCATCTGCGTCCATGGGGACACGCCGGGCGCTGTAGCGATCGCCAAACACGTCCGCAGCGCTCTGAAGGCGGCCGGAGTGAGGCTGCGGGCCGTCGCTGGGTGAGGGTCGGGGTGAGGCTGCGGGCCGTCGCTGGGTGAGGATCCCGCCCCCTGCACCGTCGGCAGGTCAGTGCGCAATGCCGAACAGGGCATTCATCGGCAGCACGCCGCCCGCGGTGTCACCTGCATGCCCCAGATGACCGAGGTGCCAGTTGTTCTCGATGGTGGTCAACATCGAGTAGTGGTTGTACGGGGTGTGGTCCACGAAGTGGCGAGGCCCGGATGCGCTGATGACGATCGCCGGTATCAGTCCGCCACCGTAGGTTCCGCCGGGCCAGTTGACGCTGACCCTTGGATCAGCTTTCCCGACGTACGGAGAATCGCAGCAACCGGTGGCGCTTTCCCAACCGCCGGTCGGCTCGTTGCCGGTGTAGTCGTTCTCGTCGGTGACGACGATGATCGCCGACCGCCTGGTCCACGCTCGGGAGCCGGTGATCGTGGTGACGGCGTTCTTCGCGGACAGATCCGATTGGTGCTTCAATGCCGCATCGTTGGTGTTGTCCTTCACGATGCCGTAAGGGCACGGCGTCTCCGGGTGTCCTGGAACCCCGGCGTACACGCCAACGTGCATGTCGCTGCACTGGTTGGGGCTGATCCACACGAATGACGGCGCCTTCTTAAAGTTCAGGTCGGCACCCAGGGCTGCATAGTCTTTCACCTTGGCCATTCCGGACGGATTGTTCTTGATGTCGTCGAACAACACGAACGGGTTGTGCTTCTTGGCGTACAGCGAGACCGTGGTGCCATCGGTCAGGGTCGGCCCGAAACGGGCCAACTTGTCGGCCGGCAGGGTTTGCAGGTACGCGCCCCAGCTGACGTGGTGGTTTTCCAGCTGGTCAACGAGATTCTTTCGGTCCAGGTTGACGACGTTCTGGTCGTTGTCGTCCTGAACTCGAAATTGTCGCCGGCGATGCCGGCGATGTAGTTCGGCATCGAAGGGTGGGTGACACCGTAGTAGTGATCGGCCATCCCGTAGGTATGGGCGAGCGAGGTCAGGTATGGCGCGTTCGGGTCGTCGATGACACTTGACTGTGAGTGTCTCCAGCATGATGACAAAAATGTGATCCAGCGCCGACTGTCCGTCCAGGTCATGATCGGCGTCCCGGGCCGCGGGCGCCGCAGGACCACCTGTCCCGGCGATCGTGGTGCCGGTGCTGCCGGCCGCGAAGATCAGCACGGCCGCGATCGCTGCCGTCCCGAAGGGTGCGAACCTGCTTGCTCTACTCATTGTTTGCCGTTCCTCCCGAGAGGTGTCGCCGACCGGCGGTTGTCGGAGGCGACAGGGCACCGGTATCGCCACCGAATGCGGCCGTGGCAGGCTTGCTTCGTGCATCCTGGTGTCGGCTCCGTCTCGAACCTGGTGGCGGGATGCCCGAAGAAGATGGTCTACGGACCGTGCGGGGGAGTGCAGGCGGACGGCGCCTGTGAGATGCAGCCGGCACCGTGTACCTTCGTCGAGCCCATCAGCTGGCCCTACCCGTCGGCACCGGCGGCGCCGGTCCGCGCGCCGGTCGTCCTGACCGATATCAGTGCGCCACCGGCCGACGCAGCGATGTTGTCGCGCACCGCTCGCCTGCTGGCGCCGTCGTGCGACGCGGTTCTGGTCGGTGATCACCAGGACCGCCCGGACTTCTCGCCCACGTTGCTCGCGAGACTGTTGCACGATGCGGGGGTTGTGCCCTGGGTGACGTTGGCCTGCAGAGACCGCAACCGGGTGGTGCTGGAACAAGAACTGCGCAGCCTGCGCTACGACGGCTTCGCCACTGTGTTGTGTGTGACCGGAGACGGTCGGGCCTTCGACGTCCGCCCTGAAGTGACGCAGGTTTTCGATCTGGATGGAACACGACTGGCCGCGTTGGCGGCGTCGGTCGGTCTGCCGGTCGCGGTGGCGGAAACGATCACTGCGCGGCCGACGGGGCTGCGCCCGGGTCGACTGGTGGGTAAGCAGCGGGCCGGTGCCGGGATCGCGGTACTGAACATCGCCAGTTCGGTGGCGCAGGTGGCCGGTTTCGTGGTCGCAGCTGAACAGGCCGGCCTCACTCTGCCGGTGATTGCGTCGGTGCCGGTGTACACCGACGAACGCTCCGCGGCCGTACTGTCCGCACTCCCAGGACTGGAGCTGGATCCGCTCGCAGTCCGGAGGGTGCTCGACGCCACCGATCCGGTTTCGGCAGGCATTGCCAGGGCGGTCGAAGACGCAGCGGCGCTACTGCGAATAGTTGGCGTCGAAGGCGTGAACCTGTCAGGCGTGGCGTCCGCCCGGGGGCCCATGTTCGCAGCGGAAGTGCAGGCCGAGATCGGCCGGGCCGTCAAGGCAGGAGTGCAGAAGTGAACGGAGCATTGGAAGCCAAATTCGATACCGTCGCGGCTTGGACTGCGCAGGTGGCCCTGGAGTTCGGTCCACGATTTCACCTTCCGGCCGCATGTCGGGGCAGCGGTAGTCCGGCCGCGTTGAGGTGGCTGGTCGACAACCTCGAGATCACCGGCTCGGATCGGATGCTCGACTGTGGCGCCGGCGTCGGAGGGCCTGCCGCTTTTGCCGCTGGGCAAGTCGGCGTTCGGCCGATCCTGACGGACGTGCAGGCCGGTGCCTGCCGTGCGGCGCGTGAATTGTTCGGATTCGAGGTGCTCCAGGCAGGCTCGCAGTTACCGCTGCGCTCGGGCGCGTTCGACGTCGCATGGAGTCTGGGTGTGTTGTGCACGGTGCCGGATCACGGTCGGCTGCTCGCTGAGTTGCGACGGGTGCTGGCGGACGACGGACGCCTTGGGCTCCTGGTTTACGCCGCCGCCGGGCCGTTGTCCCGGCAGCCTCAGGGGAATAACTTTCCGGTGCTCGACGCCCTGCCTCGCCTGCTCGAGGCGGCTGGACTACGGATTGACGCACAAGCCATGATCGGGAATTTGGGGGCGGCGCCTGCCGACTGGACGGCATCCTCCGATGCCGTCGACGCCGAGTTGAAGCGCAGACATTCCGAAGAACCGACGTGGCGAACCGCAGCTGAGCAGTCCGAGCTGTTCGGAGAAATGCTGGCGAGCGGTGAACTCGTCGGCACGGTGATGGTGGCCGGAGCTGCCTGAGCGGCTCGGTGCGCTCCTGATCGCCGGGTGCTGTCGCAGGCTGTCGCGGGTACGCGGGCGGCAAGAGTGTTCGGTCGGCGGTCATCCGACTCGCGTCACACGGCCGCCGACCGATTGAGATGCCGGATAGCGGACCGCAAGCTGCGCTGTTGAACTTGCGACCGGCGAACGCGCAGATGCCTGTGGCGCCCACTCGTTCTCCTGTTGCGTACCCAGGGAGCAGGGGCAGTAAACCCGTCGTGCGCAAGGACCGAGACTATGCATTTGCCGAATTCTCCGGTCGAACTCTGCAGGGGCCGCGGAAAGCGGGACCTGCTTGCTGTTCTGGAGTCACCTTGCAAAATGACGCAAGGTTCAAACTTCTTGCATAATTTGATGGAGCATTTTGACTCATGCGTTGGTCATCATTGAGGAGTTCGACAAATGGTGGCGTTCAACGACGGGAAGGTTCTCGTGTCAGCAATGCTTTCGAAGTCGGCGAGGCCGTCCATGTCGGTAGCACTCGCGAGGTCCGTCGGTGGCTCCGGTTCTGCATCAGTTGCCACCGAGGCGGCCGATGACGTGCACCGGGTCGAGCACCTGCTCGCAGCCATCGCCATGGGCGACTACCTCGCCTTCGACGAGCTCTATACGCTCTTCAAGAACCGAGTGTTCGGGCTTGCCGCGAAGCTGCTCCGCGACCAGGGTAAGGCCGAAGAAGTCACCCAGGAGGTGTTTCTTCAGCTGTGGCAGCAGGCGGCCAGGTTCGACCGGACGCGCGGATCGGCGGTGGCCTGGATTCTCCGGATTGCCCACGCACGGTCTGTTGACCGGATTCGAGCGGGCCGGCGCAGCGGTATCCGAGACGCTCGGTACTTGGCGGGCAATCACGTCATCGAGCGGGACACCGTGGTTGAGGACGTGCTGCTCCGCGCGGACCAGTCGAAGGTTCGAGCTGCACTGCAGTGCCTGTCTCCCATTCAGCGTGAGTCGATTACGCTCGCTTACTTCTCCGGAATGACCGCTCAGCAGATCGCCGACAGGATCGGTGTTCCCCGCCCTACGGTGAAGACTCGTATCCGCGACGGCTTGATCAAGCTTGGTACTGAGTTGGCCGGTTCCGGTCCGGTTTTCGCCGCCAGCTGACAACTGGTTGTCCACAGCCTCCTCTCGCCATGTTGTTATGCACTGTCGAGAAGTCGTTGAGCGAGGCGTTCTTCGAACTCCTCGACCGGCCATGGTGGGGACGCAGGTATTCGCGGTGGACTGCTGAGGTAGGTGTGGCCGGTCGGCGTGTTGGTATGGA